>QBMO01000070.1 GCA_003242075.1 Alphaproteobacteria bacterium
CTTGAATTGCGAAAGCCATGGGTTCTGGGGTCGCCCGTCCCGAAGCCGCGGCGGTTGCGCCGCCCGCGAGGGTGGCCAGCAAGGCTGTCGCGGCGCAAATCGCCGTCGCCACTCGATTTGGCATCGGTCGCAGTTTCGATGCGCGCGTAGCAACTTTAGCCCACACCGCGCTCTCCATCGCATACAGATCGTGGTCGATCTCAGTTCGGCCGAGTTCCGCGAGGCGTCGATCGAGGTCTTTCACGCTTCCTCCTTTGGGTCCCATCAGTACTACGCACCAGCGCCTCTGTCCCCGAGACGTCAACAATAACGGGGGCGGAGAGGAACAGGTTCGAGCTGCGGACGGTTTGATTCAACGTCTGCGAGACGCCTGTGGGCTCCAGCTCATCCCTTCAGCCGCCAAATTCGCGTCAAATCAACCCGTCGCCGGCGGGAATGCACCCAGCGCGTCGTTTTTGAAGCGGGCCCCTAGGCATGGATTCGAGCAACGCGTTCGGTATTTCGGCAGGTCATTTCGCGCCGTTGCGACGCTTGGTTCAGGCGGGCGATGCAAATGATATGGCGCGGCGCGCCACGAATGGTGACCGGCGCGCCTTCGCGTCCTTGATGACAACCCACAAAGAGGGCCTCTATCGCTTCGTGCGACGGCGCACCCCGGATGCCGAAGTCGCCTACGACCTCGTTCAGGAGACGTTCGTCTCGGCTTGGCGTGCAATTGGCCGCTTTGATCCAGACCGCGCTTTTGGCCCTTGGCTGCGCTCGATCGCGCTCAACAAGTGTCGCGATCGCGCGCGTCGCGCGCTCGTTCGCCGCAGCATTCAGGGATCGTGCCAGGCGAGCGCGGCCGAAGATGTGAGGGATGAGAGGGCGTCCCCCGAGGATGAGCTCATCGCACGCGACGAGTTGAGCGCCCTCGCGCGCGCAATGGCGGCGCTTCCAAGCCATTTGCGAGACGCATTGATGCTGACCGCGGTCGATGGAATGTCGCAATCCGCCGCGAGCGCGGCGCTCTGCTGTTCGGTGAAGTCCATAGAATATCGTGTCCATCGCGCGCGCGAGATCGTGGCGCGAGACCTTGGCATGGTTCGGCCGGCGCTCGTCTTGAAACATTGTGACGAAAGCGTCGGTCGCGCCCATCCCGTTCACATGGAAAGCTCGTCGAACGTGGCTTTGACGTGAGATGCGCGTGTGTTTCTCCAAATGATCCGCGGCAGCCTCCCATCGCGCATGAAGCAACTTCATCATTGATCGGGGGAAGGCGTCCGGCGCGCGTACTACTAGGCGTCGCAGCAATGATTGAGGAACCAAAATTGAGACGTCGGATGGCAGAGCCGGTGCGGCAACACTCGTTGGCGGGAGGCGCAACCCTCCGCGCGGGACAGCGGTTCATTGTCTGGTCTTCGCCAAGGCCAAGAAAATGATTGGGACCAAGTCCACGGAGGCAAGCGGCGAAGGCTTCGGGATCCTCGCGATAAACGGCGGTTCATCGAGCATCCGGTTCGCACTCTATAATCATCATCACCAGCTTGAGCGGCGGCTGCACGGGAAAGTGGATCGCATCGGCGTGAGCGGCACGAGCTTGACCTTCAAGAATTTGGCCGGCCGCTCACAAGACAATCGCCTTCTCGACAACACTGATCGCAGTGCGGTGATCGCTTTCCTGCTGGAATGGCTGGACACGCAGCCGGAGTTGGCTTCGGTCAAAGCCTTGGGACATCGCGTGGTGCACGGGATGGCGCGCAGCGAGCCCGAGCTGGTTACTCCAGATTTGCTCGCTCAATTGCGCCTCATCACGCCCTATGCCCTCGAGCATCTGCCGCTTGAGATGGAGTTGTTGGATGCGTTCGCCCAACGTTATCTCAATCTGCCCCAAGTCGCGTGCTTCGACACCGCCTTCCATCGCACGATGCCGCGCGTCGCCAGTATTCTGCCGATCCCGCGGCGGTACGAGGCGGCAGGTGTGCGCCGATACGGTTTTCACGGACTGTCTTATGAATTCCTCATGGAGGAACTCGCGCGACTTGGCGATCCGGCAGCAACGAAAGGCCGCGTGATCCTCGCCCATCTCGGCAATGGCGCAAGCTTAGCAGCCGTGCGTGACGGCCGAAGCATCGACACCAGCATGGGTTTCACACCGGCGGCCGGATTGGTGATGAGCAGTCGCTCGGGTGACTTGGACCCCGGGCTGGTTTCGTATCTGGCGCGAAGCGAGCAAATGAACGCTGCGGAATTTCAGGAGATGGTGAACCACGAATCTGGGTTGCTGGGCGTGTCCGAGACAAGTGCCGATCTGCGTGACTTGCTCGCCCGAGAAGGGGATGACATTCGTGCTGCCGAGGCCGTCGCGCTCTTTTGCTATCAAGCCAAAAAATGGATCGGCTCGTTCGCTGCGGCGCTCGGTGGTTTGGACACACTCGTGTTCGCAGGAGGCATCGGCGAGAACGCGCCGCTGATCCGGGAGCGGATCTGCGGCGAACTGGGCTTCCTCGGCCTTGAATTGAACGAGCGCCGCAACACGGCGAACGCTCCGCTGATTTCGACGGAAGGCGCCAGCGTTGCCGTGCGCGTCATTCAAACCGACGAGGAACTCATGATCGCAAGGTCCGTCCTGCGCGTCGTTGGCATTGACGCACGTCAGGATAGTTCCGCATGACCTCCAAACCCCTGAGCCCAGAGCTTACGAAGAAGCTCATCGACACAGCGCAGACGTTGGTGGCCGACGACAAAGGCTTGCTGGCGATGGATGAAAGCAATTCGACCTGCAACAAGCGATTTGCCGCGTTGGGGATTGCCCAGACTGAAGGGGCTCGACGCGACTGGCGAGAGTTGATTGTGACCACGCCAAGGCTCCGCGCGTGTATCAGCGGGGTGATCCTCTATGACGAGACGATCCGCCAGCAGAGTGAAGACGGAACGCCTCTCGTAGAAGTCATCGCGGCGGCAAAGCTTGTCATCGGCATCAAAGTGGACATCGGCGCAAAGGAGTTTGCCGGCCATCCGGGCGAAAAGATAACAGAAGGCCTGGATGACTTGCGCGACCGCCTAGCCGAGTACGCGCGGCTGGGCGCTCGTTTTGCCAAATGGCGTGCTGCATTCTCCGTGACCGAGGACATTCCGAGCCGTGCTTGCATCGAGGCAAACGCGCACGCGCTGGCTCGCTACGCCGCCCTCTGTCAGGAGGCCGGACTGGTCCCTATCGTTGAGCCGGAAGTGCTCATGGACGGTGTGCACACCGTCGAACGCACGAGTGAAATCACCGGGGACGTCCTGCAAGCGGTGTTCAACCAATTTCATATCCAACACGTGATGCTTGAGGGCATAATCCTTAAACCCAACATGGTGCTGCCCGGATTGAGTTGCCCGAGGCAGGAGGCGCTCGATGTAGTGGCCGACGCCACGGTGAGATGCCTAGCGCAAGTCGTGCCCGCCGCGGTGCCGGCAATTGCGTTTCTTTCGGGTGGTCAATCGGGCGAATTGGCCTCGGCTAGATTGAACGCCATGAACCTCCAATTCAAATCTCGTCTGCCATGGCCGTTGGCGTTTTCGTTTGCGCGCGCAATCCAGCAACCGGCGATGGACATTTGGGGAGGTAAAAAGGCCAACGTCATCGCGGCGCAACAAGCTCTCTTTCATAGAGCTGCGTGCAACAGGGCAGCACGCCGCGGCGAATATAACGCTGCGATGGAAGCGCTATGATTGCCACAACGAGAATACGCAAAGGCGCGGCATGGGTCGGCGATTGGCTGCAATGGCTACGCTGTATGACGTGTGTGCCTACGACAAAGCCTATTGCTTGCCATGAGAGTGATCCTCGGGCGCAGCGATCAAGCAGTCCGCTACGGCCCACGCGGGCGAGCGCGCTCACAATGCACATTATTGGCCCTGGCATGAATTCGCGCACGCACCGTATCCGCACCTCCGCCTTCGACGCACACAACTGAGTTGAACAAATGAAAACCAGAATGGAAATTCCTTCCCTCGGCGCCCAGGAAGACTTTCGCAAGCTCGACGCCTACTGGCGGGCGGCAAATTACCTGTCGGTCGGGCAGATCTATCTTTACGATAATCCTTTGCTGAAAGAGCCGCTCGCGTTTGCGCATATCAAGCCGCGGTTGCTCGGTCATTGGGGCACGAGTCCAGGGCTCAATTTCGTCTACGCGCACCTCAACCGCATAATTACGAAATACGATCTGAACGTCATCAACATAACGGGGCCTGGCCATGGAGGCCCGGCTTTGGTCGCGAACGCTTACTTGGAGGGAACGTACAGCGAAATCTATCCCGCGATTTCGCAAAACGCGGGCGGTATGAAACGGCTGTTCAAACAATTCTCGTTTCCCGGCGGTATTCCAAGTCACGTCTCTCCGGAAACACCAGGCTCAATTCACGAAGGAGGTGAGCTGGGCTATTCGCTTTCCCATGCCTTCGGCGCCGCTTTCGACAACCCCGACCTGCTTGTTGCGTGCGTCGTCGGTGATGGCGAAGCAGAAACCGGCGCGCTCGCCACCAGTTGGCACTCGAACAAGTTCTTGAATCCGGTTCATGACGGCGCGGTGCTGCCGATTTTGCACTTGAATGGTTGGAAGATTGCTGGCCCGACTGTACTGGCCCGCATTTCCCGCGACGAGTTAGAAGCGCTATTTTGCGGCTACGGTTACACGCCCTATTTCGTCGAGGGCGACGACCCAATGACGATGCACAGACTCATGGCCGCAACGCTCGACGTTGTAGTGGCCGACATTCAGCGCATTCAAGCCGATGCTCGAGCCGACGGGTTTAGCGAACGCCCACGATGGCCGATGATCATTTTGCGATCACCGAAAGGATGGACGGGCCCAAAGATTGTCGACGGCAAGCCGACCGAAGGCACGTTTCGCTCACATCAAGTGCCAATGGGCGAAATGAGCGATCCTGGACATTTGGAATTGTTGGAAGAGTGGATGAAGGGCTATCGGCCGGACGAGCTATTCGACGAAGCCGGTCGGCTCAACGCAGAACTGGCGGAATTGGCCCCAAAAGGGGAGCGCCGCATGAGCGCCAATCCGCACGCCAATGGCGGAGCGCTTCTGCGCGATCTGCGCCTGCCAGATTTCTCCGACTACGCAATTGCAGTACCGGCGCCGGGTGCAGTGGATGCCGAGGCGACCCGCGTCCAAGGACAGTTTGTCCGCGACGTGATCAAATTGAACCCGGACAATTTCCGCGTCTTCAGCCCGGACGAAACGACTTCAAACCGGTGGAGCGCCGTATTTGAAGTCACGAACCGTTGCTCGACTGCCGAGATCGTTCCTCTAGACGACCACGTCGCGCCCGACGGCCGCGTCATGGAGATGCTAAGCGAGCATCAGTGCGAAGGTTGGTTGGAAGGCTACCTGCTCACGGGACGCCACGGCTTCTTTCCCTGCTACGAGGCATTCATTCACATCGTCGATTCGATGTTCAATCAGCACGCTAAGTGGCTGGAAGTCACGCGCCGCATTCCTTGGCGCCGGCCTATTGCTTCGCTGAACTATCTGCTCACGTCGCATGTGTGGCGTCAGGATCAAAACGGCTTCACGCATCAAGACCCCGGCTTCATCGACATCGTCGTGAACAAGCGAGCCGAACTCATTCGCGTCTACTTGCCACCAGATGCAAATACGCTGCTCTCCGTGACGGACCACTGCATGCGGAGCCGAAACTACGTGAATGTCATCGTCGCGGGCAAACAGCCCGCGCCACAATGGCTCGACATCGACGCCGCCACACAGCACTGCGCCGCTGGAATCGGGATCTGGCCCTGGGCGAGCACCGACGAGGGCGGCGAACCGGATGTCGTCATGGCGTGCTGCGGCGATGTGCCAACGCTTGAAACCTTGGCCGCCGCAGAATTGTTGCGCACGCATTTTCCAGACCTGAAAGTCCGCGTGATCAACGTCGTCGATTTGATGAAGCTCCAGCCGCAGAGCGAACATCCCCACGGACTAAGTGACACGGAATTCGACGGGCTCTTCACGACAAGCAAGCCGGTTATCTTTGCCTACCATGGTTATCCATCGTTGGTTCACAGGCTGACTTATAACCGCACGAACCACCAGAACATGCATGTGCACGGCTACAAGGAGGAAGGAACGATCACCACGCCGTTCAACCTGGTAGTGATGAACGACCTTGATCGCTTTCACCTCGTGATCGACGTGATTGATCGGGCGCCCCTGCTCGGCCCACACGCTGCCGCCCTGAAAGAGGCCTTCCTCGACACGCTCGTCGAGCATAAGCGCTACATTGAGGAATACGGTCAGGACATGCCGGAAATCCGTGACTGGCGGTGGGGTGGAAAACTGTGACCGGCCTGCAGAGCGAACTTCCGCGCATCTACCTTGTTCGGCACGGCGAAACAGCGTGGTCGCTCTCTGGCCAGCATACCGGTCGAACTGATCTTCCACTGACGGCCAATGGCGAACAAGAAGCCCGCAAGCTCTCAGAACGGCTAGGCCCTGTGAAGTTCACTCGCGTATTCACCAGTCCGCTGCAGCGCGCGCGGCGAACGGGCGAGCTGGCGGGGTTGGGCGAGCGCGCGGAAGTTGAACCCGACGCTGTGGAGTGGGATTACGGCGACTATGAGGGACGGCGCCCAGCAGAAATTCGCAGCGAGCGACCAGGCTGGAATATCTTTCAAGATGGCTGCCCGGGCGGTGAATCGCCGGTGCAAGTTTCCGAAAGAGCTGATCGGCTGATTGCGCGATTGCGAAGGCTCGATGGAAATATTGCCGTCTTCGCGCATGGGCAGTTTGGCCGCGTCCTGGGAGCGCGTTGGATTGGATTGCCGATAAGGGAAGCCCAGCACCTTCTTCTGAGCACAGCGTCACTCAGTATTCTAGGGTATGGGCATAACATCCGCGAAGAGACAGCGATCGTCTCGTGGAACACAGTCTAGAGCGAGCATTTCGAGTATCGGTCGGTGCGGGCTTAGATGTACGCGGATGCGCGACCGAACCACGATGCCCTTAATGAGATAGACGAGAGCCTGATGCTGGTCTCGGCGCCGGGATGAACGCCGCCCCTCGAAGCGCTTGTTCGAAACCGTCCAAGCATGTGCAGGGGAGGGCGCGCGCTTTGCGTATAGGCGAAGAGGAGAGCTTTTTGAAGCTCGACGAGCCACGCCGCAATGATCACATCTGAGGCCGCTATCCGGCGACGACATGGCCCCGCCGAACGGGCACGAGGCGAAATGCGCTACGCTCATGGCGAGGAAGCCATCGCCGAAGCGCGGGCGCCGCCGCATCGAGTTTTCGATCATCTGGACGATCAAGCGCGCCTCGCGACCCATATGGAAAAGCCGTCCATGATGATGATGGGCGGCCGGATGAGCTACGAGTTCGACGACGCGAAGGGGCGCGCAGTTGGCGCTGTCATCAAAATGGGCGGCGCCTTTCTTGGCGTCAGATTGTTCGTTGAAGAAGTGGTCACCGAGCGTGATCCGCCGCGGCGCAAAGTTTGGGAAACTCGCGGACGGCCGCGCATTTTGGTCATCGGCGCTTATCGCATGGGATTTGAGATCTCGCCCACTGGCGAGAATTCTACTGTGCGTGTCTTCATTGAGTACGACTATCCGCCGATGTTGCTTGGAAGCATCTTGGGCAAACTGTTCGCGCCTATGTACGCCCGCTGGTGCGTCAAGCGCATGGCCGAAGACGCCGCACGGCGTTTTCGCTAACGCACCGTAACGCTCATGCGGGGCGCTGGGCGTGCCTCAAGTTCAAATGGCCCGCTCGCATGGAAGCGTGAAGGCCATACGCGGTCTGAAGCCTGGTTGGAGAAGCGCGATGAAAACGGACGTCATTCAAGTCCACGACATGGTCCAGGTATTGAGCGGGCCCGAAGTGGAAAAGCGGATCGGCGCGATGCCGGGCGTCGAAAGCGTGACCGTCGATCACGCTTTGGGAAGCGCCACAGTGCGTTACGACGAGACTATACTTGATGTCGCCGACATCGAAGCGGGCATGCGCGAAGGCGGCTATGGGTCCGCCGCGCCCATCGCGGCATCGGGGGTCAACGGTGATCACACGGGCCACACACCGGCGGATGCGCTTCCGCCACCGTCGGCAGCGGCTCCTGAAGCTGACGGACAACAAGATAAGGCAAAGACGGCGGCGTCAGAACACGCACCCTTGGCGCCGGCCGCGAAGGAAGGCGCCGGCCATCGGGGCCACCCCGCGCTGGCGGCGCCAACCATGTCAACAGATATGGCGCACGAGATGGGCCATGGCGGCGGGGATTTGGCCTCCATGGCCCGGGACATGCGCAACCGTTTTTGGATTTGTCTGATCTTTACGGTCCCTATCTTTGTCTACGCTCCGATGGGAGGCCTCTTTGAGCCACCGGCGCCGCCGTTCGGCCTGGAACTCAACTTGTGGCTCTTCTTGCTAGCTAGCGCAGCGATCCTCTATCCCAGCTGGCCGTTCTTCGTCTCCGCTTGGCGCGCTCTCAAAAAGGGGACTCTTGGCATGGCGGCGCTCATCGTGCTGAGCGTGGGCACCGGCTATCTCTTCAGCGTCGGCAGTACGTTCTTCTTCGATGGGGGCGGGCAATTCTTCGAGGCCGCGGCCGTCCTGCTCGTCTTCATCTTGCTGGGCCACTGGTTGGAAATGCGCGCACGCGCCGGTGCGTCGTCGGCGATCAAGGCGTTGATGAATCTCACGCCGGCGATGGCTTCGGTCATACGCAATGGCGCGGAGATTGAAGTTTCAACGGCGGAAGTGTTGGCGGGCGAGATCGTCGTGATCCGGCCAGGCAACAAGATTCCCGTCGACGGCACGGTGGAAACGGGTGAATCGCTTGTCGATGAGTCCATGCTCACGGGCGAGTCTATGCCTGTTCAGAAGGGACCAGGCGCGACGGTGATCGGTGCGACCATCAACAAAAGCGGCAGCTTTCGTTACAAAGCGACGAAGGTCGGGGCAGACTCGGCGCTGGCCCAGATCGTAAAATTGGTGCAGGAGGCGCAAAAATCGAAGGCGCCCGCGCAACTCCTTGCAGACAAGGCCGCGCAATGGCTGGTGATTGCAGCGATCGTCATCGGCCTTGCCACTTTTGCGGTGTGGTTCTGGTTGATGGGACAGTCACTGCTGTTCGCGGTGACGCTGACAATTACGGTTTTCGTGATCGCCTGCCCGGATGCGCTTGGGCTCGCGACCCCGATGGCGGTGATGGTCGGCACCGGTCTCGGCGCGGCGAACGGAATTCTTTTCAAGAACGCTTCCGCGCTCGAAGACGCCACCAAGCTCGATGTCATCGTCTTCGATAAAACCGGTACGCTCACGATCGGCCAACCGGCGGTCGTCGAGATCGTGACGGCGGAAGGGGTCACCGAGGATGTCGTACTGATTGCCGCCGCCGCCGCCGAGCAGGGGTCGGACCATCCACTTGCCCAAGCAATTCTGCGGCGGGCGAAGGGCCTCACCGTCGCGGCGCCAACAGGATTCGAAAGCCTAGACGGCATGGGCGCGCGCGCTGAGACCGCTGGCGGAACGGTCTTCCTCGGCAACCGGTTGCTGATGGATACACAAAAGCTCGCACTCGGCGCGCTGGAGTCCGAGGCCGCCCGGCTGCAGGGTGACGGCCGCACCGTCGTCCACGTGTCTCAGGCCGCTCGCGTGATTGGTCTCATCGCCATCGCCGATGCGATCCGACCGACCTCCAAGGCGGCGGTGGCGAAGCTGCGCGAACGCAATATCGAAGTGGTGATGTTGTCCGGCGACAATGCCGCCACGGCTAAACGCATCGCGGCGGATCTCGGGATCGACACCGTGTTGGCCGATGTACTGCCAGGCCAGAAGGCCGAGAAGGTGAAGGAGCTACAAGCCTCGGGAAAGAAGGTCGGCATGGTTGGCGATGGCGTCAATGATGCGCCGGCGCTAACCCAGGCCAATGTCGGATTTGCCATTGGCGCAGGCACAGATGTCGCGATGGAAAGCGCCGATGTCGTGCTGATGAAGAGCGACCCGTATGACATCGTCGCCGCGATCGAGCTGTCGCGCGCAACATTGCGCAAGATGCACCAGAACCTTTGGTGGGCCGTAGGCTACAATGTGATCGCATTCCCGCTCGCTGCTGGCGTCTTGTATCCATTCGTTCTGAGCCCGGAGGTCGCAGCGCTGTCAATGTCGGGCAGCACCCTTATCGTGGCGATCAATGCGCTGATGTTGAAGCGGACCAAGTTGACCGGCGCCCATCGCCAGGACGCGAGCACGTCCCCCACTCCTGTGCTCAGGCCAGTGGTGGCGACGACGTGACCGAACACGCGGCGGGTGTGAGATGGACGAACCTGCGAGACACGTTCTCGACGCATCATAGCTTTTCGCGGAGCGCTTCGTAAGGCGTTTTTCCGTTGAAGGCGCCGTGCGGTCTGTTGAAGTTGTAGAAATTTTCCCACTCGTCGAGTTTGGCTTCGAGATCGACATCGTCTTTGTAGGACAGGAGCTGGTAAAATTCCTCCTGGTCGGAGCGATGCGAGCGCTCGACTTTTCCGTTCAACTGCGGGGTCCCGCGCTTGATGTAAGCGTGACGAATGCCTTGGTCTTCGACATGCCAGTGAAATTTGGCCTGGAATTCATGCCCGTTGTCGGTGCGAATTTCCCGGATGCGGAACGGAAATTTCCCGATGATGTGATCGACGAAATCGATTGCGTTTGCTTGCGTATGTTTTTCGTAAACCTTGAGCGCTCGAATGCGCGTTGCATCGTCGATCGCGGTATACTGGAAACGTCGGACCTTCGTGCCGCGCGGACCCTCGAAGGTGTCACCTTCGCCACAGGCCGCTGAGTTTGCGCGCTCACCAACAGATACGCGTCTCATAAGCTTCCCCCTCTTGGTTGCTGAGCCTGCAATGAATTTCGTGATCGACGCTCAAAGTGGCCACCATTCACCAGGGGGCGGCGCGCGTGTTGCGTATTGTTGCGTATATCGAGCAAAGTCCGTGCGCGCGGACGTCGCGGATGGCCGCTGTCCACGGGAGGACGGCTTAGACGGAACAAACAATGGCGCGTCGCGTTGCTCGCAAGCGCGCCGTGCGCGCCAGCCCAGACGGCGTCGGCGTCAGCCGATCGGAGTGAAGCAATGATCACTTTCAATGTCGTCAAGGAGCAGCACGGTTGGGCCATTCGAATGGGCGAGCGTATGACGACGCCCTTCTGGTCTAGGAGCCTGGCTGTTCGGGAGGCAAACTGCCTCGCCCACGCTATCGCCCGCCATGGCGAGCGCACTGAAGTCATCATCGAAGATGCTGACCAGAACGAGCCGCTCGCGAGAGTCCCAGTCGCCGTCTCGGCTCGCTTGGCAACGCTGAAGCAATTGGATGGGTCGCTAGGGATTTGATCCACGGTCCAGCCAAGTGAACGGCCCGCACCACAATGCGATTTGAGACAAATGCTCTGGCGCGCGAGCAGCAGCTTCGTCGCGCGCCTAATTTTGACGCGCCAGTCCGCGGCCTGCTTGGGAGCGCTCGGCCGAGACCGCTCTGGGACGACGGCGCTCCCATCCGGGCGGAGCTCTTCAGCGTCGAGCGACTCGAAGAGCACGGGAGAAGTCTCGCCGCAGCTCAGGCCATCACGCCCCGCGAGGTCAAAGGTGCGTCGCTTTCGACGCGGCTCGCCGATGACGAGGCAGTGCTTCTGGCGGCCTATCGTGACGTCGCCGACGATATCGCAGAAGGCGCAGCAATCACCCCGGCCGCCGAGTGGCTGATTGACAATTTCCACATGGTGGAAAAGCAGATTCGCGAAGTCCGAGGCGATCTACCGCCTGGCTATTATCGACAACTCCCCAAGCTCGCCGGTGGTCCGCTCGCTGGATATCCGCGTGTGTTCGGCGTGGCGTGGGGGTTTGTTGCACACACTGACAGCCTTTTCGATCCGGAGGTCTTGCGCCGATACGTGCGCGCCTATCAGGAGGTCCAGCCGCTCACCATCGGCGAATTGTGGGCCGTCGCCATCACCCTGCGGATTGTTCTGATTGAGAACCTCCGGCGGATCGCCAAACGGATAATAGACAGCCGCGCAGGACGTCGCGCCGCCGATGAGCTGGCCGACCGCTTGCTGGGCGTTAGGGACCGCTCGCCAGAACTGCCAGAGGTCGTGCTTCCGCCGCCCGCCCGGAAAGCGTTTCCTGATGCATTTCTGATGCAGCTCGTCCATCGCCTTCGCGATCAGGATCCCAGTATTGCGCCAGCTTTGGAGTGGCTCGACGAGCAACTGGTCGCGCAGGGGACGACTGCCGACGCGGTCGTCCGCGACGAACACCAGCGGCAGGTCTCCGGCAGTGTTACGGTGCGCAATATCATCACCAGCATGCGCCTCATTTCTGGTGTCGATTGGACGGAGTTGTTCGAGCGCGTCAGCTTGGTCGATGACATCTTCCAGTCCGGGAGCGCCTTCGGAGCGATGGATTTCCCGACACGCAACCTCTATCGCAATGCGGTCGAAGAACTCGCTCGTGGCTCCGGTCTCACAGAATTGGAAGTGGCCCACGCGGCCGTAGCGACAGCTGCGCGGGCGGTCGAAGGGAGTGGAGCGGGCAACGACGCTCGCCTCCAGGATCCGGGTTACGCCCTCATCGCGGGCGGTCGCGCTGGGTTCGAAGGGACGATCGGCTTTCGGCCGCATGCTGGAGCTTGGCCTGGCCGGGTTTACCGCGCGCTCGGGATTGGCGGCTATGTCGGCGCAGGGGCCGTGGTCGCGGCGGGGCTATTGGCTATCCCATTGTTCATCGCTGCCACAAACGGTGCGGGCGCCGCCTGGCTTCTCTCGCTGGCTATGCTTGGATTGATTCCGGCGATCGACGTGGCCGTCGCTATTGTGAACCATGTCGTTACACAGGGCTTTCGGGCTGCCCTGCTGCCTGGCATGTCGCTACGCGGCGGCATTCCTCAGGAATGGCGAACTCTGGTCGCGGTCCCGACTTTTCTGACCACGTCTAAAGACATTGACGAGCAAATCGGGCGGCTTGAGATTCACTATCTCGCGAGCCCTGAGGGCGATCTCCATTTCGCGCTTCTCTCGGACTGGGTCGATGCGAAAAACGAACATGCAGATGGCGACGACGAACTCCTCGCGTTAGCGAAAGAGGGCGTCGCACGATTGAACAGGCGGTACGGACCAGCTCCCGGCGGCGAACGTTTTCTGCTGCTGCACCGCCGGCGCGTGTGGAATGAGGGCGAGGACCGCTGGATCGGATGGGAGCGCAAGCGAGGAAAGCTTAGTGAGCTCAATCGGCTTCTCAGGGGCGCGTCAGACACTACATTCGTGTCGCCGCCTGCCGTGCCGCCAAACGTCCGCTTTGTCATCACGCTCGACTCCGACACAAGGCTTCCCCGCGAGACTGTCGGGCGCCTCATCGGCAAGATGGCCCATCCGCTAAACCGGCCGCGTTTCGACGCAGCACTTGGCCGGGTTGTCGAAGGCTATGCCGTGCTGCAGCCGCGGGTGACCCCCGCGCTTCCGGTTGGGCGCGAGGGCTCGCTCTTTCTTCGGGTTTTCACCAGCGCGTCTGGCATCGATCCGTACGCCGCAGCGGTTTCTGACGTTTATCAGGATCTATTTGGGGAAGGCTCCTACACGGGCAAGGGCATCTACGACGTAGACGCTTTCGAGGCGGCGCTCGCGGACCGTGTGCCCGAATCCACTCTGCTTAGTCACGATCTCTATGAGGGCATATTCGCTCGCGCGGGTCTCGCCTCGGACGTCGAAGTCGTGGAGGAATTTCCCGCCCGTTACGATGTCGCCGCGCGGCGTCACCACCGTTGGGCTCGGGGTGATTGGCAGCTTCTGCCATGGATTTTCGGGCGGGGTCCTAAGTCGGTGTCACATCGGCCGCGAGGGAGTGTTCCCGCCATCGGTCGCTGGAAAATGCTGGACAATGTTCGACGCTCGCTCTCTGCGCCATCGACAGTGATGGCGCTTGTCGCGGGATGGGCTTTGCCGATTCAAACCGCAGCCGTCTGGACGATCTTCGTTCTATTCACGATGGCTCTGCCGCCTTTGTTTCCGGTTGTCGCAGAGATTATTCCACGGCGCCCGGGCGTGGCGCTTCGCAACCACCTTCGCGTTTTGGGCACAGACCTTCGGCTCGCTGTTGTGCAATTGGGGCTGATGATCGTCTTCCTGGCCGACCAGGCTTGGCTCATGGGCGACGCCATCGTCCGCACTTTGATCCGCCTCACGCTGACCCGTCGCCACCTGCTCGAATGGGTTACGGCGGCCCAAACCGCGTCCGATTCCGGTCCGGGCGTTTTCGGCTTCTATCGGCGGATGGCCGGTGCGGTGGTGATCGCCGCTGCGGCGATCGGCGTGGCGTGGATGTCAGGACCCGCCACTTGGCCCCTGGCGTTAGCGTTTGCGCTCGCGTGGTTTGCCTCGCCGGCGGTGGCGTACTGGGCGAGCCTCTCGCCTAGAATCGTTGGCCGGCGTCCGTTGGGCGAGGCGGACGCCAGATCCTTGCGCCTCATCGCGCGGCGGACGTGGCGGTTTTTCGAGGTCTTCGTTACGCCCGCCGACAACGCGTTGCCGCCGGACAATTTTCAGGAAGCCCCCGAGCCCGTGGTGGCTCACAGGACTTCGCCGACCAATATCGGCCTCTACCTGTTGTCGGTCGCTAGCGCGCGTGAATTTGCATGGATCGGGACCATTGAAGCCGTAGCGCGGTTGGAGGCCACCTTGGCCACGATGGCGCGCATGCAAAAGCACCGGGGTCATTTGTACAATTGGTACGATACGCGCGACTTGCGTCCGCTCGACCCGCAATACATTTCCTCGGTCGATAGCGGCAATCTTGCCGGACATCTGATCGCCTTAGCCAACACCTGCCGACAATGGCGAGGTCAGGATTTGGCGGCGCAATTTCGGCTCCAAGGCGTGGCCGACGCGCTAGAGCTGGTCCGCGACGAGGCGCGTCGAGTGCGTGATAGTCGCAAATCGCGGGCCGTGTTGTGGCGCCGCCTCGACGAAGAGATCGAACGTTTCGCGGCGGGTGTGGTTGAACCAAGCGCATCCAGCAACAGCATTGATAGGCGCCTTTCGGACCTCTCGGAGCAAGCTGCGATAGTGGCCGACACAGTGCGAGAGTTAGCGCTTGAAGAACACGACGACGCTGGTGCGGACCTGCAATTCTGGGCGGATGCGGTGCGCGCCGCAATAGAGAGCCATAGACGCGATCTCGAGACGCAGCCGGCCGGACTGCTCGCGGCAAGGCTGTTGCGGCTGGAAGAGATCGCGCGGTCGATGGCGATGTCGATGGAGTTCGCCTTTCTCATCAACAGTGATCATCTGCTGCTTTCGATCGGCTATCAGATGTCTGAGGGCGCACTCGATCCGAGCTGCTATGACCTGCTCGCCTCGGAGGCAAGGCTCGCGAGTTTCATGGCCATCGCCAAGGGCGACGTTCCCGCGCGGCACTGGTTTCGACTGGGTCGGGCCGTTACGCCGGTGGCGAATGGGGCCGCCCTCATCTCGTGGTCTGGCTCGATGTTCGAGTATCTAATGCCGAGCATCATCATGAGGGCGCCGGCCGATAGCCTCATCGAACAGACCAATCAACTCATCGTCAAGCGCCAGATCGACTACGCGGCGACGCGAGCGCCATGGGGCGTTTCGGAATCCGCCTACAATGCGCGCGATCTGGATTTTACTTATCAATACTCGAATTTCGGCGTGCCGGGCCTCGGCCTGAAGCGCGGTCTGGCCGACAACATGGTCGTCGCGCCCTACGCGACGGCGTTGGCGAGCATGATCGACCCGCAGGCCGCCGTTCGAAATTTTGAACGTCTTGAGGTGCTCGGCGCGCTTGGACATTACGGCTTCTACGAAGCGCTGGACTTCACGCCGGCTCGGGTCCCGGACGGCGAAAAGGTGGCTTTGGTTCGCGCCTACATGGCGCACCACCAGGGCATGACGATCACCAGCATCGCCGACACGCTGCTTGATGGGTTGATCCGCGGCCGCTTTCACGCCGAGCCCATGGTCCAGGCGACAGAGCTTCTTTTGCACGAGCGAGCGCCGCGCGAGGTCACCGCGGCCCCGCCTCTGGTGTCCGAGACAACCTCGACGGTGCGCGCGTTTGAGGGGCCTGCGGTTTGGCGAAATACGAGCCCGCACAGCGCGACCCCCGCCACACAATTGCTGTCGAACGGGCGCTACGCCGTCATGCTGACCGCGGCTGGATCTGGCTATAGCACTTGGGGCGATTTAGCGGTCACACGCTGGCGAGAGGACGCCGCTTGCGATGATTGGGGCTCGTACGTCTTTTTGAGAGACGTCTCCAGCGGCGAGGTCTGGACGGCGGCCTACCAGTCGATCGGAACTGAGCCTGAAACATACAAAGTTACATTCAACGAAGACAGCGCCGAGTTCGCGCGCCGCGACGCTACGCTCGCCACCCATCTGCAGGTACTCGTCTCCGCTGAAGACGATGCAGAAGTGCGCCGGGTGACGATTTCAAATATCGGCGATCGCGCGCGCGAAGTTGAGGTGACCTCGTATGCAGAACTGGTCCTCGCGCCTCAAGCTTCCGACGTAGCGCATCCTGCGTTTTCAAAACTCTTCATAGAGACCGAACATCTCGCTGGACTGGGCGCTATCGTCGCCCGGCGGCGGCGGCGGTCTCCAACGGAGCCACAGGTGTGGGCTGCGCATTTAGCGGTCGTTGACGGCGAGGCCACGGGCAAGCGCGAGTTCGAGACCGATCGCGCGCGCTTCCTAGGCCGAGGCGGAAGCGTTCGCGCGCCAATCGCGGTGATGAGCGGGCGCCCGCTTTCAGGCGCGACCGGTGCGGTGCTTGATCCCATCTTCGCCTTACGGCGGCGGGTTCGAATTGCCCCTGGTGCGACTGCCCGCATTGATTTTTGGACGATGGCGGCATCGTCGCGCGATGCGGTGTTGAATCTGATCGACAAACACCACGACGTCGGCGCGTTCCAACGCGCCGCCGCCTTGGCGTGGACCCAGGCCCAGGTGCAGTTGCACCACCTTGGCATCGATCGAAGCGAAGCTGGCCAATATCAGCGCCTCGCTGGACACATCATCTACGCGACGCCAGTGATGCGACCGCCGTCCGCCACCATCGGCAGCGGCAGCGGAGGCCAGCCGGATTTATGGACGTTGGGGATTTCCGGCGACTTACCGATCATCCTCGTGCGTATCGACGCCGCTCATCAACTGGGTGTCGTGAAGGAGGCGCTTCAGGCCGTGGAGTACTGGCGGATGAAACGCCTCGCGGTGGATTTGGTGATCCTCAACGAGCGCGCATCATCCTATGTGCAAGACCTTCAGATCGCGCTTGAGACCCTCGTGAGGGCGAGCCAATCGCGGCCTCAGATTGGCGAGGAGCGAACGGCGGGCCATATCTTTATGCTGCGCGCCGATTTGATGACGTCCGAGGCGCGGGCGCTACTCTTATCGGTCGCGCGTGTCGTCCTATTGGGAG
>QBMO01000071.1:0-4659 GCA_003242075.1 Alphaproteobacteria bacterium
GCTCGCGGGCGGCGCCATCCACTTGGCCGGCGCAGTGGCCGCGCGCGGGCAGGCGCGGCGCACCAAATCCGACTGGATGAAGATTGAGCGCGAGCGCGGCATCTCGGTTTCGTCGTCGGTGATGATGTTTGAGCACGATGGCTTGGTGTTCAACCTGCTCGACACGCCGGGCCACGAAGATTTCTCGGAAGACACCTATCGCACGCTGACCGCGGCGGATTCCGCCGTCATGGTGCTCGACGCCGCCAAAGGCATCGAGCCGCAGACGCTGAAGCTCTTCGAAGTCTGCCGCCTGCGCGATATCCCGATCACCACCTTCATCAACAAGATGGACCGCGAAGCGCTCGATCCGTTCGAGCTTTTGGACGAAATCCACTCCAAGCTAGCGATGGATACAGCGCCCATGTATTGGCCGGCCGCGTCAGGGCAGCGCTTTGCAGGCATGCTCGATCTGACGCGCGACGAGTTTGTGCCGTTCCGTCGGCTCGAAGCAGGTGAGCAGGGCTTTGGCGTGGAGGAGCGCCAGAAGCGCGGCGGCAACGACTTTTTGCATGGCGTGACCGACGACGTGCGCACCGAGCTGGAGGAAACGTCGGAGCTGGCGCGCGAGGGGTTGCCGAAGTTCGATTTACAATCGTTCCGCGAAGGCCACCTGACGCCGGTTTACTTTGGCTCGGCGTTGCGCCGCTTCGGCGTGCTGGAGTTGCTGTCGGGGCTTGCCGCAAACGCGCCGGGACCGCGCGCGCAGCCGGCGGCAGTGAAGGGCGCGGAGACGGAGATCGAACCGGGCGGCAGCGACGTCACCGGCTTTATCTTCAAAATTCAGGCGAACATGGATCCGAAGCACCGCGACCGCGTCGGCTTCTTCCGCATTTGCTCCGGCAAATTTCAGCGCGGCATGACGCTCAGGAGCGCAGCGGGCAAGAGCTTCAACGTCCACAATCCGATGATGTACATGGCGCAAGACCGCGAGATCGCCAACGAAGCATTCCCCGGCGACGTGATCGGCATTCCAAACCATGGCGGGCTGCGTGTGGGGGATTCGCTTTCGCAAAGCGGCGACGTAGCGTTCCGCGGCATCCCCAACTTTGCGCCTGAAATTCTGAAACGCGTGCGTGTGCGCGATCCGCTGAAGCAAAAGCACCTGCGCAAGGCGCTTGAGTCCCTCGGCGAAGAGGGCGTGACGCAGGTGTTCAAGCCGGTGCAGGGCGGCGATCTCGTCGTCGGCGCGGTTGGCGCGCTGCAGTTCGACGTGCTGAACGAGCGAATGAAGGCCGAGTACGATCTCGACGTGATTTTTGAAATGTCGCCCTATCAGGCCGCGCGCTGGGTAAGCGCGGAGAAGCGGGCTGACCTCGAGGCGTTTCTCGACAAATCAGCCTCGCAGATGGCTGAGGATGTCGATGGCTCGCCGGTTTATCTGGGCAAGAGCGCGTGGGAGATTGGTTATGTTCAGGACAAGAACCCGAACATCCGCTTCAGCGACACTAAGGAACGGATCGCCGCTTAAGCCGCGGCGCGGCGTACTTTCATGAAGCGCAAGGCGCGTTGCGCCGCTTCGATCGGCACGGCGTTGTAGAGCTTGCCGAACTCTTCCGCGCGATCCATGGCTTCTTCACCGCCGCAAGCAAGCACGGCCAGCGTCACGAACAGCGGGCGCTCTATATTGGAGGCGCGGCAGATCATGGCGAGGCCGTCGATGTCTTTGCGTTCCAGAATGCTTGAGACGGTTTCGTTGTCGAGATTGGTGATCTCGGCCAGGCCGTAGAGGAAATGCATGCGCTTGGCTTCGCGATAGAGCGAAACAAGCAGGCGCGCATTGAGCTCGCCATTGTTCTTCTTATTCTGGATGAACGCCATGGCGTTCTTGGCTTCGCTATCCATGGCGCCGACCGAGCTGTTGAGCTTGGCGCGCGCTTTGGCGAGGGCGGCATCCAGGGTGGCGGGATCAACGGAGGCGTTGCGGTCGAGAATTTGATCGCGAAGCCGCGCTTCGACGACGAAATACATCTCGTTCAAGAGATCGAGCGGGATGTCGCGGCGCTTGACCACGGATTCGTGCAGCAGCTCGTTGCGGCGCGCGCGATCGACGGCAGCTTCCATGCTGGTGCGGGAAACTTCCGCGCCGTCATTGCGCAAAAGTGCGTCGAGCGCATGGTCGTCGCCGAAGCGCACGATCGCGTCCGAGAGGCTTTCGCTGACCGTCTCGCGTTGCGCGACCGCCTTGATATGGCTCTGGCTTTGGTAATTCACGATCTGGAGCAGCGTGCCCTCGTCGAGCGCTTTGCTATTCTTCAGCACCGGCCCGGCGATTTCGAAGGAATGGTTGGCAAGATCGCGCATTAGGCCGACAGGGGCGTCGTCGGCATTGGCGAACACTTGCGCCAGCTCTGCCAGGACGCCGTCCTGCATCTCGGCCGCGACCAGTTGCAGCACATCGTCAAACAGCGCGGTTTCGCGGCCGCTGCGTGAGCCGGATGTTTCGAAGAAAAGATCGGTAACCTCGCGCAGCAGTTCGCGGCGGACGCCGCTATCGGGCGTGCGCGCCAAATCGATCAGCTTCGCAAACCGCGACTGAGTCATGCGTACGGGCTCCAGAATTGGCAGGGAACATACGCCGCGCCCGTTAATAAATGTTGCAGCGCACTCACTGCGATCGACCGATCCGGAGGCTTAATCCGTCTTCGTCGGGGCCGCCGAGCAAGGCGTAAGCGGGATCGTCGTCCTCGGTGATATCGGCGATGATCTCTAATTCGGTGTTTACATTCATGGCGGGCGGCGCTGCGCTTGGTGTTGAGACTGGCAGTGTTGCGAAGGCGGGCGCACGGCTGGAGAGCCCGACGGCAGAGCCATCCGCCGGCCACGTGGTTGGCGCGGTGGCGGCAAGCTCGCAGCCGCCGTGGATGCGCTGAATCCAAGCGATGCAGAGGCCATCGTCCGCACAGGCGCGCGCACAGGCGGCGGCGTCGCGAAGAGGCAAGGTCGCATAAGCCGCGCCCGAACTGGCGAGCGCGGGCGTGAGCGCCGCGCCGATCAGGCCGAAGGCGGATGCGAGTAAGGGAGCGGTGTGGCGGCGCATGAAGCGCCAAGCTGCCGCAAGAGGGTTAACAGAGGATTCACTCCTCTGCGGCGAGCGCCTCACGCCGGAGCTCAATCTCTAGCCACTCGGTTTCAGCGGCGGCGTGCTCGGCGCGCGCGGTTTCGAGCCGGTTGGCGGCTTGGTGAAAGCGATCGGGCGCCTCGGCGAAGAAGTTCGGCGCGGCCAATGTCGCTTCGAGCTTCGATATCTCGGCGGTCAGCTTCGGCATTAGCGCGTCGAGTTCGGCGGCTCGGCGTTCTTCTTTGTAGCTAAGCTTGGAGGCCTTGCGCGGTTGCGCTGGCGCAGCCGGTTTTGCGGCGCCAGCTTGCTGACGGCGCTGGACGGCGCGCGCGCTGCCATGCTCGCGCTCGAAGTCGGACCAGCCGCCCGGGGTCTCGACCCATTTGCCGCCGCCAAGCGGGCCGACGATCTGGGTGGCGACGCCGTCAAGAAAGGCGCGATCGTGGCTGACGATCAGCACTGTGCCGTCATAGGTCGCGAGCATGTCTTCGAGTGCGTCGAGCGTATCCATATCGAGATCGTTGGTGGGTTCGTCGAGCACAAGAAGGTTGGCCGGTTTCGCCAATGCAACCGCAAGCGCCAGCCGATTGCGTTCGCCGCCGGAGAGTGCGGAGACGGGCTGGCGCAATTGCGCGCTGGTGAACAGAAACTCGCCGGCATACGCGGCCACATGTTTCGGCGCGCCGCGGACCATGACTTGATCGCCGCCGAGCGGCGTCAGTGCGTCCCAGATCGTATCGTCTGTATTGAGAATGGCGCGGGCTTGATCGACGTATGCGATCTCGAGATTGCCGCCGAGGCGCACTGTGCCTTCGTCAGGATCGCGCTTCTTGAGCAACAATTCCAACAAAGTGGTCTTACCTGCGCCATTGGGGCCGACGAGGCCGATGCGATCGCCGCGCATGACGCGCAGAGAGAAGTTGGCGATGATCGGCCGGTCGCCGTAGGTGATCGAAAGATTGGCAGCGTCGATCACCAAGCGCGAGGAGTCCGCGCCCTTGGCGGCTTGCAGCGCGGCTTTTGGCGCATGCGTGAGCGCGGTGCGTTCGCGGCGCTCGCTGCGCATCGCTTCAAGCTTGCGGCGGCGGCCTTCGTTGCGCGAGCGGCGAGCGGTGACACCGCGGCGCAGCCAATGTTCTTCGGCCTTTAGATGCGTGACCAATCGCGCGGCGGTGCGTTCGTCTTCCGCTTCGATGCGCTCGGCCCATTCTTCGAACTTGGCGTAGCCCTGGTCGAGCGCCAGCACTTTGCGTTGGCGGAGCCACAAGGTGGCGGTGGTGGCGCGTTCGAGAAAACGCCTGTCGTGACTGATGACCAGGCAGGCGCCATTGAACGCGGCCATGCGCTGTTCGAGCTGTTCGATGGCGGCGACATCGAGATGGTTGGTTGGCTCATCCAACAACAAGATGTCAGGTGAGGCGGCCAACGCGCGGGCGAGCGATGCGCGGCGTGCTTCGCCGCCGGAAAGGCCGCTGGGCGCGCGATCAGGATCGAGCCCCAGCAGAACGAGTTCGGCTTCGGCCGCGTGCGCAGGGGCGGGGCGATGGCTGCCGCTGAGG
>QBMO01000071.1:4669-5965 GCA_003242075.1 Alphaproteobacteria bacterium
AGGCGTGCTGAGGGCGCCATCGCGTACTCCCGCAGTGTCGCAAAGCCGTCGAGATCAGGCTCTTGGCGTGCAAACGCGACGGTGGCGCCGGAAGCGTAGGAAATTTCGCCAGCGTCGGTGTCGGCGTCGCCGGCGAGCATGCGTACGAGCGTCGACTTGCCGGCGCCGTTCGCGCCGACGAGCGCTGCGCATTCGCCTTTGTGCAGCGTGAAGGAGACGCCATCAAACAGTGGCGCGCCGCCGAGCGTGAGGCGCAGGCCCTTGACGTGCGCGAGTGCTGATCCCCTCGCCATCGTCGGACTAGTTGAAAATGTCTTCGATGAAGTCGCCGAGGTTTTCGCTCTCTTCATCGCCGAAGGCGCTGGCGAGGCCGTCGAAGAAGGTCGCCATTTCGACTTCGCGCGGCGATCTCACCGGCTGTTCGATGCCAGGCAGATCGTGGTTTTCGACATCGCGGTGCGCGACGCGCATCGTGTCGTTCCAGATTTGCGCCGGCAGCGTGCCGCCGGTGGTGCGGCCCATTGAGGTGAAGTCATCATGGCCGACCCAGACGCCCGAAGTGTAGTCGGCGGTGTACCCGACGAACCAAGCGTCGCGCCAATCGGAGCTCGTGCCAGTTTTGCCCGCAACATCGCGGCCGCCGAGGCTCGCGCCCGTGCCGGTGCCGCGCAGGACGACCGCGCCCATCATGCTCGTCATTTGCCGAACGACCGCTTCATCGAGCACACGAGGCGGCTCGTAAGCGGGGCGGCGATAGAGTTCTTGGCCAGCGGAGTTCGAGACGGCGCTGATAATGTGCGGATCGATGCGGCGGCCGTCGTTCATATAAACGGCGAAGGCCGAGGTCATGTCCCAGAGCGTCGTCTCGATCGAGCCGAGCGAGATGGACGGCGGCACGAACTGGTTGCGCTCCGGCATGCCGCGCACTCCAAGGCGCGCGGCTAGGTCGGCGACGCGGCGGGGGCCGACTTCGTTGGCGACTTCTGCTGCGACGGTGTTGATTGAAAGCGCGAAGGCGGTTCTGAGCGTTACCGCCCCGCGGTGGCCTTCGTCGTAATTTCGAGGTCGCCAGCCATCGATCACGACCGGCTCGTCGTAGCGCACGTCCTCGCTGTTGAGGCCGGCTTCGATGGCGGCGGTATAGACGAAGGTCTTGAACGTCGAGCCAGGTTGGCGTTCGGCTTGGGTCACGCGATTGAACTTCGAGGTTGCGTAGTCCGTGCCGCCGACGAGCGCTACAATCGCGCCTTGGCGATCGACCGTCATCAACGCCGCTTGCAGCGGGCGGCGGCCGAA
>QBMO01000071.1:5975-7846 GCA_003242075.1 Alphaproteobacteria bacterium
ACCGAGGCGGCGGCGGATGGAATCGGCAGCCGCGACCTGAATGTCGCGATCGATCGTCATGCGGATGACGAGGTCGGGCACTTCGCGGCCGACGGCGTTGCGGGCTTGCTCGACCGCAAGATCGAAGGCGTAGCCCATGTTGCGCTCGTTGTTCGGGCGCTCGATGACGTTGATCTCTTCCGCTCGCGCCGCGTCGCGTTGCTCGGGCGTGATGAAGCCCGCTTCGACCATGGCGTCGAGCACGACATGTTGGCGCGCGGTCGCACGTTCGAAGTTCTCTGTTGGCGTGGAGCGCGATGGCGCCTTCGGCAAGCCGGCGAGCATCGCTGCTTCGGCAAGCGTAAGTTCTGCAGCGGTTTTGCCGAAGAAGCGCCGCGCGGCGGCATCGACGCCGTAGGCCTGCTCGCCGAGATAAACGCGATTGAGATAGAGTTCGAGAATCTCGTCCTTGGCGAGACGCCGCTCGATGCGGGAGGCGAGCACCATTTCGCGTAGTTTGCGGTTTATTGTTTGCGCCGGCGTCAGGAAGAGGTTGCGCGAAAGCTGCTGCGTGATCGTGGATGCGCCTTGCACAGTCTCGCCGGCGCGGAGATTGGCGAGCAGAGCGCGGAAGATCGCCATGCGATCGACGCCCTCATGCTGATAGAAGCGGCGATCCTCGATCGCCAGGAAGGCCTGCGGCACGTAGTCGGGCAAGTCTTCCAGGCTGGTGCGTCGTCCATAATACGGCCCGCGCACGCCGATGATCTCGCCTTCGGCGTCAACGAACATCACCGATTGCTGGCGGTTGAGCGCCCAGAGCGCATCGGCGTCCGGCACGCGCGGCAAGCCCCAGTAAATCCAGACCCACAGCGCCAGCACGAAGAGCAGCACGCCGCCGGCTGCGATGCTGGCGAACATGCGCCAGTTCCAGCGCGAGCGATCGCCCAGCACGCCAGCGATTTGCTGACCCGCCGTGGCGGCGCGCAGCCGCGCCCAATCGATGCTGCGGCGTAAATCTGGCCGTTGGTCAGGCAAGGACGTCTCCGGGAGGGGTGTGTCCAATAGAGGTATGGCCGAATTCTGGCCAGGGGGAACGCGGATAGCGCACCCGCCTATCCATGTTCCAATCCGTTCAATGCACGGATTCGGCAGGACTTCCCTGGAATCAATCCGACCGGGCAGGTGTTGGGGTAGTGTTTGGGCACGGTCGATGAGTGGGTTCACAAAGGAGAGAGCGGTGGCGACGACGGAAACGGCGCTGCGGCGCCTGATGGACGAGGCGCTGGACAAGCTCTCCGGCGGCGACGCGGCGGAGGCGGAACGGTGCGCCAAGGCGGTCTCGGCATTGATTCGGGCGGAGCGCGACTTGGCGGAACTCGAAGCCAGCCGCGCTGGGCTCATGGAGGACGATGAAGAATCTCGACGCGCAGAGCTGCGCCGCCGATTGGCTTTGCTCGCTGAAGCCGACAACGCTGGAGCGGGTCCTGAAATGCTGGAGCGGATCGCGCTTACGGGATCTTCTGGATGATTGGCGGGTTTGGGCGCGGGCGGCACAGATCGCCCCCGATGGCGACTGGCGCACTTGGGTGTTCATGGGTGGCCGCGGCGCCGGCAAGACGCGCGCCGGCGCCGAATGGGTTTCGGAACTGGCGCGCTGGCGCAAAGCCGGGCGCATCGCGCTGATCGGGCCGACGTTTCACGATGTGCGGGAAGTGATGATTGAGGGCGCGTCCGGCATTCGCTCATTGGCGCATGTGCGGCCCGCATACGAGCCAAGCCGGCGGCGCCTGGTCTGGCCGAACGGCGCACAGGCGTTTTGCTTCTCCGCGGAGGATCCCGAAGCGCTGCGCGGGCCGCAGTTCGATGCGGCGTGGGCGGACGAATTGTGC
>QBMO01000071.1:7898-23978 GCA_003242075.1 Alphaproteobacteria bacterium
GGCAGCGTGTGGCATCATCGCGGCCGGCGCCTATGGCGATGGGCATGGACGCCGCGCCGTTGTCCTGGCTGACGCTACCGTTCAAGGCGCTGCGCCGCACGAATGGGCCGCGCGCGTGGCGGCCCTGGCGCGATCGGTTGGCGCGGACGCGATTGTGGCGGAAGCAAACAATGGCGGCGAGATGGTTCGCAGCGTGCTGACCGCGTCGGCGCCGGACTTCTTCGTACGCCTGGTGCGCGCGAGCGAAGGCAAGCGGGCGCGGGCGGAGCCGGTGGCGGCTCTTTATGCGCGCGGATGCGTATCGCATTCGGCGGCGTTCCCGGAATTGGAAGACGAGATGTGCGCGTTCGGCGCGGGCGAACTGAAAGTCAGCCCCGATCGCGTCGATGCGCTGGTGTGGGCGCTGACTGATTTGCTCATGGGCGGCGCGCAGCCGCGCGTGCGCCAGCTCTAACAAGAGAGAAACTGAATGTTCGATTGGTTGCGGAAACTCCGCGCGGGCAACCGTGTGGAGCGAAAGCTGTTGGCTTGGCACGCGCTTGGCCGGCCTGTGTGGATGTCACGCGATCCGGCGGCGTTTGCGCGTGAGGGCTATGCGCGCAACGCCATCGCCTATCGCTGTGTCCGCATGATCGCGGAAGCGGCGGCGAGTGCGCCGTTAAAAGTTGGTCCAGTGGATCATCCGTTGGCGCGTTTGCTGGCGCGGCCCAATCCGGAGCAGACGGGGATTGAGTTGCTGGAGGCGTTCTATGGCCACCTCCAAGTGACCGGGAACGCCTACCTCGAAGCGGCGAGCATCGAGGGCGACGCGCCGTCCGAGCTCTACGTGCTGCGGCCGGATCGCATGAGCGTCGTGCCGGGCGCCGATGGCTGGCCGGTGGGCTGGGAGCATCGCGTCGGTTCCAACGTGCGGCGCTTCGAACGCGATCCGTTGAGCAACGATGCGCCGATCCTGCATCTGAAGCTCTTTCATCCAAGCGACGACTGGTACGGCCTCTCGCCGATGGAGGCCGCGGCCTTCTCCATCGATCGCTGGGATGATGGCAACCGTGTTCGCATCAAGCTCTATGGCGGCGTCCTTGCGAGTGCGACACGCGAGGCCGTGTTGGGCGGCGCGAACATCTTCGCTATCGAAGCGGATGGCGAATTTGAGATCGTGCAGGCACGGACGTGCGAACTGGTCGCGCCGAACGAATACGAACTCTCCGGCTTTTTGCGCGGGCAACTCGGCTCTGCGCATGCGATGCGCACGCCGCATCCAATTGGCGCCCGCGTCGTTAAGCTCGACGCGCGGCTCGCGCGTGTTGAGGTTGGCGCGCATGAATGGGGCGAAGCGCTCGTTTTTGCTGCCCCGCCCGCCGGCGCCGCCGCAACCGATCCACGCGCCGCCACTGATACGATAACGCTGCCTCACGCCGCCGCACGGCCGTGGGCGCCGGCGCACCTGAGGGCGCGGCGCGTTGCTGGCGGCGATGTCGAAATCCAGTGGGTGCGGTGCGCCCGGGTGGGTGGCGATTCCTGGGGTGCGGGTGAGCCGCCGGTCGGGCCGGGGGGCGAAGCTTACCGGCTTGAGATATTCGACGGCTCGACGCTGAAGCGGAGCGGGGACGTCACGAGCCCGTCCTTTCTCTACGTCAGCGCTGATCAGACGGCTGATTTTGGGGCGCCGCCGAGTTCGTTGCGGCTCCGTGTGGCTCAATTGGGCGAGAACGGTGAAGCAGGGTTGAACAAGGAGTTAACCATAACATTATAGGCGGACAGCAGAAGGCTGGTTAGGCGATTCCTGTTAGGGTGCGCCCCATCCGCCAGATTCTGCCGACAGGCCGGAGCGTAGTCGCACACTTTGAGTTGGGATCCGTACGCCACGCTCGGCCTGGGCCGAACCTCCACCGCCGACGACATTCGTCGCGCGTACCGGACGCTCGCCAAAGAGCTGCACCCGGACGTTCGCCCCGGCGACAAGGCGGCAGAAGAGCGCTTCAAGCGCGCAACGGCGGCGTTCAACCTGCTCTCCGATCCGGCCATGAAATCGCGCTACGACCGCGGCGAAATCGATGCTGACGGCAATGAACGCATGGCGTTTAACTCAAGGCCGAGGCAAAGCGCGCGTGCGCACGCGGGCGCCGGTGCGGCCGGTCCAGGCGCTGGTGCGGGGGCCGGCGCGCAAGATGCGTTCGATCTCGGCGACATCTTTTCCGATCTGTTTGGCCCCGGCTTGGGCGGCGGGCGCAGCTACACGCGCATGCGCGGACGCGACATTCGTTTCACGCTCGAGGTCGATTTCCTCGACGCTATCAATGGCGCCAAGCGCCGGGTTTCGCTGGCCGAAGGGCGCACACTTGAGGTCGGCATTCCGGCCGGCGTCGAAAGCGGCCAGGTGCTGCGGCTGAAGAATCAGGGCGGCGCTGGCCTCCAAGGTGGGCCTGCCGGCGATGCGCTCGTGGAACTTACAGTCCGGCCACACGCCTTCTTCCGGCGCGAGGGCCAAGACATCCACATGGATTTGAACATCTCGCTGACCGAGGCGGTTGAGGGCGCTCGCATTCAGGCGCCCACAGCAACCGGCGCGGTCACGCTAACCATTCCGGCTGGCTCAAACACTGGCAAGACGCTGCGCCTGAAGGGCAAAGGCGTCGGCGGACAGGGCGACCAATTCGTACGGCTGCAGGTCGTGCTGCCAGAGACGACGGACGAAGATCTGAAGAAATTCGTCAAGAAATGGCCCAAAAGAGACTATGTCCCGCCTAGGCCGCAAGGCTGAGGCGAAGCGCGGGTTACGTTCAGGGCCCGTTCAGTGGGGCGCGGGTACACCCAGTTCCGTGATGTGGGCCAAGTCCATCCTTCTTGTAGGCGCGATTGTCGCGCTCAGCGCCGGAACCGCTCCGGTGTCGGCGAACGTGTTCGCCCAGGCGCAGTTCGTGCAGCCGAACTTCGTGATGCCGGCCCAGCAGCAACAGCGTGACATTCGCCCCTTGCGCGAAGTGGTTGATATCCTTCGCTCTCGTTACGGCGGCGAACTGATTAGCGCTCGGCTTGAGGAGGGCGCGCGCCCTGTCTATGTCCTGCGCTGGCGAATGCCGGACGGTGAAGTGCGCGACATCCGCGTAGACGCCCTCCGCTAAGGACGACGCTCATGCGGGTGCTGGTAGTCGAAGACGATAAGAACCTGCGTGAGCAGCTCTCCGGGGCGCTCACAGATGCCGGCTATACGGTCGATACCGCCGACAATGGCGAGGACGGCCAGTTCCTCGGTGAAACCGAACCCTATGATCTGGCGATCCTCGACCTTGGCTTGCCGAAGGTCGACGGGCTCACCGTGCTGAAGGCGTGGCGCAAAGACGGCCGCTCGATGCCAGTGCTGATCCTCTCGGCCCGCGATCGCTGGAGCGAGAAGGTCGAGGGCCTTGATCTCGGCGCGAATGATTACGTCACCAAGCCTTTCCATATGGCCGAGTTGCTGGCGCGCGTGCGCGCCAATGTGCGCCGGCAAACCGATCACCAGTCCTCAGTGCTGGAAGTCGGCGATCTCCGGCTGAACGCCGCGACGGGCCAAGTCACGGTCAACGGCGCGCCGATCAAGCTAACCGCCTATCAGTATAAAGTGCTCGACTATTTGATGCACCACGCCGGCCGCATCGTCTCGCGCACTGAGCTGACCGAGAAAATCTACAGCCAGGATCACGAGCGCGACTCGAACACGATCGAAGTGTTCGTGGGCATCCTGCGTCGTAAGATCGGTTCGAACCGCATTCTCACCGAAAAGGGCCTGGGCTATCGCCTGGTCGATCCCGCGGAACAACAGTGAGCCAAGCGCCCGCGGGCATCCTTGGTCGTTTCCGCGGGCTGATCCGCCGTTCGTTGGCTGCGCGTCTGGTGACGATCGCCACCGTCAGCGTGATCGGCTTGGTGATCATGGGCTGGATCGCGCATGCGCAGTTCAATCGCCAGCTTCTGCGCCTGTTGATCGATCCTGAGATTCAAAGCGTCGCCGATAACCTCATCGGCAATTCTGGGCCCGGCCTGGAAGGCGAATTGGCGCTGCAGGATCTCCCCTACGATCCGCGCTATTTGCAGCCGCTGAGCGGGCGCTATTTCCAGATTGCGCGTATTCGCGATGACGGCGAACTCGATGTGCAGATGATCTCGCCATCCTTGTTCGACGTCACCATTCCCCTCGACAAAAAAATTCGTGATCAGCTATTCGGGCCGGACGCTCCGCGTGGGCCCCGCTTCTTGGATATGCCGGGACCGGACGACGAGCCGTTGCGGGTAATCGCCCGCGTTGAGGAAATTCCGCAGGTCGAAGGCCGATACTTGTATCTGGTCGGCGTCGCGCCGCGCGCGATCCTGGCGCCAGCGGCCAACCTCGTAGGGTTGGCTTTCGCCGTCTTCGTGGCCTTCTGCGCGCTCATGGTGGCCGCAGTGACGCTACTGCAAATTCGCGTCGGCCTCGAGCCTTTGCACGCACTGCAGCGCGACATCGCTGACGTACGCCGGGGCGACAGCGAAAAATTGCAGACCGATTACCCCGCTGAGATCCAGCCGGTGACGGAAGAGCTCAACGCGCTGCTCGATCACAACCGCGAAGTGGTCGAGCGCGCGCGCCGTCACGTCGGCAATCTCGCGCATGCGCTGAAGACGCCGATCGCAGTGCTGAAAAACGCCGCCGCCTCCGGAACCTCCGACGACGTGCTGCGGCAATCGGTGGACGAGATGGAGGCGTTTGTGGAGCGCCAGCTCCGCCGCGCCCGCGTCGCGGCGCGGGCCGAAGCACGTGCCGGCGCCCAGGCGCCGACCATCGCCTACCGCACGCCAGTGCTGCAGAACCTGCAAGACCTCGTCTTCATGATGGAGCAGAAATACGACCATACCAAAGCGGTCGACATTTCCATTGAGGCTGAAGGCGACGTGACCTTCCGCGGCGAGCGCGAAGACTTGCTCGAAATGGTGGCCAACCTGATCGACAACGCCTGCAAGTATGGGCGCAGCCAAGTCATCGTGCGGCTGCTGCCGCCATTCGAATCCGACGGCATGATGGAGGTGGTGGTCGAGGACGACGGCCCAGGCCTCTCCGAGGAGGAACTGGCGCGGGCGATGGCGCGGGGTGCGCGTCTCGACGAAGCTGCGCCGGGCCAGGGTCTTGGCCTCTCCATCTTGAAAGAGACGGTCGATCTCTATGCCGGCGAACTGCTGTTCGAGCGGGGCGATTTGGGCGGGCTCAAAGCCCGGTTGCGGCTGCCGGCTACGGACTAGTTCGCCTGCGGCGACGCTACTGATTTCGCCATGGCGCAAACCAAGGTAGGCAGCCCCGGTGTGGACTTCTCTGGCAGTCTTGCTTGTCGCCGCCGTGTTGACGGCGGGCGCGGCGTTTTGGGTGCTGCGCGCCTATCGCCGCGCGGGCGGCGGTTCGCGCTCGCCGATCCCGGCGTTGGCTGCCTGCGGCGCGGTGGCGCTGACGGCGCTCGTGGCGTACCTTACAATCGGCCGGCCTGAGCTTCCCGACGCGCCATATGCCGCGCGCCTCGAAGCGCTCAAGAGCCGCGATCTCAGCACGCTCACTTTCGATGAAGCCTTGGCGATCTTGCACGACCGCTCGCGCAGTGATCCGACCGACTCGCTTTCGCACTTCTATACTGGCGAACTCCTTTTGAGGATGGATCGTCCGCAAGAAGCGGCGCGGGCTTACGATCAAGCTCTGCGCCGCGAGCCGCAACTGGCGGAGGCGATGTTGGGGCTCGGCCGCTCACTCGTCGCGATCGAGAATGGCCGCGTGACGCCCGAGGCGTTGGCGTTGTTCGAACAGGCGGGCGCATTGAGCAATGATCCCGCGCCCTGGCTCTATCAGGCAATGGCCGCTGCGGACGCTGGGCGCGATGCCCGGCCTTTATGGCGCGAAGCGCTCGCGCGGATGCCGCCGGACGATCCGCGGCGCGCCATGGCGGAGACCATGAGCCGCGGAGAGCGCCCATGAGACGTCGCAATCAACGTTTGATGATGATCGGCGTCGCTGGCGCCGTGCTCGTGCTCGCGGCGACGCTGACGTTCGCCGGCCTGCGCGATTCCGTCGTGTTCTTTGTCGCGCCTTCCGATCTCGCAGAGAAGGCCGAAGCGGGGCAACGTGTCCGCCTTGGCGGGCTCGTGGTCGAAGGCACGCTGCGGCGCGAGGCGGATGGCGCTTCGCTGTTCGACATCACTGATGGCGTCACCAGCGTCACCGTGCGCTACGCCGGTCTTCTGCCTGATCTCTTCCGCGAGGGCCAAGGCGTGGTCGCTGAGGGTCGTTGGCAGCCGGGTCAGGCCTTTGAAGCCGAACGCGTGCTCGCGAAGCACGACGAAACCTACATGCCGCGCGAAGTCGCCGAGGCGCTGAAACAGCGCGGCGAGTGGAAAGGCGATCCGCCGTCATGATCGCTGAAATCGGTGCGTTTGCCGCCGCCTTGGCGCTGGCTCTGAGCTTGGCGCAGGGCGTGTTCGGCCTCGCCGCCTCACGCCGCGACTCGCGCGCGGAAGCGACTGCTGCAATCGCGCAAGCGGCGGCCGCGCTGTGCGTGCTGGCTTTCATCTGCTTGATCATCGTGTTCGTGCGCTCGGACTTTTCCGTCGCGCCCGTCGCCGCCAACTCGCACATCGACAAGCCGCTGATCTACAAAATCGCTGGCGCGTGGGGAAACCACGAGGGCTCGATGCTGCTCTGGTGCCTCGTCTCCGCCGTGTTTGGGGGCGTACTCGCGTCGACGCGCGGGAGCCAAAGCTTAGGCCTCTGGTCGCGCGCTGTTGGCGTACAAGGGCTCGTAACCGCAGGCGCGCTCATCTACACGCTCTTTTTGTCGAACCCGTTTGCACGGCTTGATCCTGCGCCGATGCAGGGCTCGGGTTTGAACCCGCTGCTGCAGGACCCCGCGCTCGCGGCGCATCCGCCGCTTTTGTATTTGGGCTATGTCGGTCTAAGCGTGCCGTTCTCGCTAGCGCTCGCGGCTTTGCTTGAGGGCAAGGCCGATCAAGCTTGGGCGAAAGCGCTGCGGCCATGGACGTTGCTGGCGTGGACCTGCCTCACGCTTGGCATCGGGCTTGGCTCCTACTGGGCATATTACGAGCTCGGCTGGGGCGGTTGGTGGTTCTGGGATCCAGTCGAGAATGCGAGCTTCATGCCCTGGCTCGTCGCGTGTGCGCTGGTGCACTCGGCGATCGTCACCGAACGGCGCGGCTCGTTGGCGAGTTGGACGATCCTGCTGGCGATTCTAGGTTTCGGCTTGGCGCTGCTCGGCACGTTCTTAGTGCGCTCCGGCGTATTGACGTCGGTGCACTCCTTCGCCGTTGATCCGCAACGCGGTATTGCGGTGCTTGTCTTGCTCGCCATCGCCATGGGTGCAGGGTTTGGACTTTATGCATGGCGCGCGCCGAAGCTTGCGCAACCCTCGGGCTTCGCCGCGATCAGTCGCGAAAGCATGCTGGTTTGGAATAACTTTGGCCTCGCCGTCGCTGCGGGCGTTGTGCTGATCGGCACGCTTTATCCGCTCTTGGTTGAAGCGCTCGGCGGCGGCCTCATCTCGGTCGGGCCGCCGTTCTTCAATATGACAGTGGCGCCCTTGTTGGCCGCGCTCTTCATCGTCTTGCCGTTCGGGCCGATGTTGACGTGGCGTGTTGGCGACATGCGCCAGGCATTGTTGCGTCTCGCGCCCGCCGCCGCGCTCGCGGTCCTGACGCTGATCATTGCGCTAGTCACAACGCATTGGCGCGCCGCGCCCGCGATCGGTTTGGCGATCGGGGTATGGCTGATTGCGGGCGGCCTCATCTATCTCTGGACTCGCATTCGCCGCGGAGAAGGCGCGGCGTTCGCCAAGATCGCGGTGCTGCCGCTGGCCGTTTGGTCGATGAGCATTGCGCACATCGGCGCCGGTGTGCTGACCCTGGGTGCTGTGGCGGAAACAGCGTTCCGTTCAGAGCAGGCGGTCGCATTGTCGCCCGGCGAAGGCGTGACGTTTGCCGGCCGGCGTATCACCATGATCGAGATCGGCGAAGTCGAAGGCCCCAACTATTCAGCCACCCGCGCGAACTTCCGCGTCGATAGCGCAAGCGGCGCGGGTATTGTCGCCGCCGAGCGGCGCTTCTATCCGACTTCGCCGATGCCGACGACAGAGGTCGGCATCTTGAGCAGCCTCGATGGCGACATCTACATCGCGCTCGGTGAAGCGGTGCGCGACGGAGCCGGCGCGTGGTCGGTGCGCTTGTATCACAATCCGCTGGTGCATCTGATCTTCATCGGCGTGTCGATGATGGGCGTTGGCGGGCTGCTCAGTTTCATCGCGCTGACGCGGCGGCGGAGGACCGCGGCATGAGTCTGATCGCGCTGCTCGTCGCCATGGTCGCACCCGCCGCGCTGAGCGACCCAGCGCAAGAGGCGCGCGCGCAATCGCTGGAGCGTGAAATCCGATGTGTTCAGTGCGAGAACGAGCCGATCGCGCAATCGACCGCCGAAATCGCCGCCGACATGCGCGCGCTGGTGCGCGAGCGCGTTGCCGCTGGCGATAGCGACACCGAGATCAGAGCGTTCTTCCGCCAGCGTTATGGTGACTTCGTCCTGTTCCGCCCGCCATGGGACGCGCGCACCTGGGCCCTCTGGGGCGCGCCCTTTCTGCTTTTGGCCGGCGGTTTGGCGGGGGTTCTGGCAGTTCGCCGGCGCCGGGACGGCGAGGCCGAGGATGCTGTCGCCGAAGAGGGCGAACGATAAAACGTCGCGCCAAAGCGCCGGCTCGTCGCCAGCGCCGCTGTTGGTCCCAAAAAAGCCGCCGGGTTTTGCCCTAATCCATCCCAACTTCGCCCCAAACGGTGCTTACCGCACCGTTCACCGAGAATACTTAGGGGCTTGCAACAGAGCCGGGCTAAGCTTCCTATCGACGGGTCTCCCGAGGGTTTTTCATGATCGAACGAGTTTCACTGAAGTTTCTGCGCCGTACGCTGATCGCGAGCGGTGCGACCGTTGCGTTGTTCACAGGCTTCGCGGTTGGGCCGGTGCTGCTGTCCGGCGGCGCAATTGCCCAGGAAATCAATCCCACGTCCGTCGCGCCGCCTTCCGGCGCGCCCATGAGCTTCGCCGATTTGATCGAGCGCGTGCGCCCGGCAGTCGTCTCCATTTCAGTGCGCCAGCGTCCGGGCGCATCCGCGCCGACGCCCGAGGGCCTGCCACCCGGCTTTGAAGAGTTCTTTCGCGGACGCCCCGGCCAACCTGGCGGCGCGGCGCCGACCTCGCTCGGCTCTGGCTTCTTCATCGACCAGAACGGCACCATCGTCACCAATCACCACGTGATCGAGGGCGCCGAGGAAATCACCATCCGCACCAGCGATGGTCGCGACATCCGGGCCGACATCGTAGGCTCAGATCAGGCGACGGACGTCGCCGTGCTGCGCGTGCGCGGCGGCGGGCGCTTCCAGTACGTCACCTTCGACGATGCGAGCCATGTGCGCGTCGGCGATTGGGTCGTCGCGGTCGGCAACCCGTTCGGTCTCGATGGCACCGCGACTGCCGGCATCGTCTCGGCGATAGGCCGGCGCGACGCGGGGTCTTCAGCTTATGTCGATTATTTGCAGATCGATGCGCCGATCAATCGCGGCAACTCCGGCGGTCCGGCCTTCGATTTGCGCGGCAACGTGATCGGCGTGAACAGCGCCATCTTTTCGCCGACGGGCGGCAGCGTCGGCATTGGCTTTGCCATTCCGGCCAACACCGCCAACCAAGTGGTGCAGCAAATTCTGCGCGACGGCCGCGTGACGCGCGGCTGGATCGGGGTGTCGATCCAGGGTCTCGATGAAGATCTCGCGCAAAGCCTCGGACTCGACGATGCACGCGGCGCACTGGTCGGTTCGGTCGTGGCTGATGGCCCCGCTGCTGCTGCCGGGTTGCACCAAGGCGACGTCATTTTGAGCCTCGATGGCCGCCGCATTGAAGATAACCGCGATCTGACGCAGCGCATCGGCGCCGCGTCCGTCGGCCAATCGGTTCGCCTCGAAGTGCTCCGCAACGGCGCTCGTCGCACTGTCACCGCTCGCTTGCGCGAACGCCCGTCCGATGAAGTGCTCGCCGCCAGCGATCGTCCCGAACCAACCACGCCGCAGATCGCGCCGTCGCAACCCGGCGTGGCGCAAAGCTCGCTCGGTCTGTCGGTGCGTCCGCTCAGCCAAGCGGATCGCACCCGCTTCGAACTGGGCGCCAATGCCGGCGGCTTGCTGATCACTTCGGTCGATGCGTCGAGCGACGCGGCGACCAAGTTCATTCAAGCCGGTGATGTCATCCTGCAGGCTGGCGGACGCGCTGTCCGCACGCCGCAAGAACTCGCCACCGCCGCGGACGCTGCGCGCACCGCTGGCCGCCCGTTGCTGCTGCAAATCGACGGCCGTGGCGGTCGCCGCTTCGTCGCCGTCGATGTGAGCGCTGAGTGATGAAGGGAGCTGGCGCCATGCGCGTTCTGCTGGTCGAAGACGATCTGGATATGGCCGCAAGCCTGAAGGCCTCGCTGACCGCTGACAGTCATGACGTCGATCATGCCGGCGACGGCGAGACCGGCGAGCAAATGGCGCTCGACGGCGGCTACGATGTCATCGTGCTCGACCGCATGCTGCCGAAAAAGCAGGGCGTGTCGATCGTTCGCGACTTGCGCGGCAAAGGCGTCTCGACGCCGGTGCTGATCCTGTCGGCGCTGCATGACGAAGATCATCGCATCGAAGGCCTCAACGCCGGCGCCAACGATTATCTTGGCAAACCGTTCTCGACCCGCGAACTGCTCGCTCGCGTGCGCGCACTTTGGCACGGACGCGATGCCGGCCCGCAGACGCGGCTTCAGGTCAGCGGCCTAGAAATGGATTTGCTGGCGCGCACGGTGAAGCGGGACGGCAAAAAGCTCGACCTGCAGCCGCGCGAGTTCCGTCTGCTTGAATATCTCATGCGCAACGCCGGTCAGACGGTAACGCGGAAAATGCTGCTCGAAAACGTCTGGGACTATCATTTCGATCCGCAAACGAATGTGATCGACGTCCACATCTCGCGACTTCGCTCGAAGATTGATCGCGATTTTGGCCAAACCCTTTTGCACACCGTGAGAGGCTCGGGTTATCGTCTCGGGGGATGAGGCCACGCCTCGACGCGCTCCTTCGTACGACCACGTTCCGGCTTGCCCTGGTGCAAGCCGGGGTCGTGCTCGCGTTCGTCGTGGTGATGCTGATCTACGTCTATTTCTCGACGGTCGGTCAGCTCATCCGGGATTCCGATGCTCTCGCTGATCAGGAATACGCCACTTTAGAACGCGCCTATGCCGAAGGCGGCATGCGGCGGCTCAATCAGGAAGTGGTCGAGCGCGCCGCGCGGCAGGGGCCGTTTCTTTATGTGCTGGCCGAGAGCGACGGCGCGATCGTCACCGGCGACTTCCAGCAGCTGCCCGCAGCGCCGCGCGAGACGCCCGAGCGCGTCGATTTCAGTTTCGAGCGTGTCGATGAAACCGGCGCCCCAGTGCGCGGGCGCGCTAGCGGCCGTGTAGGCCGGCTGATCAACGGACCGATTCTGCTGGTCGCGCGCGATCTGGGCGATAGTGCCGTGATCGCTGGGCGCATCACCCGCGTGTTGTGGACGGTCGCTATCGTCGGCCTGATCGTATCGCTGGTCAGCGGCCTGTTGGCGGCGACGCAAGCGGCGCGGCGCGCCGAAGCGCTCTCTACCACCGCCCGCGAAGTTATGTCCGGCGATCTCTCGCGCCGGGCCCCGGTGCGCGGCGCGGGCGATGAGTTCGACGAACTGGCGCAGAGCATGAATGACATGCTCGATCGCCTCGAACAACTGATGCACACGACGCGCACGGCCGGCGACGCCATTGCGCACGATCTGCGCTCGCCGCTGACGCGCTTTCGTCAAAAGCTCGAAGCCGCACTTGAGCAGGCGCCAAATTCTGACGCCGACCGCGAAGCCTTGCGCAAAGCGCTCGATGAAGCCGATCTGCTGTTCAACATGTTCGCCGCCGTGCTGAAGCTTTCGCGCGTCGAAACCGCGAGCAACTGGACGTTCCACCGTGTCGATGTGACCGGCATCTTGCGCGAGCTGCTGGAATTTTATGAACCCGTCGCCGAGGAGCAGGGCCTAGGCTTCCTCGGCGAGGTCCAGGACAACCTCGTGCTGCAAGGGGACCAAGGCTTGTTCACGCAGGCGGTGTCGAACCTCGTCGAGAATGCGCTGAAGTACACGCCTTCGGGCGGCAAAGTTGAAGTCCGCGCTGTGCGCAGGCCGGACAGCCGGATCGAGATCACAGTGCTCGATAGCGGCCCCGGCGTTCCGGTCGAAGATCGCGATCGCATCATGGAGCGGTTTGTTCGGCTTGAGTCAGCGCGTTCGACTGCTGGTGTCGGCTTGGGCTTGAGCCTGGTCGCCGCCGTCGCGCGCTTGCATAAGGGCGGCCTCCACTTGCGCGATGGGCTCGACAATGGTGAAGGCAAAGGCCTCGCCGCCGCTCTCGTCTTGCCTGTTACGACGCCATGAGCGGCGCCTTTTCTGGCACGCCATGGGCGGACGCGGCAGAGGCGGCATGCACGCATGCGCCGTATTTGCGGCGCCTGATCGAACGCCGGCCGGACTTGCTCGATAGCGTCGATGCGCAATGGCCCGAGCGTCTGCTCGCGCAAGCCTTAGCCGATGCGGCGGCGCTCGCCGCCGATACGCCGGCGCTTGAAGACGGCATGCGCACGCTGCGCCGCGCAAAAGACGCGGTGCACCTCGCCGCCGCGATCGCCGACATCGGGCGCGCTTGGCCGCTCCACCGTGTCACCGGCGCACTCACGGACTTTGCGGATGCATCGTTGCGCGCCGCCCTGGCGCTAGGCGCAAAGGAGCGCGCCGCGCACGGTGATCTGCTCGTTGGCGACGACCCAGAGCATGGCCCTGTGGCCGGTTTCACGCTCATCGCCATGGGCAAGATGGGCGCCGGCGAGCTGAACTATTCCAGCGACATCGATTTTTCCGTGTTCTTCGATCCCGAAGCTTTGGCGGTGACTCAAGCGCGCGAGCCACGTGTCGCCGCCGTGCGCTTGGTGGCGCCCATCGTGCGCGTGCTCGAAGAGATCACGCCTGATGGTTATGTGTTCCGCACCGATCTGCGCCTGCGCCCTGATCCAGGCTCAACGCCGGTGGCGGTCTCAATCGCATCGGCTGAGCACTATTATCAAAATCTCGGCCAGAACTGGGAGCGCGCGGCGTTTATCAAGGCGCGCGCCGCTGCGGGCGATCGCGCCTGTGGGCGTGAGTTTCTCTCCTCGCTCGAACCGTTCATCTGGCGCAAGCACCTGGATTTCGCCGCCGTCGAGGACGTGCATTCAATCAAGCGGCAAATTCTCTCCGCCCATAAGAGCGCCGAACTTAACGACCCGGTGTTCGACGTCAAACTCGGCCGAGGCGGCATTCGCGATATCGAGCTATTCGCGCAAACCCAGCAGCTCATTCTCGGCGGCCGCAACAAGAAGCTGCGCCAACAAGGCACAATCGCCGCCCTCGATGCTTTGGCGGAGGCGGGCGCCATTTCGGACTCGGCGCGCACAGCCTTGCAGGCCGCCTATGTCTTCTTCCGCGACGTCGAACATCGCATCCAAATGCTGCAAGACGCGCAGACCCACCACCTGCCGCGTGACGCGGAGACGCGCGCCCACGTCGCGGCGCTTGCAAACTTTGCTGACCTCGCCGCACTCGACGCGGAATTGATCCGTCAGCGCAAAATCGTCTCCGACATCGACCACCAATTGTTCGGGCGCGGTGACAGCTTGGCCGATCCGCTGGGCAGCTTGATCTTCACCGGCGTCGAAGATCAGCCCGAAACGTTGGAGACAATCGGCAAGCTCGGCTTCGCTGATCCGGCCTATGTCAGCCAGACCATTCGCGGCTGGCACCATGGCCGTATCCGCGCGATGCGGTCCGAACGGGCGCGTGAACTGCTGACGCGGTTGACGCCGCGCCTGCTGCGCGCGTTTGCCGGCGCTGGCGAGCCGGATCAGGCCTTCACGCGCTTTGCCGCGTTCTTCGGCGGCATGGCGGCGGGCGTCCAAGTGCTGTCGCTGCTCGATGCGCGCCCGGCTTTGCTTGATCTGCTCGCGCGCCTTCTGACGCTGGCCCCGCGCTTGGCTGATGCGCTGGCGCGTCGGCCCGCTTTGCTGGATGCTTTGATAGAGCAACGATTCAGCATTGCGTTGGCGCAAGACGAACCGAACCGCCGGCGCGATGAGTTGAACGCGACCTTGGCCGAGGCCGGAACGTTCGAAGAAAAGCTAAATGCAGCGCGCCGATTTCAGCGCGACGAAGCCTTCCGCATCGGCGTGCAAGTGCTTGAAGGCCAAGCGAGCGCAGCCGAGGCGGGCTTGGCGCATTCCGATCTTGCCGAAGCGTGCGTCGGCGCGATGGCGGCGGCGGCGCTGTCTGAAACGGAGCGCCAGTACGGCGCTCAGCCTGGCGCGTTTGTTGTTCTGGCGCTGGGCAAGTTCGGCGGGAGCGAGTTGGCCGAACGCTCCGATCTGGATCTGATGTTGGTTTATGATGCCCCAGCAGAGGCAGCGTCCGCTTCGGATTTTTACACACGGCTGACGCAGCGGCTGATCAGTGCGCTGTCGGCGCCGACGGAAGAGGGCGTGCTCTACGAGATCGATACCAAGCTGCGTCCCTCCGGCTCCAAGGGGCCGGTGGCGGTGCGTCTTTCCTCGTTTGAGCGCTATTACGCCGAAGAGGCTTGGACTTGGGAGCTGCAAGCGCTGACGCGCGCACGCGCCGTTGCCGGTGACGAGAGCCTGGGCCAGCGCATTACCGCACTCGCGCATGCCGTCATTGCCCGCCCGCGCGACGACACCAAAACCTTGACTGATGTGGCCGAGATGCGTGGCCTGATGGAGCGCGAGCGACGTGGCCGCAACGCCTGGGATTTGAAGCTCACGCCGGGCGGCTTCGTCGATATCGAGTTCATCGCCCAAGCGCTGCAACTCACCCATGCCGGCCGTTCGCCCGACGTCGTCGCGGCTAACACCGGCGAGGCGCTTCGGCGGCTGGCGAGCGCCGGCGTGCTTGACGCGACCGCTGGAGAACGCCTCGTGAGCGCATGGCGCATTTTCAGCGACCTCCAGCAAGTTCTCAGGATCGCCACCAGCACCACCAATTTTTCGCCCGAGACGGCGCCAGCGCCACTGATGGCGCGGTTGGCTGCGATCGTGGGCGTAACGGATCTGAGCCAAATCGAGGTTCGGTTGCTGGCCATGCAGCAAGCCGTCCGCGCTGATTTTGTGCAGATTGTTGGCCCGCTGGGCGACGGAAGCGCCGCGCTCACCCGTTGAAGGACCGAAAGTGGAGTATCTCATGCGTCTGAGCGCCGTTTTAGCCCTATCCGTTCTCGCCTTCGCCTCGCCCGCTTGGGCTCAGCAGCAGCAGCGCGGACAAGCCCTCGAGCAATTCATGCAACTTGATACTGACGGCAATGGCAGTGTTTCCCGCGCCGAAGCCGAGCGTGGACGCGCCGCGATGTTCGCGCGGCTCGACGCGAACCGTGACGGCGCCTTGTCGGAAGCTGAGCGCGCGAGTGGCGGCCGATCGGCTCAGGCGCTCTCCCGCGCGGACAGCAATGGAGACGGCGCGATTAGCCGCGCCGAAGCGATGGCTGCGCCCTATCGAATGTTCGACAGGCTCGATGGCAATGACGACAACACCGTCTCCGAGGCAGAACTGAATGCGGTGCGCGCCCAACTGGGCGGCGGCTAAACGCTGAGGAGGAGCAGGGCGACGCATGATCGATCCGGACGCCGAACTCGTCCGGAACGCGGGGGCTGGAGACGCCCAGGCCGCGTCTGCGCTCGTGCGCCGTCACCTGCCGCGCATGGTGGCGCTGGGGCGTCGCATGTTGAACGACGCTGCCGAAGCGGAAGACGTCGCCCAAGAAGTGTTTTTACGCGTATGGCGCGAAGCGCCGCGTTGGAAGCCGGGTGCGGCCAAGTTCGAAACCTGGATGCACCGCGTCGCGCTCAATCTTTGCTACGACCGCCTACGGCGGCGGCGGGAGAAATCCGATCCCGATGCTGGCCTCT
>QBMO01000072.1 GCA_003242075.1 Alphaproteobacteria bacterium
GCGCGCCCGAGAGCGAACCGCCGAAGACGGTGAAGTCCTTGGAGAAGACGTAAACAAGCCGCCCGTTGATCGTGCCCCAGCCGGTGACGACGCCGTCGCCGGGGATTTTTGTTTTCTCCATTCCGAATTCGTGGCTGCGATGTTCGACGAACATGTCGAACTCCTCGAACGAGCCTTCGTCGAGCAACAACTCGATGCGTTCTCGCGCCGTAAGCTTGCCCTTGGCATGTTGAGCCGCCAGACGCTTTTCGCCGCCGCCCGCACGCGCGGCTTCACGCTTGGCTTCAAGAGCTGCGATGATGTCTTTCATGTGTTCACCAACCGCATGCTTTCTCACAGAATGTGATCACCGTAGAACTTCTTCGAGTCTGGCCGGAGAAGGCAGTTGCTCTGACAATCGTTCAATTCAGCAATTGGCGCGGCGGCCTGAGCCCAACGGTCACGCCACGCAACATCAGTCCCGGAAACCCTGTCGCCCCACATCGCTCATGGGCCCCGCGCTGCCTCATGACCGCGGGCTTTAGACGCTTCGAGCGTATCCTCGAAAGTGCGTAAGCCCGTTTGCGGAGCGGACACTAGGACCGCCATGTTGCCGGGGAGATGTTGGTTCTTCCACATTTTTGTGTGGGCCTTGGGGATTTCATCCCAACCAAAGACTTCTGACATGCCCGGGTCTATTCGACGTTCGAGCACGAGCTTGTTTGCCTGGCTTGCCTGAAGGTAGTTGGCGAAATGCGATCCCTGAATCCGTTTTTGTCGCATCCATACATAGCGTGCGTCGAACGTCATGTTGAAGCCGGTGGTGCCGGCGCAAAAGACGATCATCCCGCCTCGCTTGGTGACGAGGCAAGACACCGGAAACGTGACCTCCCCGGGGTGTTCGAAAACGATGTCGACGTCATTGCCCTTGCCCGTGATGTCCCAGATCGCCTTGCCGAACCGGCGGGCGTCTTTGACCCACGTATCGTAGCCCTCCGTTCCGACCTGAGGCATCTGCCCCCAACACGTGAAATCGCCGCGATTGATGACGCCCTTGGCGCCCAGTCCCAGCACAAAGGCCTTCTTGCTCTCGTCAGAGACCACCCCGATGGCGTTAGCACCGGATACAGCGCAAAGCTGAACCGCGAATGATCCAATGCCCCCTGACGCACCCCAGACTAACACATTGTCGCCCGGGCGAAGAACATGCGGCTCATGCCCGAAAAACATTCGGTACGCAGTCGCAAGCGTGAGCGTGTAGCAGGCGCTTTCCTCCCACGTGAGGTGCTTTGGGCGCTCCATCAGTTGGCGAGCCTGTACCCGCGTGAACTGCGCGAAGGCGCCATCGGGCGTTTCATAACCCCAAACTCGCTGGCTTGGACTGAGCATCGGATCGCCGCCGTTGCACGCCTCATCGTCGCCATCGTCCTGATTGCAATGAACGACAACCTCATCACCAACGCACCAGCGTTTCACACCCTTGCCCACCGCCCAGACAATCCCCGCAGCGTCTGAACCGACGATGTGATAAGGAGAATTGTGAAAATCGAGAACGGAAACCGGTGCGCCCAATGCGCCCCAGACACCATTATAGTTGACGCCAGCGGCCATCACGAACACGAGGACCTCGTTCTCGCCGAGCGTCCAGACGGGCACCACTTCCACCTGCATCGACTGCTCTGGCGGGCCATGTCGCTCCTTGCGTATCGTCCAAGCGTACATTTGCTTCGGGACGTGTCCGAGCGGCGGAACTTCGCCGACTTCGTAAAGGTCTTTGAGCGCCCCGACAGTGAGCGCAGTCAAGCTGACGCTTCCGGAGATTCTAAGATCCCTTTTTCACTGTGTGCTATGAGAAGCAGCGAGTTCATCGTCTGGTCTCCCTTCCGTCTGTGACGGATATCACTCCGCTCTGTTGGGAACGCGCGCACATACTTGCGCTTGCTTCCAAGGAGCAGGAGCGCACATCCGCAAACAAAAAGTAACGCCCCCCGCGATTTCATCCAGTTCAATAATTGCAACGCTTCATTCATCTAAACAGAAGGCTGAGACGGCTTCAGCGATCGCCCGTGATGACGAAGAAGGACTTGCAACGTATGTTCTGCTTGACGGAATGCTTACACGGAGACCTTGAGCCTTGAGCCTTGAGCTACTCCGTCGCATCGTGCTGTATCGTGATACGTCTATGAACCGGGATTGGCACACGGTGACGACAACAGATCGCTTGGCCAACATTCGAGGATCGCCCGTGTCGTCAGCACTTCCCGCAACTTCGAACTCGTTAAACCATGTAAGTGCGCCAGGACACACGCCGAACTGGCGGTTTGTTGGTCTGGCCGATCAGTCTGAATCGTCGGCACCCGGCACATGATAATGCCCGCTGAAGCAGACAGCATCAATCAAGCCGCAAGGCTGCTCGCCGCTGGCGAGATTGTCGCGTTTCCGACGGAGACCGTCTACGCACTGGGCGCTGACGCCGCCAATGCTGATGCCGTTGCGAAAGTTTTCGCAGCCAAGGATCGCCCGGGTTTCAACCCGCTAATCAGCCACGCCGCCGACATCAGCCTGCTGCGTACGGAAGCGCTCTTCGACGATCGCGCGGATCGTCTGGCAGCACATTTCTGGCCGGGCCCGCTTACACTAGTGCTCAACAAACATCCTTCGGCGCGGGGCGCGAGCATCACGCACGCAGGCTTGCCATCTATCAGCGTGCGCATACCGGCGCATCCGGTCGCGCTGGCGATGCTGGAAGAGTTCGCGCGTATCGGCAGCGGCCTTGTGGCGGCGCCCTCTGCGAACCGCTCCAACATGCTGTCGCCGACAACTGCACAACATGTCGCTGAGGGCCTCGGCGACCGCGTGCCACTCATCCTCGATGGGGGCCGCACGGCTGTCGGGGTTGAATCTACGATCATCGATCTAACCGGCGACGTCGTCCGCGTCTTGCGGCCTGGCGGACTTGCGCTGGAGTCCATCGAGGCGCTGATCGGTCCCTGCGCCAGCGCGGCTCCAGGTGATAAGCCAATCGCGCCCGGCATGCTGGCGCGTCATTACGCGCCGCAGAAGCCCATGAGGCTTAATGCAAGACACGCGACCGAAGACGAAGCCTTTCTGCTCTTCGGGTCTGCGACGGCTAACTTTGGCGGCAGGCTGCGGCTCAACCTTTCGGAGTCCGGCGACACCATAGAAGCCGCCGCCAACCTATTCGACCACCTTCACCGGCTGGAACTGTCGGACGTGGCGGCGATCGCCGTCATGCCCATTCCCGACATCGGCCTCGGCGTTGCCATCAACGACCGTCTGCGCAGGGGGGCAACGCCTTAGCGGCAAATTCCCCGACTTGTCATACATCGCCTGCGCTTGGCTTCCGGTCAGAGCTTAAGCGGATAATGAAACTCGGCTTTCATGGAACCCAAACATCGAAGCTGGCCTCAGCCCGACGACCGGCAGCTTAGGGCCAACGATAGCCGGATTGTCACAAAGGCCGAACGGCAAACTCCCTCAAGACCTGCCTCTTGATCTCCGAAGCTCTCCTTTAGCCGTGCCGCTACCCCCGCAGCCACCGGGCTCACCCACGCCGTCGCCATGACCGCCCGGCCGGCGGGCCGCGCAAGGAGAAAATCGTCTCCCCGCCCCGCTCGCGCGGGCTATCGGTCCGCGCGTGCCGCGCGAACGCGGGCCCCACCATTTTCTCCTTGCCCGTCCCGCCTCAATGGCCGGGCGCTTTAAGCGCCGTCGCGGGCGAGCCCCGCGGCCCCGGGATCAGCCGGGAACGCTTGAGTGGAGTTCTTCTCATGACCAACCGCGTCTCTCTCATCGGCAAGCTCGTTGACGCCCCCAAGATCCGCACGCTCGAAGCGCGCGGCGGGACCATCGAAATCGTCTCGCTCTGGATCGAAGCGCCGAGCGGCGAACGCGCCGACCGCTTCACCGTCGAGATCAATTGCCCGAAGGCTGCGGCTTCCGCCAAGGCGATGCGCGCCGGCGTCATTGCCGAGATCACCGGCCAACTTCGGCATGACCGCTGGAAGGACAAGGCTTCCGGCAAGTGGACAGGCAAGGTCTTCGTCGCCGTCGATCCTGGCGAAGGCCACGTTCGCTCCAAGGGCATGGCTGAAACCGCTGAAGCGGCGTGAGGCCCTGATCGCTGGCGTCGCTTCGGCGGCGCCAGCTCTTCTTTCTCTCGGGAGCGCATGTCATGCCCCGCCTCTATCTCACCGCGCGTGAATACGACGCGCTGCTCAGTCGCCAACGCGGCACGTGCTGTGTGCGTGGCTGCAAGGCGAGTGAAGGCCTGATTGCCGAGCATTCGACGCCGAACGCGATCTTTCCGGGCAAGCCGGACCAGCTCATGTGCAAACCGTGCCACAAGGTTAAAACGCTTCGAGATGTCAAAGCTATCGCCAAAACGAAGCGGCTGAATGGGACGACGATGTCTCAGTATGAGCGGCGGAAGAAGTACGGAGCGAGGATGAGAGGGAGAGGCTTTGAGAACCGGGAGTGAGTTGGGCGCCGCCCGCGCATCGCGCGGGCCGGCCTCGTCGCTTTACGACCGCGCCGCGCGGAGACAACATCTACGGCGCGGCCGGCCGTTCGGCGTCGATCCCTGGCGCCTGTCGCGGGCGGCGGCGTGATCCCAATAACAGGCGTAACACCTTTGGCGCCGCAAAGCGGAAGCCGGATTTCCGCTTCTCGCAGCAAACATCAGCCCGATCGTTCATTCGCAGAGGTAAGGCTAAGCAGCTGATGAGAGCCGACGGACCTTTATCTCCCTCTCGTGTGCTCGCGCTTGCGCGAGATCGTACGTTGCCTGCATTCGCATAAGCGTATCCGCCTTCACGCCAAATCCCTTCTCAAACCGGATTGCCATGTCGGCGGACAGGCTAGCATTCCCATTGAGGAAATTGCTCAGCGCTTGCCGAGACACATCCAAATGCGCTGCCAAGTCCGTCACACTCACGCCGGCGGGTTCAACGATCTCAGCGCGCAGCCATTCTCCAACATGAACGGACAGCGTCGGGTGCATCTTAAGAGCCATGGTAGTCCTCCAGATTCATATCGACGATCACGTTCTTCTCTTTCAGACGAAATGTGAGGCGCCAGTTTTTCGTAACCGTCATTGACCAAACGCCTTTCCGGTCCCCAGTTAATTCGTGGAGCCCGAAATTTGGAGGCGTGGCCAATTCATCCAAAGTCTCAGCCGCATTGATGAACGCAAGCATTCTTCGGAGACGGTCCGCGTCACCGACCAAGCCTTTGGCATTCCCGGTTTCAAAGAAACGACGCAAACCCTTGTGGCTTATGCTCTCGATTTCCATTCAGACATCTAATCGCAAAAGAAGCGAATGTCAACCGTCGCGTTACACTTGTCATCTAACGTATGGCGCCGGCGAGGCCGTTTGTCTCAGGACTACTGGTCCTCGGCGGAGATGCGTTCGTGGGTTGGACGCGATGGCCATAAGCTGGGCGACGCGTTCAACATCGAAGTGGCCGACGATCTCGAGCAGCGCGGGATCAAAGCGCGCGCTAATATCCGCCCTGGCGCGTTGGCCAAGACCAAGAACGTTCCATCGCTCGGCGATATCGATGTCGTGGTATGGCGCCCCGGCGGGAAAACGCTCTGGTTGGTCGAAGCAAAGGACCTGAGTCTTTCCCGTACCGTCGCGGAAGTCGCCGATCGGATTCGCGACTTCTCGCCCGGTGAACGCGCGCCAGGCAAGATGACGAAACTTCAAAGGCACTTGAACAGGGTCGCATTCATGCGCCAGCACACCGGCGCCACTTTTGCGAACGTGGGGCTCCCAGATCATGCGCACATGCGAGGCGCAGTCGTCTTCTCTGCGCCGCAGCCAATGATGTTTGCGCCCCCCTCCGCCTCGGATTCACATTGCTACCTGGTCGGCACGCTCGCTGTCGCCATCGATCAAGACGATGACGACTAGAAGCCGTATCGTTGGAGATGTAGCTAGCTGTCGGCGCAGTCAAAGAAGTTGGCAACGACCATTTCACGATCTGACTTGAATGTCCGCTTGGGCTGATTTTGCGGCAGTGCTGAATGGCTCTTCGTGCCCCACTTGAGGCATTCCCGCCTTTAGCTGGACGACCGCCGGCTTCACCGGCGCCGGGCTCTCGTTCTCCGCACCAAGCCCGCGTCGCGGTCTCGGCCCTTCGGCTTCCCTCCCTGTCGCAACGCCCCGCCTACCCGCCCCTTGCTTGAATCCGCTTGAACGAACCTCGCGCTGTCATCTTCACTGACGGCGCGATGACGAACCGATCCCGTCTTCTCTCTTCGCGCGGCGTGTGGCTGGCCGTTGGCGCGCTCGCCATCGGGCTTGTCGTGGCGGCCTCAGCGCTCGCGCGCGACCTGGTTCTTTACAATCACAGCCCCTCGATTCCGGTCGGACTTTATCTGCGCAGCGATGGACCGGTCGGGGTCGGTACAATCGTCACCGTGCGGGCGCGCGATGTGGCGCCCTCGGTGGCCGAGACGCGCGGGTTCGACGATGAAGGCGACCGCTTCATCAAACGCGTCTCGGCCACCGAGGGCGATGAAATCTGCGCCGAGGGCGAGACGATTTCAATCAATGGCGAAGCGATGGCCCGGCGCGCAGCGGTCGACAGCTCCGGACGGCCGCTGCCAAGCTGGTCGGGCTGCATCGTGTTGGCTACGGACCAGTTCTTTCTCTTGGGCGATACCGCAGACAGCTTCGATGGGCGTTATTGGGGGCCAGTGTCGCGCGATCGGATTGAAGGCGTCTGGCGGCCGCTGCGGTCCAGCACCCAGTCTCGACCCGATGATCCCTCATGATATTCTTCAGCGCATGAAGAAGAGTACAAGCGCAAAGTCTGCCCGACGTTACAACACTGATCGGATCGACGACGCCGTGCTCGCACTGATGATCTTGGGTGTTCACGACCAGGCCGGACGAACCTGGAAAGGATTTGACTGGGCCGCCTTGGACCGGCTGCATGCCAAGGGCCACATTTCCGATCCCAGGCGCAAAGCCAAATCGGTCGTGTTCACACCAGAGGGCCTGGAGCGCGCGCAGGCCTTGTTTGAGACGATGTTCACGACATCAGACGAAGCGTAACGGATGTTCGTGAGCATGGCGCGCGAGGCTGCAACGCTAACGCTGCATGCCATATTCACGCGCGCCAAGTCAGTGCTCTCGTTTCCGCACATTCGGGCACATGTTAGTCTTGTTGCATGCAGAAAAGTGAAGCAGGTCGAATAAGGGATGGAGGGCAAGATAAAGCGCACCGTTTTCGCACACCAATTGCTTGTGCGCCTTTGCTTTTTCGCACGGTGCGGTGTGGACTCGCACGGTGCGGACACGGTGCTGTTAAAATCCGCATCAAGGGCCCGCTTCTATGAGTGCAACGAGCTTCAATCAGATATTCCGAACGCAGCGTTTGCACCGCGATGCGGTGGCGATCGCATCGCTCGGCTCCATGCGTTTTCATCGCGCCACTGACCGCGACGAACTGATCGGCAAGGCGAAGAGCGGCAGAGCCCAGGGCGGCGGCGGTGGGCGTGGAACGCTCTCCCACAAACTCGCCGAACGGCTTGGCGGACCGCGACGCTTCGGGTTCGGCGACGGGGTTGGCGCCGGCGCTTACGCCTTCGATCCGCGCCAGCGCGCCGTGGTGAAGATCCACTATTTCGGTCATGGCGGCGGTGGCGGCGGAGCGCTTGCGGCGCATGCCCGCTATGTCGCGCGGGAGGCGGCCTCGCGCGGCGACCCGTCCGCGGCAGAACAAGCGATGGAAGCTGAGCCCGCGACGGATGCGCGGGACGCGCAAGCGCGCGCCAACGCCGTCTATCTAGCGCGCGGCGATGGTGCTGACCGCAGCGTTTTCTATGACGCCGGCGGCGACGGCGTGGACGGCGCTGGCAAGGCCGCCGCATGGGCCAAGGCCGACCGGCGGCATTTCCGCATCATCCTGGCGCCGGAGAACGGCTCCGCGCTCGGCGACCTCAAATCCTACACGCGCGAGGTGATGCAGCGCGCCGAAGCGGCGCTCGGGACACGCCTTGAATGGGTGGCCGTGAACCATCACGACACCGACAATCCCCACACCCATATCATCCTGCGCGGGAAGACGCGGGATGGTCGCGATTTGGTCATTCCGCGGGAGTTCGTGAAGCACGGCTTTCGTGAAGCGGCGCGTGACGTCGCCACCGACCAGCTCGGAAACCGAACGCGGGACGACGAGCGCCGGGCACTGGATCGCGAGACTCGCGCCCACCGCCCTACCCGGTTGGACGGCATGATCGCGGGCCAGCTTGGACCGGATGGACACGTGCGCGTTGCTGACCTGGCGGCAGTGAGCGGCGATCCGAACGTGACCAATGCGCTAAAGGCGCGCGCACGCGAACTGCAACGGCTCGGTCTAGCCAGCGAGGTGAAGCGCAATGTGCTCAGCTTCCAATCCGACTGGCGCGAGCGGCTGGGGGCGATGGAAATGCACCTCGATATCCGCAAACGCCTGGTCAATCAGCGCACCGTGGAACGCGGTGCGGAAGCTCAAGCGCGGCAGAGCGGACTGCGCTCCCTCCTCCAGCGTTGATACCGGCGCCGCTTCAAACCCGTAGACGAGCGGAAGTCGACAGTGGTGTTACGTCCCCGCAAACATCGTCTTCACGGTGGCCGCATGCCGATCGGTCACCTCTTTGGAGACCAGCCCAAGGCGCTCTGCAAACCGCCCTGTCAGCCGCTCGAAGACGGCGCCTGTGCCCGTGCCTTCCAATTCGTCACGCCGCAGGCCGATCAAGCGATAGACGCGCTCTTCCAGCAGGGCGAAGGGCTTTTGGAGGCCGGCGTGCGCCTTATGCCGGCGCGCCATCGCCAGGCAAATCTGAACCGCACAGAGGCACGTCGCCCAGGTCTCCAACAGGTCGGCGGGCACGTCCCGGTGCTCGTCATCGATCAGCACATGCCGGATGGCAGGATCATTGCCGCCGAAGAAAGCGAACAACACACGCCCCAGAAGACGCGGCCAATTCTCATCCCCCGAAAGCGGCAGAACCTGCAGGGACGTTTCCTTACGTCCCTTGCCGTCGTTCCCGATCTCGTCACGACTGGACCCCGCTGCGCACACAACCATGATCATAGCCCGAAGGCGCAACACATCGATCGACGTGACACGGCCGCCTGTAGCGGCTTTCGCGATCCGGCTGTTGAATTGCTCGACCGCCTGAACGATCTGCGCGCGTGTCGTGTGGGCTTGGGCGCGGCGCAGGCGTCGCTCGTCGATTGATGGCGGTGGCTCTTCATCCGGTACGGTATTAAATTCGCCGCCCTGCTCAATGCCGCCGTCGCCGTCACTGGTCTCATCACCGCGATTGAACGAGGCCAGCAGCGCGTTATTGCCGACTTCCTCGCTGGCCGGTGTTGTGCGTTCCAAATCCAGAATGCGATTCAAAAACCCGCGCACGAGCGAGAGTTCGCTACCGCTGAGGCTGCTTGCACCAATAGCACTCGCGTCAGACCTAAGTTTGCGACCGGCAATGAATTGATCATAGGCGAGCATCTGCCCCGGCTTCTCGTCCTGCGTAGGCGTTGGTGTGTCTGGGGCAGTCTTCGTCACAGGTGCGGCCTGTTGCGCGGCCTCGGCGTTTTCCAGAATGTCGAGCGCCTCCAAAAGCCAGAGACCTTCTTCTGTTTCATCAGCGAGGCGTTGCGTGGCCGTTTCCGCGTGCATTGTGCGGCGCTCGCGCAGCGCATCGCGCACAAGATCTAGGTGGGCGATCACTGCGGGCGGACTCTGCGTCCCATCCGCCATGCGGAGACGGGCAAAAGCCGGACGTTCCTCGGTGCCCGTGATGCGATAGCGCCGCATCGACGGATCGCCGCCCTCATACGGCGTTAGCGTCGCGGCGAGAACACCACCCGCCACCGTCAGCAGCTCGATGCGCGCCTGCTCCGCAAACGGCAATGCGGGCGGCCACCACGTCAGTACATCGTAGCGCGCTTCGAATTTGCCGGGATTTGCGGCGGCCAACTCCGGCAGTGGAAGCGGCTCCTCCACTGCGTGCGCCCTTATGTCTGCAACGCTTGTGGGTGATGCCAGTAACGCGCTGATGCGCAGCGCTTTGACCAAGGCGCCGGGCGGCAGACGACGATAGGTACAGGCCTCTTCGTTATTGCCGGCCCATGTGTCGGCCCCGAGCGCGGCCATCGTGCAATTGGCGCTACCGAAGAGGACATGATCCGCCTCGGCCGTCTCGGCGATCAGGATCTTCGCATGGGCAAAGCGTCCATCCGTCAGCGCCTTGAGGCTATAGGCCTGCGCGTTCGGCAAAACCTGAAGCGCATCGCGCGGAAAGAGCCCATTGTCCGTATCGATAACGAGCGCGATGGGCGGCGCGCCAAGAGCCGCGGATAGAACGCTCAACGCCGTAAGATCGGGGTCCCAATAAGGGCTGACGGCAATTAGCCGCTCAACCGGCTGGTCAATCCGTCTGAGAAATTGACGAGCAATCCCGACAGCCCCGCCGGTCGTCATTAACGACACATCGGCGTCTGCGGGCTGATCGTCGGGCGCTGGTGCGTCGCGCAGCCAACCCGCGCGGGCGATCATCCAATCCAGCTGATGCGCGATGGCGGATTGGCGCCGATCAAGAAACCGTTGGAGGAAACGCCACGCCGCGCTGACGACGCGCTGATCGTCGCTCGCCTCGACAGTGCATGTGTGCAGACCAGCGATCTCCAGATTTCCGGCGAGGCCGGAGGCAGTCATGTTGGCGGAGGCGACAATGAGCCTGCCGCCCTTCCGGCCGATCTGGAAAACGAGCTTCGGATGGAACACGCCCGCATTGGTGACGCCGGAGACCGTGTAGTGCCTGCCCGCCCATTCCGGCGGCAGCGATGCGCCACCAAGTGCATGAGTGAGCATGCGTCCGTCAGTGATGAGGATATTGTTGGTGCATCCCGCGCCCCGGAGCCGCGCGAGGGCTATGTTCTCGTAGGCGTCGAAGTCGACACCGAACGTGGTGATAATGCTGGTGTGATAGCCGGGTTCGCCGAACCGCTCGTAAAGTTTCATGCGGTCCCCGTCAGCGCACGGCCGAGAGCGCTGAGACCCGCGCCGCTGAAGAGCTTAATGTCATCAAGGAAGGTGATCGCGGGTGACAGCCGCGGATTCGTGAATACGGGACCATCTTTGGCGCGCACGCGGACAACACCTTCATCGGTCTCAAAGAGGAAAGTGTAGTCGCCCTGAAAACGAAACTTCCGCAGTGCGATCCACATGTGGCGGCGTATCACTCTCTCCTCGATCAGCTGGCCGACGAAGTCGCGGAACGATAGCTGCTCGTGCTGATCGAGAAACCGCATCTCGGTATAGAGCGAGCGAAAAGCGGACTGATCAAGCGATCCGAAGGCGGCACTAACCCCATCTCGGGCAAGGCGCGCGCGTTGATGGACGATGGCCAGCAGCTGCAGCGCCGCCCACGCATCGGATGCTTTACACAGAGTGACGGCGCGCGCGACCTGCATAACGCGCTCACTGAGCGCGGACTCGTTCATCGTCTCCGCAGACGACCATGCGTTTGCGGGCAACGCCGTCGCCTTAAGAAGCGCTGCCCAATTCTCGGTTGCACTTTCTTGCGTTCCCAGCAGGCCGTCGACGGCAATGCCAATCAGCCGGGCCAGCGTGAGACCGGCCGGATACTCGCCAAGCGTATCGAGCGCGTATTTTAGGAGAGCCTCCAGGCAGACGTGTGTAAGATCGTTGAGCTGGTAGATCGCCCAGCGTTGGCGCTGCGCTTCGAGTTCGCCGGCCTCAAACGTGAGCGCATTGTCCGACTTGTCCGCGCCGGCATAGAGTGCCCACCGCACGTCGTTCGATGTAGGGGTGCGATTGAGCTGCTCCGCGAGACGCAGGATCAGCAGCAGTGTGTGGCGGCGCTCGATGTCGGGCGGGCGCTGCAACTCGCCGTGCGCGAAGAGCATGTCCTGGTAGAGCTGGCGCTCAGCGCTATCGATCCGGATGCCTGACGGGGTGATGGGTTTGAGCGTGTCCAATTCCGACCGCGTGACGGACCCGCGCTCAATAACCTCGAAGAGAAGCGCTGCGAGAGGGCCGAGTTCCTGATCGAACGCACACGCAAGGCCCTCCCCGATCTCGCGGCTGGGCACGGGCAAATCATGGCCCTTCGCCTGCGAGTAAACGCCCGCGTCAAAGAGCTGGCTAGCATAGGCGGCGCCGTAGGCTCCCCAGGCTTGCACAAGGTAGTGCGTTGGGCTGCCCGGCTCAGCGTCGTCGGCAAACGCGATCACCTCTTCGTTTTTATTTGTCAGCTTGGTCTGCGCCCATTGAACACCGGCAACACCCGTCTCGCCGCCGCGCTGATAAGCAACCAGCGCATAGAGCGCCTCGGCACGCCTTACAAAGCGCTGCCAGGACTTCAAGTTCGTGTCGCCGACACGTTGCGCGTAAATCCACGAGAGCCATGAATAGAGGCCGTAGTAACGCACGCGCAGCGTAACATTGCTGATGCCGGGTAGCAGCGCTTGGTAAAGAAGGATACCGGAGTTCTGCATGCCGAGCGGATCCAGGCCGCTCTTGGATGCGAGTTCGGTCCATTCCGGAAGAACGAGTGTCGCCGTATCAGCCATTGGTTATGTCTTCCGGGGCGATCGCGGTCCGCCACTTCAGAACAGAACTGGGCACGCCGCCGGCCGCCGATTTCACGCCCGAGGCGGCTGCAAGCGTTCTGAGCAAATTGCCCTTCGATCCCATGATGCGGACTTCGCCGTCCGCCACCTCAACCCGCTGGGCCAGCGCCCGCAGGTGATCACGGCGATATCCGCCGCCGTCGACCCTGATCCGCTCGCGGGCGGTCCTGGCGAACTTACTGACCATGGCGGGCGTGATGGTCTGCTGGCCCGAACTTTCCAGCATGGCCTGCGCCCGCTCAGCGTCAGCCTGTGCCTGATCGCGGATGGCCTTGAGGCCCGCGATACGCTCCTTAAGTGCCGGGTCGTCTAGATCGGCGACGCCCGTCTCGATGGCGTCGTAGAGCCGCTTCAATCTCAAGTCGGTCTCGGCTGCGCGCTTGTTGAGCTCAGCGATGTGCTCCCCGCGACGCCCGGCGCGCTCCTGACGGCGGTCGAGCACGGTGGCGAGGATTTCTTCCAGCCGTTCGGGTTGAAGCAGACGATCCTCGATGTGACCGGCGACAAGATTGTCGAGCTTGTCCATCGGGATTGACCGGCCCGTGCATCCGGTCTCGCCCTGCCGGGCCTTGGTCGAGCAGGTGTAGTAGCGATAGCGCCCGCCCTTGCCGGTGCGCAGCGTCATTGCGCCGCCGCAGCCGGCGCAAAAGCAGATGCCGGTCAGCAGGGTCGGGCCGCTGACGACGCGGGCGGGCGTGACCTTGGGGTTGCGTGAGCGCAGATGCACCTGCACGGCGTCGAAGGTGGCCTGGTCGATCAGCGGCGGGACGGGAACGGTGATGATCTCGCTAACGGGTTTGAGTTCCTTTGCCTTGCTGCGTTTGTTGAACTCATGCGCGCCGATATAGGTCTTGCGCGTCAGGATGCGGTGGACTTGGCCGATGCCCCAGCGCCCGCCGTCGCGGGTGAAGATGCGGCGCTGGTTGAGATGGGTGGTGATGGCCTTCACGCCCATGGAACCGGATATGCCGTCGCCCTCCAGCACCAGCCGGTAGATCAGCCGCACGGTATCGGCGTGCAGCGGGTCGATTTCGAGTTTCTTCTTGACCTTCGCGCCGCGTTGCTCGGCTGCGACAACGCGATAGCCGATGGGCGGCAGCGAGCCGTTCCAGAAGCCCTGCCGCGCGTTCTCTTTCAGCGCTCGCAGAACGTGCTTGGCATTCTCCTTGGACTGATACTCGTCGAACAGCGCCATGATCTGGCGCATCATGACGTGCATCGGATCGTCGCCCATCTCCTGGGTGATCGAAACGAGCTTCACGCCGTTCTTGGCGAGCTTGCGGACGTAGAACTCAAGTTCGAAATGGTCGCGGAAGAAGCGGCTGAACGAATGGACGACCACCACGTCAAACAGCGCGGGCTTGGACGTGCCCGCCTCGATCATGCGCTGGAACTCGGGCCGGCGGTCATTGGTGGCCGACGCGCCCGGCTCGACATAGGTCTCGATGAGCTGATAGCCGCGCGATGTGCAATAGGCTTCGCCCTGCCGCCTCTGGTCGGGGATGGAGACATCATGCTCGGCCTGCCGCGCGGTCGAGACGCGCAGATAGAGGGCGGCGCGCCCCTGAACCGTCGTATGGGGCACGGTCATGGCAAGGGTCTCCCTATTGGATCTTCGGCTATCCTATCAGCTTGCGCCAAATAGTTCATCGAAGAGATCGCCGAACCAAGCCTCGAACACATCCACTTCGGCGTTCGTGATGGGAACCTGTTTCGGCCAGTCGTCGGTGACGGTCCATGTTGCGAGGTCATGCTTCGGCGGGCGGCCGATCCGTGGTTCCGGCGCTTCGGCATAATCGTACAAGTTCGACGGCGACGCGCTGCGACCAGCGCGCCCGCAACGGTCGATGCGACGACGGGCGCTCTCTCGGGACATCCTGAGAGCATTGCGCGAACGCGCGGCGAGGAGAACATCCCAATTCTACGCCGCCGCGCGCCTAGTAGAGGAGCGAAGGAATACTTGCGGACGGTTAGCGGCGCGAACGGGCTGCTACGCATTAGACGGCCTGCAAGGCTTTTTGGACTGCCTTGGGCGCGCGTTCGATGACGAGAAGATAAGCCCGTGTCGGCCCCTCCGGTTGGCGCGAACCCTGTTCCCAATGGCGCAGCGTGTTGACGCTGAACCCGAACCGGCCCGCGAACTCTTCTTGCGTCATGTCCAAACTCGTCCGGATCGCCTTCACGTCGATCTTCACGGGCACGTGGACGCGATAGGCGCTCTCGTCTGCCTTTCCCTCGGCATAGGCCACCGCTTCCCGAAGGCCGCGTCGGATACTGTCGGCAACCTTGCTCATGATTTCCTCCTTTTGAAACTCTCGACTAGCAGCGCCGTAAGCTGCCGGAAGTCATTGCGATCCTGCTGGCTCAAATCGGCCCGCTCGTTCTTGGCGTAGGCGGTGAGTGCGAAGAGCGGCATGCCTGCATCGTGATGGAAATAGACCACCCGCGCGCCGCCGCGCTTGCCTCGTCCCTCCAAACCCCACCGCAGCTTCCGCACGCCACCCGTTCCGGGAACCAAGTCGCCGGACGTGGGGTTGTAGGCGAGATAATCCACCAGAAGCGCCCGCTCGTCGTCGGTCATCAGCTTGCGGGTCGCGGCCAGAAACTCCGGGGTCTCAACGACGCTGATCGGAACCGTTTGAGCCATGCGAAATACTACTCCAATGGGTCAGTTTAGGCAAGCGGAAATATAATCCATTGGATCATATCACCCATGCTGCCCATCCGTCGCAATTGGAGCGCGCGCGCTCCCAATCAGCCTTATCTGCTTCCCAAGCCCCTGCCGGGCCGGCGACAGCCGGTCAAGGCTGGCGCGGCACGCGCCACCGCGAAGCGGCTCGGCCTTGAGGGGATGGCGCGGGTCCGGCCCCCTCAAGGGTAAGCAGCGCGTGGCCCGAAATGCCACCGTGCCGGAAATCTCGTTGAATTCATTGGAAAATAGCTGAAAAGCGGCACGCGACCCGACCGAACGGCACGCCGAAACACAGGCCATATCAATGGCTTGGGGTTCGACAGGCGAGCCTCTTTTATCTAGCCGTCACCTTCACTTCCGCAAATCAGCCCCGAAACCCCGCCGGACGCCCATGCCCCGCCAGCACCAGCACCCAAAAGCATCGCTTGGTGAAAAGAGCCATTTCGTCCTAAATGGACGCATGGATTGCCACGGGATTCGACCATGAAAACCATGTCAGCGCGGGAAGCGAAGAACGGTTTTGGCCTGATGATCGACACGGCGCGTGCAGAGCCGGTGCTGATCGAGAAGCACGGGCGCGGCGTGGTGGTGGTCGTCTCCGTGGAGGAATATGGACGGTTGAGATCCGCGAAACCGGGCGCGCCACCGCAGCCTGGCGGCGACGGTTTGCGCCAGAAGCGAGGGGAACAAAATGGCTGATCAGGCGCAGAGGGACCAGTTCATCGCGGCACTGACGGAGCTTGGCGGCTCCGCCGGCAACGGACGTTTGCGTGAAATCTTGGCTTGTGATGAAGCGACCTATGTTGCGGTGAAAGCTGCGCTCATTGTCGACGGACTGGTAACGTCGGGACGCGGCCGTGGCGGCTCCGTGTCGCTCGCCGCTGCCGCAGACGCAGCGGTCGTGGAGGCCGCGCCAGCGCCCTCGCGTGAAAAATCTGCGCGCACCCGCAGCAATGGTAGCGGCGGTAATCTCGGCTTCGAGGCCGATCTCTTCAAGGCGGCCGACAAGCTGCGCGGCAACATGGAGCCGTCCGACTACAAGCACGTTGCGCTCGGCCTGATCTTCCTCAAGCATATTTCCGACAGCTTCGAGGCTAAGCGCGCCGAGCTGCTGGCTGACTATCCCGACGGCGCCGAAGACCCGGACGAATACTCCGCCGAAAACGTTTTCTGGGTGCCGAAAGAAGCGCGCTGGTCGCACCTCCAGGCGAACGCCAAGCAACCTTCGATCGGAAAGATGATCGACGAGGCGATGATCGCCATTGAGAAGCGCAACGAAACCCTGAAAGGCGTGCTGCCGAAGGATTATGCCCGGCCCGCGCTCAACGCGGTGATGCTCGGCGAACTGATCGATCTGATTTCCGGCATCGCGCTCGGCCAGGAAAAGGGCGAGGCGCGCGATGTGCTCGGCCGCGTCTATGAATATTTCCTCGGCCAGTTCGCCGGTTCGGAAGGCAAGCGCGGCGGCGAGTTTTATACGCCACGCTCGGTCGTGCGCGTCATGGTCGAGATGATCGAGCCCTACAAGGGCCGCGTCTATGATCCGTGCTGCGGATCGGGCGGGATGTTCGTTCAGTCCGAGAAGTTCGCCCTGGAGCACGAGGGCAGGATCGGCGACATCGCCATCTATGGGCAGGAGTCGAATTATACGACGTGGCGGCTCTGCAAGATGAACCTCGCCGTGCGTGGCATCGACGCCGACATCAAATGGAACAGCGAGGGCAGTTTCCACAAGGACGAGCTGCGCGATCTGAAGGCCGATTTCGTCCTCGCCAATCCACCCTTCAACATCTCCGATTGGGGCGGCGACCGGCTGCGCGAGGATGTGCGCTGGAAATACGGCATCCCACCCGCTGGCAATGCCAACTTCGCATGGGTGCAGCATATCGTGCATCACCTCGCCCCTGCGGGTGTGGCGGGGGTGGTGTTGGCCAATGGCTCGATGTCGTCCACGCAGAACGGCGAAGGCGATATCCGGCGCGCGCTGATCGAGGGCGCGAACGGCGCGCCCGGCGTCGTTGATTGCATGATCGCCCTGCCGGGACAGCTTTTCTATTCGACGCAGATTCCAGTCTGTCTCTGGTTTCTCGCGCGCGACAAGTCGAACGGCATCGCCCGCAACGCCAAGCTGCGCGACCGGCGGGGCGAGATCCTGTTCATCGACGCACGCAAGCTCGGCCATATGGTGGACCGCACGCGCAAGGAATTCTCGGACGCCGACATCGACAAGATCACGCGCGCCTATCACGCTTGGCGCGGTGAAGGCGAAGCGGGCGCCTATGAAGACGTGCCGGGATTCTGCAAGTCGGCGACCTTGGAAGAGATCAACGGCCACGGCTACGTGCTGACGCCAGGGCGCTATGTCGGCGCGGCGGATGTCGAAGATGACGACATGCCGTTCGCGGAACGGTTTGCTGCCCTTCAAGCGAAACTCAACGGGCAATTTGCCGAGGCAGAGATACTGACCGCTACCATCTTGCAGAAGCTGGCCGGGGTCGGCGCGAATGGTTGAGTGGCGAGAAACCACATGGGGAGCCGAAATCAGCCTTGAATACGGCAAGGGTATTCGGGGCTATGCCGACGCTGTGGGTCCGTATCGTGTTTTCGGATCAAATGGACCAGTTGGCTGGACCACGGAGCCGCTAGCTCCCGGGCCGGGAGTAATTCTTGGACGAAAAGGGGCATATCGCGGCGTCCAGTTCTCTAAAGAGCCGTTTTTCGTGATCGACACGGCGTACTACGTTGTGCCGAAGTCCGAACTGGAGATGCGATGGCTCTACTATGCGATCATTTACCACAAGCTAGGAGAAATAGACGACGGGTCGCCAATCCCTTCGACGACTAGGGCGGCAGTGTATGTGCGCGATCTCAGTGTTCCCGGGCTTGCAGAACAAGAGGCCATCGCCGCCATCCTCGGCGCGCTTGACGACAAGATCGAGTTGAACCGGCGGATGAACAAGACGCTGGAGGCGATGGCGCGGGCGATCTTCAAGGACTGGTTCGTCGATTTCGGCCCGACCCGCGCGAAGATGGAAGGCCGGACGCCATATCTAGCTGCAGATATCTGGTCCCTCTTCCCTGACAATCTCGGTGCAGACGGTAAGCCGGAGGACTGGAACGATGGTGCTCTGTCTGATGTTGCCAGCCTCAACCCGGAAAGCTGGTCTCGCGCGAACTATCCCGGCACGGTCGACTATGTCGATTTATCGAATACAAAGTGGGGAACGATTGAAGCAATTACACCGTTCACCAGCGATATTGCACCAAGTCGCGCTCAGCGCATTCTGCGGCCAGGCGACACGATTGTTGGAACCGTCCGACCGGGCAACGGGTCGTATGCTTTCGTTTCCGCGCACGGTTTGACCGGTAGCACCGGCTTTGCTGTACTTCGGCCGTTTCAGGATATTTACCGCGAGGCGGTTTACCTTGCGGCGACCTCCGCAGAAAACATCAGCCGCCTAGCCCACTTGGCCGATGGTGGCGCCTATCCGGCAGTACGCCCGGAACTTGTCGCAGCGACCGAGCTCGTTACCGCGTCTGAATGCGTGTTCTCTGCATTCAGTTCCGCTACCAGCGGATTGATCGACCGGGCGGAAGCTAACAAACGCGAAAACCGCACCCTGGCCGCCACCCGCGATTTTCTCCTTCCAAAACTCATGTCGGGCGAGGCTCGCGTCAAGGACGCCGAGAAGCTTGTCGGGGAGGCCATATGAGTGCCGACTGGTATCCCGGCATCCGAACCTTCTGCACGCATTGGAACCATGCTCCGATGCTGCAGCAGACATTCGAGGCGCTCGAGCGCGAATTTAACGAGAATAGCGATGCATGCATTGACGCCGCAAAGGCCGTGGTGGAATGCGCATGCCGGGTCATCATTGACAACCTCGATAATCCAACCAGCCCGGTTAAGCCGGTGGAGGAGAACCCTGCCTTCGGTGCATGGGTCAGCGCAGCGGTGCGGGTGCTCGAACTCAGCGAAATCCGGGACGATGCTTTCAAGAAGTTGATTTCCCAGCACCACAAACTAACGACAACACTTGGCGATTTGCGCAACAAGGCCGGGACGATGAGCCACGGCAAGGACGGCTTTATCGCAAAGCTCTCGATCCATCATCGGCGCGCGGCGCTCCTCGCTGCCGACGCTATCGTGACTTTCCTTCACGAGGCTTATCTTGAACGCGAGCTCGATGCGGTTCTGAGCAAAGAGCCGTACGAACGGTTCAAGGCGACGAACGACGTTATTGACGAGTTTGCGGGGCTTCGAGGCGAAATGGACGAAGAAGGGATGCCGAGACTCTTCATCGTGCTACCCGGTAAGCCGCCCCGCGAAGAAATTGAGCTTGCCGCGCCGGTGTCGCAGTTGCTCTTCGAATTGGATCGCGAAGCCTACAAGGTGGTATTGAACGCCTGCCTCGAAGCCAAGGCCGCTGCGCCTCAAGACGCGGAGGTCGCCTGATGGCTTATCTTTCCGAAGCCGCCATTGAACAGGTGGTGCTCGATCATCTGACCGGCCTTGGATACGCGATTGCCACGGATGCCCAGATCGGCCCGGATGGGAAGGCGCCCGAGCGCGAGGCGTATGCCGATGTGGTGCTAATCAAGCGCCTCACAGTCGCGATCGAAAAGCTGAACCCAAGAATCCCGGCAGAGGCGCGCGGCGATGCGTTGCGGAAGGTGCTGGCCACGGAAAAACCCTCGCTCGTCGAAGAGAACCGCCGCCTGCATAAGCTGATAGTCGAAGGCGTCGATGTCGAGTTCTACAGCGAGGATGGGACGATCCGCGGCGACAAGGTTCGCCTGATCGATTTCGACGATCTCGCCGCGAACGACTGGCTGGCGTCCGGTCAGTTCACGGTGATTGAAGGAAGCATCAACCGCCGTCCGGATATTGTCGTTTTCATTAACGGCCTGCCGCTCGGTGTGATCGAGCTTAAGGCACCCGGCGGCGAAAACGCCACGCTTGCAGGCGCGCACAACCAGCTTCAAACCTACAAGGCGCAGATCCCTTCGCTCTTCCGGACGAACGCCGTCCTTGTCACCTCGGATGGCATCACCGCGCGCGTGGGCTCGCTGACCGCCGATCAAGAGCGCTTCATGCCCTGGCGCACCACGGACGGGAAAGTCATTGCCGCGAAAGGTCAGCCGGAACTCAACATCCTTATCGAAGGCATTTTCGATCACCGCCGCCTGCTCGACCTGCTTCATGATTTCACCGTTTTCGGCGAAACAGGTTCTGGGCTGACAAAGATCATCGCGGGTTATCACCAGTTCCATGCCGTGGGACACGCCGTTGAGAAGACGGTTGAAGCTTCGGCGCCGCAGGGCGATCGAAAGGTCGGTGTGATCTGGCACACGCAGGGGTCGGGCAAGAGCCTGTTGATGGCTTTCTATGCCGGGCAGCTTGTGCGGCGTCCCGAGCTTGAAAATCCGACTATCGTCGTCATCACCGATCGTAACGATCTCGACGATCAGCTTTTCGGCACGTTCTCGATGTGCCGCGACCTGATCCGGCAAACGCCCATTCAGGCTGACAGCCGGGACGACCTGCAATCAGCGCTCAGCCGTGCCTCGGGCGGTGTGATCTTCACAACCATTCAGAAATTCTCGCCCGCGACTGGCGAGGCGATCTATCCGATGCTCTCCGATCGCCGGAACATCGTCGTGATCGCCGACGAGGCGCACCGGAGCCAATACGGCTTCAAGGCACGGATCGAACAGAAAACAGGCGAGATCGCCTATGGCTTCGCGAAGTATCTGCGCGACGCCTTGCCCAACGCATCCTTCATCGGGTTCACGGGAACGCCGATCGAAAAGGACGACGTGAACACGCCAGCCGTGTTCGGCGAATACATCGACGTTTACGACATCAGCCGGGCGGTTGAAGACGGCGCCACGGTGCCGATCTATTACGAAAGCCGCCTTGCTCGCATCGAGCTTCCTGATGAGGAAAAGCCGAAGATCGATGCCGAGATCGAGGAGCTGACCGAAGACGAGGCGACGACCGAACAGGAGCGCATTAAGCGCAAATGGGCGACCGTTGAGGCGCTGGTCGGCTCTGAGAAGCGGCTCGTTATGGTCGCAGCCGATCTGGTGCGGCACTTCGAGGATCGCGTCGGGGCCTTGGATGGCAAGGCGATGGTGGTCTGCATGAGCCGTCGCATCTGCGTCGCTCTCTACAACCAGATCGTCGCGCTTCGGCCCGATTGGCATAGCGACGATGACGCCGCCGGAACGATCAAGGTTGTTATGACGGGATCGGCGGCCGATCCTCAAGGCTGGCAACCGCATATCGGGACCAAAGCGCGCCGCGATCTTCTGGCGAAGCGCGCAAAAGACCCGAAGGACGCGCTCAAGCTCGTGATCGTGCGGGATATGTGGCTGACCGGCTTCGACGCGCCGTCGATGCACACGATGTATATCGACAAGCCGATGAAGGGCCATGGGCTGATGCAGGCGATTGCCCGGGTGAACCGCGTGTTCCGCGACAAGCCTGCCGGCCTGGTAGTGGACTATATCGGGATTGCGCAGAACCTGAAGAACGCGCTGGGCCAATATTCCGGTTCGGATCGGCGCCAGGCGGGGATCGACCAGGCGGAAGCGGTCGCGGTGCTGCTTGAGAAGTACGAAGTCGTGAAGGCGATGTATCACGGATTCGACTATGCGCGTGGATTGGCCGGCACGCCGCATGAACGCCTCGTCGTGCTTGCCGAAGCCATCGAGTGGATACTTGGTCGCCAACACGAAGCTGCTGCTAGGGAAACCAGCGAGGATGGGAAGCGCCGCGAGAACCGCCGTTATCAGGACGCAGTGCTCACTCTCTCCAAGGCGTTTGCCTTGGCGTCGGCAAGCGACGAGGCGCGCGATATAAGGGATGAAGTCGGTTTCTTCCAGACGGTTCGTGCCGCCCTCGTGAAGTCGGCCGACGGCGCAGGAAAGAGCACTGCCGACCGCGAGTTCGCAATTCAGCAAATATTGGATCGGGCGGTCGTCTCAACAGAGATCGTTGATATCCTTGCAGCCGCTGGAATCACGACGCCGGACATTTCTATCCTGTCTGACGAATTCCTTGCGGAGATACAGCAGCTCGAAAAAAAGAACCTTGCGCTTGAAGCCCTACGCAAGCTGCTGAACGATGAAATTCGTTCACGCAGCAAGACAAACGTAGTCGAGACCAAACGCTTTTCCGAGCGCCTGGAAGCCGCGATCGCGCGATACCATACGAACGCGATCAGCACTGTCGAGGTGTTACAGGAACTGATTGATCTCGCGAAGGAGGTCCGGGCCGCTCGTAGGCGGGGCGAGGATGAAGGGTTGTCGCAAGACGAGATCGCCTTCTATGACGCCTTGGCTGAAAGCGAGAGTGCCGTCGAACTGATGGGCAACGACTCGCTCAAGGTGATCGCCCACGAACTCCTCGTCAGCCTAAAAGGCAGCGTTTCAGTGGACTGGGCGCACCGTGAAAGCGCGCGAGCGCGGATGCGCGTGCTGGTGAAGCGAATCCTGCGCAAGCACGGTTTTCCGCCTGACCTTCAGGACGAAGCGGTTCAGACGGTCCTCCGACAGGCAGAAGCCTTATCGGCAGCATGGGCTGTGTGACGATCAAAAGGCGTCGGGCCTATAGCGCTATAGCGTAGACATAGTGCTCATCATCGTTGTTCGTGGCCCGCCATTTGCCGCCGATCGTGCGATTTTGCACTTTACTGCACTCCACCTTTTCGCCCCCCCAGTTTGTCACGGACGGCTTCACTCCTGACAGGACGGTGTCAGTTCGCTTGCGCTAAGGCTCGATGGGCTTGATGCAAAGGAGAGCAATTAGATGGATCGTAAGCGGCGGCTTGGCCCCACATCGCGACCGGAGGGGTGATCGGGCATGGTGC
>QBMO01000073.1 GCA_003242075.1 Alphaproteobacteria bacterium
GATCTCAGGCAGAAATTCCACTTAGCCTCGTGTCCAGATTTCCCGAGCCACCTCTCTTCGCCTTGCTGGAGAAGATGATCACGTGATGAAAGAACTGCCGCTCACGGCTTCCGACTCGGCCAGCGAAATCAATCGCGGTCAAAGCGGGGGCCTCATCGTCATCATCAACGGCGATGCTGGGCAGGTACGAAAACAGGGGCCCAATGCTCTGCGCGCGCTGGTGCGACGCAGCGGGCCGGCTGATGTGACGCGCATTGTCACCACCGATCGCCACGATATTCGTGATTGTCTGCTCGACGCGGCCGCTCAGAGACCGCGCGCGATCGCCGTTATCGGCGGCGACGGTACGGCTCACTCGGCGATCGAGACGCTGACGCCCTTGGACGTGCCCACCATCCCGTTGCCCGGCGGCACGATGAACAGATTATCGGCGCGCGTATTTGGCCGCGCCAATCTTCTGCAGTGCGTCGCGTCGCTTGAAGAGGGTGAGCCGCGCGGTCTGGCGGGCGGCAGGGTAGGCAAACGATCTTTTTTTGTGGCGGCCGGTTTCGGCGGATGGATGCAGGTACAGTCACTTCGGGAACGTCTGCGAAAGCCAAAGAGCATCGCCGGCCTTCGCGCCCTCATTCGCATGGCGCCGCGTCAGTTCGCCGATCGCGTATCGTGGACAAGCGAAGGCGCAGCGGCGCTCTGCCACTCGACCTTGATCATTGGCGTTGGGCGCATCGACACTGCTTTTGGTTTCGGTCTCGAACGACATGAGCCAGCGCTGTTTGAAGCTGCTGGCGTCGATATCGGCGATTGGGGCGATCTCGGGTGGGTGACGGGCGCCGCGATGCTGCGGCGCTGGCGGCGGCTGAAGCGCGTGACCGCACTGAGCACACGCGCCATTGCCATCGAGAGCAATCATGAGGGCACGCCGACGCTGCTAGACGGTGAGTTCCATATGCTCGGGCGCGTCAATACGGTGACGTTTGAGCCCAAGCTTGGGCTGGTGTGGGCCCCGACGCGGCGGCGCGCGCCATGGTGAAGATCGCGCATATCAGCGACCTTCATTGCGGAGAAGCATCACCTTCGCGTCTCGATCGGGCGCGCGATGCGATCAACAGCCAAGGCTGCGATGTGGTGGTCGCGACCCGCGACATTACCCATAGTGGACGGCGCCGTGAGTATGCAGTGGCGCGCCGCTTCTTCGCTGCTCTGAATGCGCCCGTGGTCGGCTGTCCCGGCAATCATGACGCGCCGGTATTCGATCCCGTGGTGAGACTGTTTTCTCCGTTCTCGAGATTTGAGGGCCTGGGGCTTGCGTCTCGCTGGGATTCCAAATGCGGGCTTGTGAGCATACGCAGCTTCAACAGCGCGCGCGCCGTTCAGTTGCGCTGGGACTGGTCGCAAGGCGCTTATGTGCGACAGGACTTTGCAGCCTGACGACACTCGTTTTCGCGCGGCGCCAAATTTCGCATCATCGCGTGCCATCATCCGCCGTATACGCCGGCGCTAAAGCGCATGAATTTATCAACCCGCGGCCTTGCCCGCGCGCTTCCGCTTCTTGAGCATCTTTTTCTTTGTGGTCATCTCCACCATGCTGGAGATTTTGCCGTCGACGGCTTCTCGCAACTTCGCGTCATAACGGCGCCGACGCTCAACTCGACGCGCGAACGCGGGGAGGGGCCCGGCTTTCGGCTTATTGCGCTCCCCGCGTTGCACATGGTGACGTGGCGCTGGACTGGCGATGATTATGCGCCTGCTGCGGCGTAAACCGCGCAAGACGCGTCGACAATCAGAGGCCGTGCGGGCCTGGGTCAATTTGGAGTAAAGTGCAAAGTCTCAGGATGGTCTCGCGCTCTTCGGCGTCGAGGCCGCCATCGGCGTCAGCAATCGCGCAGCACGTGTCAATGAGAAGTTCGCTTTCATGCAGGCGCCCGACAAGCCGGGACACAAGCTCAAGCGATTCGCATGCGCCGGCTTCGTGGTCTTCAGCGAACTTCAGGGTAATGTCTTCGAACAACAGAAGGATCGCGGCGCCGCCCAGCGCTTTGGCTGGCTCAAAGCGCAAAATCAGCCGCCGCATCCGCAGAGTCTCTTCGGGTGACACCCAGCCGTCCGCATAAGCGACCAGCGCGCAACCGGCGACGACGGCTTCCATCAAGGCGGTGTCGGCGTCTTCCAGTTCGCGATGCAGTTCGGTTGCGCTCAGCCGTGATCTAATGCGCTTGAATCTGCTCTTGGACATTCTCACTCCAGTTCAAACATGGGAAATCGCGCGCGTGGTTAGTTCGACATCAACACAGGCAGCAAAGGCTCGTTCAGGACGGAGACTGTGACCCCGCCCAACAAGTATTCTTGCGCTGGGAGGGTGGCGTAAGCGCCCATGATCAACAGACCCGCGCCGCGTGCGATCGCGGTTTCCATGACGAAACGGCCGCGCGCTCGGTCTTGGCTGTCGAGCATTTCCCAGGTCGCGTCGATCCCGTGGCTCTTGAGATATTCCGCTGCGTCTTGTGCGATTTCGGCCCGTGGCAATTTCTTGGCGCCGAGCACAGAAAAAACCACAACCTGCTTGGCCTGCCTGAGCAATGGCAGCCCGCCCGAGAGGACGCGGCTAGCGGGTTCGCTATGATCCCAGGCCAGCGCAATCGTATCGAGACGCAAATTGAAGGGACGGCTCAGCGGCAAAGCGAGCAGCGGACGGCCGCTGTCGAAGAGGAGCTGTTCGGCAAGTTGACGCGTTGAAGCATCAAAGTCAGGCAGGCCGAGAATTGTGAAATCATGCGTGCGCGCCGCCATGACGACCGCGCGTTCGCCGTCGCCCAGCCCGTTGAGGATTTCTATCAGACGAATCGGCACGCCGGCGTTCTCCGCCGCCCGTGTCACGGCCTCTCGCAAGGTCTGTGCTTCGGCGGCCACCTCAGCGTTGAACTCGGCCACCGGCAGGTGTGCGTACTCGCGCGCCAACCAGTGCGCTGGTAAGTTCATCCTTGTCTGCGCCACCGAGGCTGTAATGTCCGCGCCCATTGCGCGCGCCAATGTGACGGCACTATCGATCGCAGTGGATGCGCCAGGATTTTGTCCGGTGGGTAGGATAAGTTGGATTCGACCTGTCACTATCGTGCTCCATCGGTTCGGCGCGTCTCGCGCTTGGTCCGAAAAGGAGCAGCGTGAACTCGCCGCGGCTCGACATCGCAATCTCCATTGATCGCCAGAGGGGCCCGTTCCGCTCAAACTTAGCTGGGAACGGCTTTCGTCGACCTCAAGATGTTTGGTGATTGAGACTGGCAATCACAGCAATCGATGTGCGGATGCTGGGCGCAAGTCTTCTCATAGTCGTCACTCTTGCTATATGCCGCCATGAAGAGGGTGTGCATGCGCATGAAGTTGACTTCGATATCGCGCCGCAACCTCTTGGCGTTCGCCAGCGCTGGCTTGGTCGTCGGGGCTTGCAGCGAGAATGTTGCTGGGCGACGCCAGTTTGTGCTGGTTTCGGATGCAGAGCTTGCGGCGTTGGGTGAGGAAGCATGGCGCGACGCGCTACAGCGTTTGCCGCGTTCGGATGACGCTGCATTGCAGAGGCGGCTGGCGCTGATTGGCCAGAGTGTTGCCGACGTTTCAAGCACACGCACTGACTGGGAGTTCGTCGTGTTCGACAGTCCAGAGATCAACGCCTTTGTTCTGCCAGGCGGCAAAGTGGGCTTCTTCCGCGGTCTTATGGAACACGCTAGCTCCGATGACGAAATCGCCGCGGTGATGGGCCATGAGGTCGGTCACGTCGAAGCCCGTCACGCCGCCGAACGGATGAGCCAGCAAGTGGCGCTGGAATTAGGCGTCTCGCTGGCGGCGGCGGCGTTGTCGGAAGAATACGGACGCCATGCCGAGAGCATCGCCGGCGCCTTAGGTGCGGGCGCCCTTTACGGGGTGATTTTACCCTACTCGCGGATGCAGGAACTTGAGGCCGACCGTCTCGGCGTCTCTTTGATGGCGGGCGCTGGTTTCGATCCGGCTGGCGCCTTGTCGTTTTGGCGGCGGATGGCAAGCGACGGCGTCGATGCGTTGGAATGGATGTCTACCCATCCAGCCGATGGCCGCCGGCTGACCGAACTCGAGGCCTCGGTGGGGAGGCAGCGGAGCTAAGCTCGCGCGGTTTATCCGTCGCGGGTTCTGGTGGCTGCTCGCGTGGAGGTTCTGTGGGCTGAGGATTCATTCTGAAAGGCCGGCATAGCCAGCGGTCCAAATTTAAGGCGATGAACGGCAGTCTACGGCGAAGGCGTGACTTAGCCCGCGCAGCATTACCAGCGACAGAATTGAATCGGCTTAGCCATTCGCAAGAAAATCGTTGCTACGACGCTCCGCATCTTCAGTGCAGCCCTGGCCGCTACGAAACTGCTTCGTGCTAGTCGTTATCATTTGGAATGTTTAGCATCGCTCCACACGCTTTGCAGTGCACGGCGTCCGATTCATGGCGCTGCAATCCGCATTGCGTGCAGGGGTGACGCACCTTTGGTGCGCGCATGGCGACGTGGATCAGGCGGAAGAAGAGGGAGACGCCGCCAAGCATGATAAGAATTGAAAGCGCGCGCCCCCAGAACCCTGGCAGGGTGACATCGCCGAACCCCGTTGTCGTCAAGGCAGTCACCGTGAAATAGAGCGACTCCATGTACGAGTTTAGCGCTGGAACACGGCCGGCAAAGCCTGAGTGCACCAGAGCTGTCATCATGAAGATGAAGACCAGGAGGTCAGTCGCCGCCTTGATAAATTCCGAGGTTGCAGTGTCGCGTAGGCGTCCTCCTGCAAGCATGCGCCAGAACGTGGGTCCATGAACCATTGAGTAGATGCGCAGTACTCGCAGGAAGCCCAAATTGAAAAGGAATGCAGGTGCTATGAGAGACGCTAGCACCGCGATGTCGGCCCATACGATCGGTTGCTTGAGCCAGCGCCTTAAATCTCCGAAGGCCCAGGCGCGAGCAACCAAATCCACCGCCAGAACAAGCGCGATTGCGTAGTCAAAGGCCAGGAATGTCCCGCTTCGCTGCAGGAATGGCGAGACCATAAAGAAGGCGATGATCAACACATCCAGGATTAGCATCCAGCTTTGGAAGCGGATGCTCGTCGGCGAGTGACCGAAATAGAGATGACGCAACATAGCCTGCGTGCGGCTGCGTTTCTTGGTTTGCATTCGAGGGCGCTGTGCAATTGGCGTTGAAGTCTATCGGCGGTACGCGGACATGCGGGCCCGTGCAAGCTTAGCGTGGGGCAAGAGGTCTAGTCGCCCGACTCTCATCGTCAAATGCGGTGGCCTTCACGCGGTGCGAACCGCGTTCGGCTGCGCCGCTGTCATCGAGTATCTGTGGGCCTCGCTATAGCGGGAAAGGCTACTTTCGATGCTGTGGACGGCTCTTCACCCAGCCGGCGGCGTAAGGTCCCGGTTTAAACCGGAGAAGAGCCATGACCCAGGTAGTTACGATCGGATTGGATATCGCAAAATCGGTGTTCCAGCTTCACGGCGTTGATGCGGCGGGCGCGGTGCTGTTGCGCAAGCGTCTGCCGAGATCTCGAATGCTGGCGTTCTTTGAGAAGCTTGCGCCGTGCCTCATTGGCATCGAAGCGTGCGGCTCGGCGCACTATTGGGGCCGAGAATTAAGCCGGTTGGGTCACGACGTGCGCTTGATCCCGCCCAGTTACGTGAAGCCTTACGTTAAGCGGCAGAAGAACGATGCGGCTGACGCAGAAGCGATATGCGAAGCGGTGACGCGACCGAGCATGCGGTTTGTGCCGATAAAGGCGCCAGAGCAGCAAAGCACGATGGTGGCTCACCGAACGCGATCGATTTTGACACGGCAGCGCACGCAATTGTCGAATGCCATTCGCGGCCACATGGCAGAGTTTGGCTTGGTGGCGCCAGTCGGGCGCAATGGTCTCGAGATTCTGATTAGCGCCATCAACGATACCTCTGATGAACGCGTACCCAGCGCCGCGCGCACGAGTCTGCTGATGTTGGTGACGCAGCTGCGGCTCGTGAACCAGCAGATATTGGAGTCTGATCGATGCATCATCGCGAGCGCGCGCAGCACTGAGGTCGGCAAGCGGTTGATGGGCATTCCTGGCGTTGGCCCTGTGCTCGCCAGTGCGCTGGTCGCGACCATCACTGATCCGAAGTCGTTTAGCTCGGGTCGCAACCTCGCCGCATGGATTGGCCTCGTGCCGCGTCAGAACTCGAGCGGCGGCAAAGAGAGATTGGGCGGCATCACCAAGCAAGGCGATCGCTACCTCCGACAATTGCTGGTCGTGGGCGCCGTTGCTGTGATCCGTCATGCGCAGCGCAATGGCGCCCGTAGGCCATGGCTAGTGCAATTGCTTGCGCGGCGTACGCCGAAGGTCGCTGCGGTCGCGCTGGCGAACAAGAACGCGCGAATGGTGTGGGCAATCATGACCAGCGGCGAGCGCTATCGCGACCCGCTCGCGGCGTAGTGATCGGTCGGGCGCCAACGCCGGACGAAAGAGATTGGGAAGGGCGGACATGAAGTAATGCGACAACCGGTCGAAACCGGAAGACAGGAAAACCCATTATCGCCGAAGCGCTTCGAGCGCGTACTTTCGGTCGGGACCCGTCTTCGCGGAAGGCATTATGGCCAGCGGCGTTCGTGTGCCGCATCAAAAGGTCGAACACACGGCCGCACCGACCAAACATCGCAGAGCTTCGAAGAAAACCCTTGCCAACGGGGAGCCGTCCACACACGGCGATGGTCGGACTTGGTTCGTGCAGCATTACCGGCGGCAGGGTTTGATCGACCCCGCCATCCGTCACAATATGGCGGCCCTGGCATGGCCCGCATCGGCCGCTCGGCGCCTAGGATTTTGCGCAAAACAATAAGTCGGCGGAGCATTTAGGACGTGGTTTCATCCGGTCCTGGCGCGATACACCGATTAGACCTCAGTTACGGGAACCGAATGTCAGATAAGATCTACGGCCTCATTGGCTGCGGCATGATGGGGACCGAGCATCTCCTGAACGTTTCGCGTCTCGGCGGCGCGCGTTTCGGTGTGGTGTACGACACGCTGCCGGACAATGCAGCGCGGGCAGCGCAGCTTGCTGGCGGCGCCCGGATTGCGGAATCGGTTGCTGATCTCCTCGGGCATGAAGAGCTTGATGCAGTCGTCATTTGCAGTCCGAACTTCTGCCATGTCGCGCAGCTTGAAGAAATTGCCGCGATCCGGCCGCTGCCGATCCTTTGCGAAAAGCCGCTTTACACGAAGCCGCAGGACGCGGGCCGAATTGCGGCGTTCGGCGCGGCGTACAAGCCTCCGGTCTGGGTCGCCATGGAGTATCGTTACATGCCTCCGATCGAGGCGCTTATCGCTGAAACCGCGGCCGCTACAGGCGGCGTCAAGATGCTGACTCTGCGAGAGCACCGCATTCCGTTCCTGAAGAAGTACGGAGACTGGAACCGGTTCAATCAAAACACTGGTGGCACGCTCGTCGAGAAATGCTGCCACTTCTTTGACCTGATGCGTCTGATCATCGGATCAGAACCTGTCCGGGTCATGGCCAGCGCTGGGCAGATGGTCAATCATTTCGACGAATCTTACGCAGGCAGAACACCGGATATCTGGGATGGGGGTTATGTCATTTTTGATTTCGCTTCAGGCGCACGCGCAATGCTCGAACTGTGCATGTTTGCGGACGGCACAAAGTGGAACGAGGAGATTTCCTGTGTCGGTCCGGTTGGAAAAATAGAATGTCGGATTCCCGGGCCTCAAAGGTTCTGGCCAGAGCATCTTGGCGCATCGCCCGAACCAGAGGTTTCTCTTTACCCTCGTCACCCCAAAGGTCCGACGACGCGGGTTTTCCGCGTTGACCCGGAACTTGCCAAAATCGGCGATCATCATGGCTCGACATACATTCAGCATGCGAAGTTCCTGAACGTTGTGCGGGAGCAGGGCGAGGTTGAAGTCAGCCTGGAAGATGGCCTTAAGGCGGTTGAGATGGGGCTCGCCGCCCAAGACGCGGCGGTGCGCAGCTGCGTAGTGAATCTGTGACCGGCGCGCCAACTCGCGCTTTGCGGGGCAATCGCAACGTCTGGGGAAACGTTTTACCTTGTTAAGGGTCGTCTGTTTGGCGCGGCGCGTTGCCGGAGCGTGCGCGCCGGCGTAGGTTTTCACGGCAGATTGTGACGGTGCGCCTTGAACGAAAAAGCTGATCTTTTGAAATCGCTCCGGATCGAGCGAACGGCGGAGGATGCGCATGAGGCGCGATTCCCAGCTTGGCTAACGCATGGCGGCGTGGCCGCTGCAGCGCTTTTCGCAGGGGCTCTGGCAGGATGGCTGTTGAAACCCGTCCCTATGATCGCCCCGCCGGCGCCGGTGGAGCTTGCGCAGTCCGGGGGTGGGAGCGCGCCTGCTTCGGGTAGCCTAGTGGCCTCAGGCTACGTGGTCGCCCGCCGGCAAGCCACTGTGGCCGCCGAAGTAACGGGTCGTCTGATCGAAGTACGTATAGAGGAAGGCCAGCGTGTTCGGCGCGGCCAAATCTTGGCGGTGCTTGAGCCAACTCTGGCTCAGGCCGATGTTAGCGGCGCGCGCGCGCGCATCGCAGCCGCAGAGGCCGATTTCGCCGAAGCGGAGCGTGTGTTGCAACGAACCCGCGCGCTCTCCCAACAGGGCTTTGCCAGCGACGCGGCGCTCACGACAGCCCAGGCGCGCCGTGACTCCGCGCTTGCGCAGCGCAATGCGGCGCGGAGCGATGGACAACGCGCATCGGCTCAGCTCGCCCGCTACGAAATCCGGGCTCCGTTCGCTGGTGTCGTCATCAACAAGTCCGCCCAGCCCGGAGAAATCATTTCGCCAGTCTCTGCTGGTGGTGGTTTCACGCGTACCGGGGTCTGCACTATCGTCGATATGTCCAGCCTGGAAATCGAGGTCGATGTGAGTGAGGCCTACATTGCCCGGGTTTCCGAGGGGCAACGCGTAGAGGCCACACTTGATGCGTACCCTGGCGAAGCCTTCCCCGCGCGTGTCATCGCAACAATCCCGGCGGCCGACAGGAGCCGCGCTACCGTGCGCGTGCGGATTGGGTTCGACCAACTCGATCCGCGCATATTGCCAGAGATGGCGATTAGCGTGCGGTTCTTGGACGAGGCGGGCTAACCTGCTAAGTGCGCCATCGCGCGGGAGTTCAGCATGACAGATCTCATTAGATTGTCCGACGTGGAAAAGAGTTACGTACGCGGCAAGGAGAAGATTGTCATCTTCGACAAGCTTACGATGCGGATTGAGGCTGGCGATTTCGTTGCCATCATGGGCCCATCGGGTTCAGGCAAGACGACATTGCTCAATTTGCTGGGTGGCACCGATCGTCCCGACAAGGGCGCGATCGAGTTCGACGACAAGCACATTGAGAAGTTGAGCGAGGGGCAGTTGACGGCGTGGCGGTCGGTCAATGTCGGCTTCATCTTCCAATTCTACAATCTAATGCCAATTCTTACCGCTGCGCAGAATGTTGAGCTTCCGCTGTTGCTGACCAAGCTCTCGCCGAAGAAGCGGCGCGAGAATGTCGCCACGGCGTTGCAGATCGTCGGCCTCGAAGATCGCGCCAAGCACCGGCCGCGTGAAATGTCTGGTGGCCAGCAACAACGCGTCGCCATCGCGCGCGCCATCGTGTCCGATCCTAAGCTCTTGCTTTGTGACGAGCCTACCGGCGATCTCGATCGCACGACGGCGGATGAGATCCTGTCAACACTTCAGACGCTTAACCGCGAACTCGGCAAGACTATCATCATGGTCACACACGATGCCGAAGCGGCGAAGTTCGCAAAGCGCGTGCTCCATCTCGACAAGGGCCGCTTCGACGAGCGGGAGCTGGCCGCATGAACGACTTTGCTTTGGTAAGCAAGAATCTTTGGCGCAAGCCAGTGCGTACGATTTTGCTTATTATCTCGATTACGATCGCTTTTCTGATTTTGAGCTTGATGCTCAGTTTCAACAGCTCACTTTCGAACGTCAACACGCTTCCGACGCGGATGGTGACGTTATCGAAAATCAACTTCACTGAATCCTTGCCGATCGCTCATTATGATCGGATCGCGCGCACCGAAGGGGTTCGGGCCGCTACCCACATGAATTGGTTTGGCGGGTACTACCAGGATCCCGCACGCGGATTCCTGCCGGTTTTCGCGGTTGACCCAGAGACTTACTTCCAAGTCTACGCAGAGGACTTGGGGATTCCGGCCGCGGAGCGCGACGCCTTTTTCCGCGAGCGCACCGCAATGTTGGTGGCGGCGCCGGTCGCGGAACGTTGGGGATGGCGGGTTGGCCAGCGCATTCCTATAAACAGCAACATCTTCACCAACGGCACAACCGGCTCCAGCACCTGGGAGTTCACGCTAGTTGGAACAATTCCAACACCACCAGGATCTTCGCAATCAGGCTCGGTGCTTATCCACTATGACTACTTCAATGAGACAATCACTTTCGGCCGTGACCGCATCGGCTGGGTGCCTTTTCTCACGACCTCGGCCGAAATGAACGACAGTGTCGCTAACGCTATCGACCAGCGTTTCGCGAATTCTCAAGATGAGACATCGACCCAGGACGAAGCGACGTTCAACGAATCTTTCGCAGCCCAGCTCGGTAACATCGGCTTGGTGATCACGCTCGTCGTTAGCGCGGCGTTCATCGCAATTCTTCTTATAGTCGGCACCACGATGGCTCTCGCGGTGCGGGAGCGAACGCGCGAAGTCGGCGTCATGAAGACGCTAGGTTTTTCCTCGGGACGGGTGTTGCGCATGGTTTTGGCTGAGTCGTTGCTCTTGTCGTTCCTTGGCGCGGCGGTGGGTTTGGGCTTGGCGGCGTTAATCTTGACGGTGCTGGCATCGTCCGGCGGCGGCGGCGGGCCTGCAATCAGTTTCGCGCCGATCGTGATCGCTTGGGCTGCGCTCATTGCGTTGGCGCTTGGCCTGGTCACCGGATTGCCGCCGGCTTTGCAAGCCTATCGCATGCGTATTGTCGACGCGTTTGCGCGGCGTTGAGGAGATAAACGATGGCCTCATTGCTCGACCAGATTGGCGCGGTGACGTCGCTCAATCTTCGATCTATTCCGCAGCGCGGAGCGATGTCGGTCGCCAGCGTTGTGGCGGTGGCGTTGACCATTGCAGTACTGTTGTTCTTCCTCGCGCTCGCGAATGGCCTTCGGAGTACGGTGGAGGGCTCCGGCAGCGAGGACGTCGCCATCGCTATTCGCGAAGGTTCGAATGCAGAATTGAACAGCGTCGTGACGCGTGATCAACTCGCTATCTTGGCGACCGGCCCAAATGTCGCGCAGCGCGACGGCGTGCCGGTGGTATCGGGCGAGTTGTTGGTTATTGTCGATGGCGTCAAACGTTCAAGCGGCACCAACGCAAACATGCCGTTCCGTGGTATCGGCCCAGAGGGTCTCGCGTTACGGCGCTCTGTGAATATCACGCAGGGGCGGATGTTCTCACCGGGCACCAATGAGATTGTTGTCGGCGCTGGGCTCTTGCGTGAGTTTTCGGGCTTTGAGTTCGGCCAGACAATCCGGATTCGCGGCGGCGAGTGGCAAGTCGTTGGCGTGTTCGAGGCGCCTGGAATGGTGTTTGAATCCGAACTGTGGGCCGATATCGCGGTCACGCAGAGCCTGTTCAATCGGCCCAACGTCTATCAGACCATGCGCATTCAGCTAACGTCGCCAGCCGCCGTGCAGGCGTATCGGACCTGGGCTGAGGGCGACACACGATTGAACGGACTCGAGATCTTGAGTGAGCGTGATTACTACGCGCGCCAAGCCTCCCAATCGACGCAAGGTTTTATGGCCATTGCTTGGATACTGGGGATCATGATGGCGATCGGCGCATTGGCGGGCGCGCTCAACACAATGTATTCGTCGGTGGCCGCGCGCGCGTCGGAGATCGCGACGCTCCGAATTATCGGTTTTTCGGGGTGGGCCGCCTTCTTCGGCACAATGGTAGAGGCGCTCGCACTGTCAGCGCTTGGCGGCGTACTTGGCGTCATTATCGCTTTCGTCGCGTTCAACGGCCGCACTACGTCGACCTTGGGCTCCGGCTTCACCCAGCTTGTGTTTAAATTCGATCTATCTCCGAGCATCATTGCCACCGCGATTGTTGTGGCGATCATTATTGGATTGTTCGGGGGTTTGCTTCCCGGCATACGCGCCGCGCGCCAACGCCCGCAACTCGAATTGGCGTCGGGCTAGCGGTGCTTTTCGTGGCAACGGTGCAAAGTGCACGAATGACGTCCTACGCCGAATGCGTGCCGCACCGCAGCGAACGTGATCAACGACACGAACTTACCTGCCGTTTGCGCAGCCGGGTGGGCTGGCGAGTGGAGCAGCGACGCGCAGCCTTGACCGCGGGCGGGCGATCCTGGAAATGGCGTTACCAGCGCCTGGACGCCGTCAAGCATGTTCGACTTTAATGTTCTGAGCGTCACTTTGTTGGCGAGTGCTGGGCAGGGCGTTGTGCTCGCGTGCTTGCTTGTGACCCAACAGCTCAACGTAACCGCAAACCGAAGCTTGGCTGCGCTCATTGTGGCTGTGGCCGTCTACATGACGCCGTACATCATCGGATATGCAGGCGTCTATGATCGATGGCCTTGGCTCAGTTTTGCACCGTTCGATGTGACGCTGATCTTTGGGCCCTTGTTCTACTGGCACACGCTGGCGCTAACCGGTGGACGTTTGGGCAAGTTCTGGACTGCGCATTTTGCCCCGTTCGCTTTGCAGTTCCTTTCTCAAGCAATCATTTTTCCCTGGCCTCTGTCATTCAAGAACTGGTGGAACGCGATCGCGCACGAGCGCTTCATCGATCCGTTTTTTGCGGCGGCGACCTTTGTGTCGTTGGCGATGTATGGCTGGCTGAGTTGGAGACGCTATCAAACGTATAGGGACTGGTTGCGCGACAACCGTGCTGATGGTGAGCGCTTTGATCCTGCCTGGATTCGGAATGCGCTCTTCGCCGTGGCGGCTATCGGAACAATTTGGGCGGGGTTCGCGATCGCCAACGCACTCGATCCCGCACGCGACTATTTCGATCAGTTTTGGCTTTACGTTGGGTTCGGCCTGCTGGCGATCTATCTTGGTGTGGAGGGATGGCGAAATGCCAACCATATCTTTCCCTCCATGACCGAGCCATCGCCGCCGGAGGCGCCGATCTCGCCTGTCGAGCGGCCGGTGGCGGAACGCGACTGGGCGGAGCAGGGCGCGGCATGGGCCGGTGATATCGAACGGCTTGAATTGTGGCGCGACCCTGATATCTCGCTAGCGAAGATGGCGCGCGCGCTCGGCGCCAACACCGCCTATGTGTCCAAGGCGCTCAATGAAGGCCTCGACGTTTCATTTCACGACTTTGTTAATGGCCGCCGGGTTGAGGCGCTGAAACGTTTGTTGGCCGATCCTAGCGAAGTACGCGACCTCATGAGCCTCGCGTTTGACGTCGGGTTTAAATCCAAGGCGAGCTTCAACCGTGTTTTTTCCGATGTTGTCAGGATGACGCCCAGCGCTTTTCGCCGTGCCGCGCGTCTCAAGCAATAAATCCAAGCAGTTTGGCCGTGTGAGACGTCCCATGCCTCAAAAATTGGGATGGCCGTGGTTCGTTGAGGCGCTTTTAGGCGCGGGCTACGCGAGACCAGCCCTCATCGCCGCATCGGGTGCGGCGCGCTTGAGGAGAAGTCACTGTGCGTTCATTGTTTTTGTCTGTCGCACTTGCGTCTGGTGCGCTAATGGGTGTCTCGGTCGCCCTTGCTACCGTTGCGTATGCACAGGAAACGACTGTTCCAGCATCTGCGCCCGTACGAATGTTGACAGCCGAGGCGGCGCGCGCCGACGTTGCTCTCATGCGCCGGGCCTTGGAGACGATCCACCCGGGACTCTACCGCTACACGTCCCGTGATGCGATGGATCGCGCGTTTTCGAATCTGTCGCGCTCGCTGGAAGGACCGATAACTGACGCCGAGCTTTATCGGCGTGTGTCACTTACCTTAGCGCTGATCCGCTGCACCCATACCAAGGCGGACCAAACCGAAGCGATGGAGGCGTGGCGCACAGGCAATCCCAGCCACTTGCCATTCCGCTTTCGCATCGTCGAGGGCCATATGCTTGTCGTGGCGTCCGACCCTAACCAAGTCGTCCTGCCGCGGGGCGCGGAGATTCTCCTCATCAACGGGCGTCGCGTGTCCGATCTTATCGAGACGCTTGGCGCCTATGTGCCGGTTGACGGCGCCACGACTTGGTCGCGCGCCAGCTATCTCGCCGATGACGGCGACCTCATGGGCGCTGATTTCGATCATTTCTATCCGTATGTATTCGGCTTTCCGGCGGAATTCACGTTGACGGTCCGCGACCGTGCCGGCGCATCGCGCCGCACGATTCGGCTCTCGCCCATAAACTTTCGGAACTGGGTTCGCTTAGACAATGATGGCGTCGGCTTTCGCGAGAATTTTTCCGAAGCCACAGAATGGCGCATGCTCGATGCCGACATCGGCTATCTTAGCGTTCGCACATTCGTCAATTATCGCAATCCGACGGATGCGGCTGCGCTCTACCAACGCGCGCTTCGCGAGCTAGAGGCGGCTGGCGCGCGTAGCCTCATTGTCGATCTTCGCGAAAATGGCGGAGGCTCAAACGACGCCGCACTGGCGTTGGTAGATGCGCTGGCGGGCCAACCGTACACTTACCAACGTGCGGTGCGCTTGCGCGCGGTGCGTTATGGCGACTTGCCAAACTTCATTTCCACTTGGGGTAACCGCGACGCATTGTTCAATCCGCCAATGGATTCGTTCATCCCAACAGTCGACGGGCGCTACGATCTGCGCCCTGAACTTGCGCCGGACATTTTGTTGCCGCGCTATCCCACACCTGATGCGTTTCAAGGACCAGTCACGGTGTTGATTGGTCCAGCCAACGCTTCGGGGGCCACCATGGCCATTGCGAAGCTTCGCGACATGGGGCGGGTCAGGTTGGTCGGGGCGCGCAGCGGCGGCAGTGCCGAGGGGCCAACAGCCGGGACAATCTTCAATGTCACCCTTGCCAACAGTGGGATCGTCATTCGCGTGCCGCTCGCTCTAAACCTTATGGACGTGCGCGCACCCCAGCCGAGCGGCGGAATCTCTCCTGATATCGAAGTGCGCGAAACTGTGGTTGACTTTCGATCCGGCTTTGACCGGACGCTCGCCGTAGCCATTGAGTTTCATCGCTAAGGTGCGTTTCTAGGGGCGCGGCAAGACTGCGGAGCTGAGCTGCTGCCGGTTTCAGGACACCGAATCTAGGTGCTTTGGTGAGATCGGAGAGTGATCATGGGATGGCGCAAGGCATATACGCATGAGTTCAAGTTAGAGGCGGTGAAGCTGATCCGGGATCGGGGCGTGTCGTTCCCCGCGTGCGCGCACCGGTTGATGGACCCTGGACGCATTTGACAATGATAATGGCAAGCGGAGTTCGGCACGATGAAAACGGATCGGTTGTTGGCGTTTAGCGACGGCGTCCTCGCCATCATCATCACAATCATGGTGTTGGAGTTGCGCCCGCCGCACGAAACAACGATCGAGGGCCTGCTTGCTATAGCGCCGGTCTTCTTGAGTTATGTTCTCAGCTTTATCTACCTCGCCATTTACTGGAACAATCATCACCACATGATGCACACCGTCAAGCGTGTGAACGGCGCCATTTTGTGGGGGAACATGCACTTCCTATTCTGGCTATCATTGGTGCCGTTCACGACAGCTTGGCTCGGTGAAACTGGGGGCGCGAAGTGGCCGACCATCGTCTACGGCGTCTCATTGTTGGCCGCGGCGATCGCCTACTACACTGTATCCGTACGCCGAGGCTTTCAATTACCCGTATTTCGGAACCGATTCGATTGGTCGGGTTTGCCGGAAAAA
>QBMO01000074.1:0-12846 GCA_003242075.1 Alphaproteobacteria bacterium
ACCTCACACCCCGCGCCCCCCGAAAGCGACCCACCGCCGCCGCGTAATGTGGTGACGGATAAGTAGGCTCAGCGGCGATCTTGGGCGGTGTGATAGACGGCGAGAATGTCGATCGTATCGCCGGCCACTTGATAAGCGATGACGTACGGCGCTGCGCGGACCGACATTTCGCGCACGCCTTCAACGCGGCTGGGACGGCCAATGTCGCCGAGCCGTCGCAACGTGTCGGCCGCTGTCTTGATCCGCAGCAAAGTCTTGGTGGGATTGGCGTTGGACTGCTTGGCCAGCCAAGCCTTGATTGTTTCCAGATCGGCAAGGGCTCGCGCGCGCCATCTGACGCGCCGCATCGGTCAGACCGTCAAGCGCGCGAAGAAGGCGTCAACGTCCTCATCCGAAGCAAATGGTCCGGGATCGGCTAGGCGAGCACGCAAGTCGGCGACCTGCTCGTCGTTGAGCGCGCTTTCTGGATGGAGGTCGCCGTGGAAGAGTGTCTCGATGATCGCCGCTATTTCCTCCCGGCGTTTCTCGGGGAGGGCGTTCAACGCAGAGGTGATCTGGCCGAATTTGCTCATGAATTGAATGTAGCGCCACGCGCGGTTTACGCCAAGACAGGGGCGTCGCCCTCGCCCTAAGCGCGCACATTAGCATTTGCCGCATTGTCATCGGCCCCGAAGCAGAGCACCACGGTCGGCGGGCCATCCGCTCCCAACGGCGGACGTCCATCTGTGAGGATGGGAGACACGTTGATGACAATACCCGCCAAGCCGGCAGTGCGCCCGGCCGATCCCCGGTTTTCCTCGGGGCCTACCAAAAAACGTCCAGGCTGGAGCCTCGCCGCGCTTGAAGGCGCGGCGCTCGGCCGCTCGCACCGCTCCAAAACCGGCAAAGCCAAGCTCAAAGAAGCGATCGACCGCACCCGCGCGCTGCTCGAAGTGCCGGCTGACTACAAAATTGCGATCGTCCCGGCGTCCGATACGGGCGCGGTGGAAATGGCGATGTGGTCGATGCTGGGCGAGCGCCCGGTCGATGTCTTCGCCTGGGAAAGCTTCGGCGAAGAATGGGTCACCGACGCCAAGGCGCTGAAGATTGACGCCGCTCTTTATGTGGCGCGCCCCTATGGCGCGCTGCCTGATTTCAGCAAGGCGCGCAAAGGCGCCGACATCATCTTCACGCAAAACGGCACCACGTCGGGCGCGAAGATTCCCAATTTCGATTGGATCGCAGCTGACCGCGAAGGCATCACCATCAACGACGCCACCTCGGCCGCGTTCGCGCAGCCGATCGAGTGGGCTAAGTGCGATGTGCTGACGTATTCGTGGCAAAAAGTGATGGGCGGCGAGGCCGCGCACGGCATGATCATTTTGTCGCCGCGCGCAGTGGTGCGGCTCGAAAGCTACGCGCCGGACCGGCCATTGCCGAAGCTTTTCCGCATGACCAAGAAGGGCAAGCTCGACGACGAGCTGTTTGAAGGCGCCACCATCAACACGCCGTCCTTGCTGGCGACCGAGGATTATCTCGACACGCTGAAATGGGGCGAAAGCATTGGCGGGTTGAAGGCGCTTCATGCGCGCGCCGACGCTAACGCCCAAGTGCTGCACGATTGGGTCGATCGCACGCCATGGATCGCCAATTTGGTTGATGATCCGAAGCTGCGCTCCAATACGGGCGTGTGCCTCAAGATTGTCGATCCGCGCGTGACGTCTCTCGGCGAAGAGGCGCAAGCGGAGTTCGCCAAAAAGCTCGCGGCGCTGCTTGAGAAAGAAGGCGTCGCACTCGACGCCGCCTCCTATCGCACGGCGCCGCCGGGGCTACGCATCTGGTGCGGCGCAACGATCGAAGCGTCCGACGTCGCGGCGTTGACGCCTTGGCTCGATTGGGCGTTCGAAACGCTCGCCGCCGAACTCGCAACCAAAGCTGCTTAAATCAAACGTGCGAGCGCCGAGCGCTCGCGCCAGGAATCTCACATGCCTAAAGTCCTCATCAGCGACGAACTCAGCGAAGCCGCCGTCAACATCTTCCGCACGCGTGGGATCGAGGTGGATTTCCAACCGCAGCTTGGCCCCGATGCAGCCAAGTTGAAAGAGATCGTCGGCAACTACGATGGCCTCGCCATTCGCTCCGCCACGAAAGTGAAGCCCGACATCATCGCCGCTGCGAAGAATCTCAAAGTCATCGGCCGCGCCGGCATCGGCGTCGATAACGTCGATATTCCCGCGGCGACCGCGAAGGGCATCGTGGTGATGAACACGCCGTTCGGCAATTCGATCACCACCGCTGAACACGCGATCGCGCTGATGTTCGCGGCGGCGCGTCAGGTGCCGGAAGCCAACGCTTCGACGCAGGCCGGGAAGTGGGAAAAGAACCGCTTCATGGGGCGCGAGCTCTACGCCAAGACGCTGGGGCTCATTGGCTGCGGCAACATTGGCGGCATTGTCGCTGATCGCGCATTGGGCCTGAAGATGAAAGTCGTCGCCTACGATCCGTTCCTGAGCATCGAACGTGCCGTGCAGATCGGCGTCGAAAAGGTGGAGCTAGAGGAGCTGCTGGCGCGCGCCGACGTGATCACGCTGCACGTGCCGCTCACGGACAAAACCAAGAACGTGCTGTCGCGCGAGAATTTGGCCAAGACCAAGAAAGGCGTGATCATCGTCAACGCCGCCCGTGGCGGGCTGGTGGATGAAGCGGCGCTGCGCGAAGCGCTGGAGAGCGAACACGTGGCGGCGGCGGCGTTCGACGTCTTCACTGTCGAGCCGGCCAAGGAAAACCCGCTTTTCGGCGCACCGAACTTTATCGCGACGCCCCACCTCGGCGCGTCCACCAACGAAGCGCAAGAAAACGTCGCGCTGCAAGTCGCCGAGCAGATGAGCGATTACTTGCTCACCGGCGCCGTCACCAACGCGCTCAACATGCCGTCGATCACAGCCGAAGAAGCGCCGCGTCTGAAGCCGTTCGCCGCGTTGGCGGAAAAGCTCGGTGCGTTCGCTGGGCAGATCGTCGATGAGGGCCTGGAAGAGGTCGAGATCGAGTATGAGGGCGATGTCACCAAGCTCAATATGAAGCCGTTGACGGCGGCGGCGCTCGCGGGCGTTCTGCGGCCGCTGTTGCAGGACGTGAATGTTGTCTCGGCGCCGGCATTGCTTAAAGAGCGGGGCGTGGCGCTAACGGAGAGCACGCGCGATGCATCGCCGACTTATGACAGCCTGATCCGCATCAAGGTAAAAACCGGCGGCGGCTGGCGCACGGTGGCGGGCGCGGTGATCGCGGGGCAACCGCGCATCGTGGAAGTGAAGGGCATGTCGCTTGAGGCGCCGTTCCACGCCTTCACGCTCTACATCAACAATTCCGACAAGCCCGGCTTCATCGGCGCGCTGGGCACGCTTTTGGGCGACGCGCATATCAATATCGCGACGTTCCACCTCGGTCGCGAGGGTGCGGGCGGCGAGGCGATCGCGCTGCTCGGCGTCGATCAGGCCCCGCCCGCCCCGGTGATGGAGGCGCTCAAAGCTCTGCCGCAAGTGCGGTACGCAAAGCTGCTTCGGTTCTAGGGAACTGCTCAATTATATCGGCGTTTTCTCGCGGGCGGCGGAGGCCGCTTGCGAGGGGACTGTCGATGAAATTGAAGCTGTGGGCCTCGACCCTGATGCTGGCGGTCGCGGGCTTTGCCGCGCCGGCTTATGCGGACATCGAAGAATTGCGTCTCGGCGTGGTCGGCAACATTCGCTCAGATCAGGGCGATATCGTCGAAGGCAAGCACGAGGGCGCCAATGTCGAACTCGATATCATTTCGAGTTCGCCGGACTTTTTGAACCTGATCGGCTCGCCGCGCCCGTACCTGATGGGGTCGTTCGCGACCGATAGTGACGGTGTGAACTTTGGCGGCGTCGGCCTGATCTGGCGTTGGGAATTCGCCGATGGCTGGGCCTTCGAGCCGGGCTTTGGCTACATCGTTCATGACGGCGAGATCGACAATCCGTTCACGCCTGGTTCCCCTGAAGCCAACGCGTTCGTGGCGGACAACCAATTGCTGGGCTCGCGCGATTTGTTCCGCACCACCTTCGCGCTCGAACGTGAGTTCGGCGATCGTTTCGCGGCGCAGCTCTATTGGCAACATATGAGTCACGGTCAAATCCTGGACTCAGGCCGCAACCAAGGCTTGGACTATGTCGGCCTGCGATTTGCCTATAGACTCGATCCCGATCCGGCGAACTGAGTGCGCTGCGACGGGAGAGTGCAATGCGGGTATTGACGGGGATCGCGGCCTTCGGCGCGGCGATGGTTGTTGCGCCTGCCGCGCATGCTGGCATCAACGAAATTCATGTCGGCGTGATGCAGCACAATATCTGCGTCACCAATTGCGACAACGCCAACAAGGAAGATGGGCCGAATGTCGAATTTCAAGTCTCGTTCGACTCGCCGGATTTCTTGAACTGGGCCGGTTCGCCGGAGCCTTATGTGATGGCGTCGGTCAACACGGCGGGCAATACCAGCTTCGGCGGCGTTGGCCTCGAATGGCGTTGGAATTTCGCGGAGAACTGGGCGCTCGAACCGGGCGTCGGCATCGTCGTGCACGATGGCGCGGTGAACAATCCCTACGCCAACGGCACGCCGGAAGCGTTCGCCTTCTCCGAAGAAAACGTGCTGCTCGGCTCTGATTTGCTTTTCCGCACCTCGATCGGGCTCACTTACGATTTCGACGGCCCATGGGAAGCGCAGCTGTTTTTCGAGCATTTGAGCCACGGCCAAATCCTCGCCAGCGGCCGCAATCAAGGCCTCGATGAGGCCGGCATTCGCATCGGCTACCAATTCGGCCAGTGACGTTCGCGGCGCGTTTCGGCTAATCTCCCGCCCGTTGGGACAGGGATATATGCATGACGCGCCGGTTCGAGCAATTTTTCGCTGATACCAAGAGTAAGCGGCGCATTCTTGCGCTTGATGGCGGCGGCGTGCGCGGTCTCATCACGCTCGGCATTCTGGGCGAATTGGAAGCGGAGCTGAAGCGGCGCTCGGGCGACAACAATTATCGCTTGAGCCAGTATTTCGATTTGATCGGCGGCACATCGACTGGCTCGATCATCGCGACTGGTTTGGCGCATGGCTGGACGGTCGATGATGTCAAAACCGCGTATCTCACCATCATCCCGAAAGTGTTCGGGCGTAAGCGCGCGTTTGGTCTGCTCGAGCCCGCTTATGACGAGTACCCGCTCGCCGAAGCGTTGAAGCGTTTCTTCGGCGACGATCCACTGGAGTCGGTCGATCTCGAAACCGGTCTCGCGATTTTCGCCAAGCGCGCCGACACCGGCAGCGCCTGGGTGCTCTGCAACAATCCGCGCTGGTACTATTATGATCGCAAGCAACCAGGTGTGGGATACGAGTCCAATAGCGGCTTCAAGCTGCGCAGTCTTGTGCAGGCGAGTGCGGCGGCGCCGCACTATTTCCGCCGCGTGCAAATTCACATCGAGCACGCGAAAGAAAACGTACCCCCAGGCGAGTTCATCGACGGCGGCGTCGCCGGCTTCAATAATCCTGCGATGGAGTTGCTCTCGCTGGTGCGCGATCCTGCATTCGGTTTCGAATGGGAGCTCGGCCAGGATCAAATCTATCTCTTGTCGCTCGGCACCGGTTGGTTGCGGGAGCGCAATGTCGGCGGTCGCCTGTTCGTGAGCCGCACGATTTCTGCGCTGCGATCGATGCTGAACGACGTGTCGCTGCAGCAGATCGCCTATCTCCAAGGCATGTCGCGCGTCGCTCTGCGCTGGTACATCAATTCGGAGAAGGAATATCAACAAGACAAGAGCTATCTCGCGCCGCCCGGCGCGCCGCTGCTGACGTATCAGCGCGTCGATGTTCGCCTAGGCGACGACAAAAATCGCGCCGGCCAATACCTGCCCGAAACCGCCCGGGAACTGCGCGGCAAACCACTCAACAAAACCGAACTGAAACGCGCCGGCCTGATCACGAATAAGCACAGGAAAAACCTCGACCTTCTGCTCGATCTCGGCGAGAAGGCGGGCGCGCGGTTTATCAGCCTTGCGCCGCCGCCGGACTCGTTCAATCCCGATCCGTGGACGCGCCAAGGTCCGATCGGCCCGGGAGGCAAGCGCGAGCCCCGAGGTTAAGGAGCAGACATGTCAGGCGTAGTGGTCGTCGGCGCCCAATGGGGTGACGAAGGCAAAGGCAAGATCGTCGATTGGCTGTGCAACCGCGCCGATGTCGTGGTGCGCTTTCAGGGCGGCCACAATGCTGGCCACACGCTCGTGGTTGGCAACACGACTTATAAGCTGGCGCTGCTGCCGTCGGGCGTGGTGCAGGGCAAGCTCTCCATTATCGGCAATGGCGTCGTCGTCGATCCGTGGGCGCTGGCGAGTGAGATTGAGAAGATCGTCGCGCAGGGCGTGAAGATCACGCCGGAGAAGCTGGTGCTCTCCGATCAAGCGTGTCTGATCCTGCCGTTCCACCGCGATCTCGATGCGGCGCGCGAAGCGCAAGCGGGCGCGGCTTCGATCGGCACGACGAAGCGCGGCATCGGCCCGGCTTACGAAGATAAGGTCGGCCGCCGCGCCATTCGCGTCGCCGATCTCACCGATCCCGAAGCGATCGACTGGAAGATCGAGCGGCTGACGGCGCACCACAACGCTTTGCGCAAAGGTCTCGATCTGCCGGAGATCGATGTCGCGGCGCTGAGGAAGGACTTGGCCGAGATCGCGCCGAAAGTGTTGCCGTACGCGCAGCCGGCGTGGCGTGTCTTGAATGCGGCGTTTGAGGATTCGAAGCGCGTTCTGTTCGAAGGCGCGCAAGGCATGCTGCTCGACGTCGATCACGGCACCTATCCGTTCGTCACCTCGTCCAATGTCGCGGCAGGGCAGGCGTCGGCTGGTTCGGGTGTTGGCCCGCGCAAGATCAGCTATGTGCTCGGCCTCGTGAAAGCCTACACCACGCGCGTCGGCGCCGGCCCGTTTCCGACTGAACTGCATGACGAGAACGGCCAAAGGCTCGGCGAGATAGGCCACGAGTTCGGCACTAACACGGGCCGCGCGCGCCGCTGCGGTTGGTTCGACAGCGTGCTGGTGAAGCAATCGATCGCGCTCTCTGGCATTGACGGCATCGCGCTGACCAAGCTCGACGTGCTCGACAGCTTCGATGAGATCAAGATTTGCGTCGGCTACAAACTCGGCGACAAGGTCATCGATTATCTGCCGGCGAGCTTGAAGGAGCAGCAAGCGGTCGAGCCGGTCTATGAATCGCTTGAAGGCTGGAAATCCACCACGCGCGGCGTGCGCACGTCGCGCGATCTGCCCGCCAACGCGATCAAATATGTCCGCCGCATCGAGGAGCTGATCGGCTGCCCGGCGGCCCTCGTCTCCACCAGCCCCGAACGCGACGATGTCATCCTGATGCGCGATCCGTTCAAGGCGTAAGCACGCATTGGGCGAATAGCGTAGGGAGAGTGGACTGGCGACCGCCGCTAGATTTGGCTATCCCCAAGGTGCGACGAGGCGGAGACGCGAGATGACGGCCGACAATGAAAACGAACCACGCGGCGGCGGCCCCCGCTTTTCGGTGGAGGACGCGCGCCGGCGCGCCAGCGAGGCGCTGCACAAAAGCGAGTTCATTCTCTCGCGCGCCTGGGGCCTGTTGCGTGAGCCTAAGAAAGAGTGGGAGCAGATCAAGGCGGAGGAGACGACCGTCCCCGCCATTCTGATCGGCTATGTCGCGCCGCTCGCCGCCATTCCGCCGATCTGCGATCTGATCGGCTCGGCGCTGTTCAACCGCTTACTCACGATCGAGCCCGGTGAAGCGCTGATCCGCGCCGTCGTCACTTGGCTGGTCAGCATTGGCCTCGTGTTCTTCCTGGGCGTGCTGATCAATGCAGTGGCGGAAAATTTCGATGCCGATAAGGACGATCTCGCGGCGCAGAAGATTGCCGCTTATTCGCTAACGCCGGCGTTTCTCTCTGGCGTGTTCGGCTTGTGGCCGCCGCTCTGGTGGCTGTCGCTGTTCGCGCTCGGGGCGATGGTGTTCCTCATGTTCCGCGGCTTGCCGATTCTGATGAAGGCGCCGGTTGAGCGGGCCATGCCCTATGCCGCAACCGTAACGATCGCGACCATGGTCGCCGGCATCGTATTGTTCTCGCTGGCGAGCTGCGTCACCAACTGAGCAACCGCGTTTTCGCTATTCCCGTTAACGCATCGCTCTTAGCATCCCGGGCGAGTCGCACGGGAGAGCGTCATGACGATTGATCCACAAAATGCCAGCAGCGCGGGTCTTATAGACCGCATCAAGAACATCATCCTAACGCCGCAAGCGGAATGGGATCGCATCGCGCCGGAACCGGCCGATGTGCAGAAAATCTATATTGGCTACGTGCTGCCGCTCGCGCTGTTCTCGGCGCTGTGCAGCTTCATCGGCATGAGCGTGTTCGGCGTGCTGGGCTGGCGCATACCGCTGGTGCCGGGCTTGATCGGCGTCGCCGTGCAAGTCGCGCTTTCGCTCTGCTCGGTGTTCGTGCTGGCGTTTGTCGCCAATGCGTTGGCGTCAAGCTTCGGTTCGCGTCAGGACATGGGCCAGGCGCACAAGCTCGCTGCCTATGGCTCGACGGCGTTCTATCTCGCTGGCGTGTTTTCGCTGTTCCCGCCGCTCAGCATTTTGGCGCTGGTGGGGCTCTACTCGTTCGCGCTGATCTATATCGGCTTGCCGCGCGTGATGGGCACGCCAGAAGATAAGCGCGTCATTTATCTGATCTCCATCATCGTCGTCGCGATCATCGTGCAGCTGATACTCGGCACGATCGTCGGTGCGATCATGGCGATGGTCCCGGGCTACGCACCGCCGAATCCGTTCGGCGTCTAAACGTCGATCAACGCGTAAGGGCGGCCGGTCTCAGCGAGCGCAACCATTTGCGCGCAGTTGTAGACCGGCACGCCTTTCGGCGTTTTGCCCCGATGATTGCCGCGATGCGCGTGGCCGTGCACGACGGCGCGCACATTGTCGAACTGATCGATGGTTTGCGCGAGGCGTGAATTGCCGAGGAAGGGCAGGATCTCGCGCGGTTCGCCTTCGAGCGTGTCGATGACTGGCGCGTAGTGCAGCACGGCCATCGCGCGTTCGGTGCGCAACATGCGCAAACTGTTTTCGAGCTTCATGCTCTCTTCCATGCCCGCTTGCACGAATGCCTTCGTCGCAGCTTCGCCGAAGGCCGAGAGCATGCCACGGCCAAAGCCGCCCATCGCGCCCATGCAGCCGGCAAAGCCAACGCCATCGATTTCAAACGACTCGCCATTGTCCAGCACGCGCACGCCAGCGTCGGCGAGATAAGTTTTCACCACCTCCGGCTGGCCGCAATCGTGATCGTGATTGCCGAGCACGGCGATTATCGGAATCGTGACGGCGCTCAAATCTTCCGCGAGCAAGAGCGCCTCGGCTGTCTTGCCGTAATTGGTGAGATCGCCGCACAGCACCAGCACGTCGGCTACGTCGCTGATTTCAGCGAACAACTCGCGATAATTGTCGGTGCGGCTTTCTTGAACGTGCAGATCGCCGATCGCCGCGACGCGCAAGCGTCCGTTAGGTGACCGGGTCATGGCGTTCTTCCAGCCCTTTGCCGGTCATGTCGGCATAGCCCCATTCGGTGATGTCGGTAACGTAATCGCGCGCGCTGAAGAGGCGGCCACGGCACACGCGCACGTTCGATTCCGGCATGTCGAGATGGGCGCTCATGCGGGTCAGCAATTCGTCCAACAGCCAGCGCGGCACGAGATGACGCTCGCTCGGATAGATGTAGCGAAAGTTGATCAAGTGCGTCAGCAGCACTTCCCAATGCAGCTCCATGTAGCGCGCCAGCCGCTTCCAATCGATCTCCGCGTGCTGCTTCAGGATCACGTGCGCAACGTCGGCGCCGTCATAGCGATAGCGATCCTGCACGAAGATTTTCGACCAGATCAGCTCCGTCGGTTTGATGATGCGAACTTTGGTTTCATAGACCTCGATCTCAGGCGCATCCTCGAACCATTCGTCAGTGATGGCGATCTCGGCGTTGCGGCAGCTATAGATCACGTCGAAGAAGTATTTGTCGTTATAGACCTTGGCGATCCAGCGTTCGTCTTCGACCTCGATCTGATAGCCGCGCTCCTGAAAGAACGAGAGAATGCGCGGATAATCGCCGGCCTTGCAAAAGATATCCAAATCCTTCGTCGGCCGCGAAATGCCAGTATAGGCGCTGACTGCATACGTGCCGGCGAGCAGAAACGGAATGTCGCTCTCGGCGAGCAGACGGAGTCCGTCGATATAGAATTGCTCCGCTTCGGGCGGCGGCTGGAAGATGGCTTCGGCAAAACTGGTCATAGCCAAAGCCAACGAGCAGGCCGGAACTTTCGTTCCCTTAGCCTTCGCGCGCCGGTTCTTCGCGGCGTCCCGCCAGCAGGCCTGCGCAGTTTGCGTCTTCGGCAAGCCCCGCATCCACGAACGGCAACACGACCGCGATCGGCGCGATCAACGCAGCCAATGCGGCCAAGCCGCCTTGGCCCAGCGCGTCGCTTGCATTGACGCCCACCTGTGGCGAACGCAGGCGGCCCTCGATCGAAATCGGCGCTCCAATACTGATCAAGCGCGCCTCTTTCGGTTCGCCTTGGATTTCCAGGTCTAGCGTTTCATCGCGCAAATTAATGCTGCCTTCGCCGCGAATGAGGATCGTGTCGGTATCGACGACGATAGTGCGCGACTGGGCGATGCCGTTGGCGACATCGAAGCTCGCAACGCCGCAACGAATGCCGATTGTACCCTGGTCGCCGGTCAGCAGCAGCCCGAGGCCGCGCGTTACGTTGATGCCTGTGAGCTCCGCGAACGCTTCGCGGATGTCTCCCGACGGCGTCACCAGACTGATGCGTCCATTGGCGGTGGCGGCCGCATCGCGCACCGAGCCGCCGCGTCCGCTCAATTGCACGCGGCCAAGCAGCGCGCCGGTGATTGGTTGGCGATCGCCAACGCGGAAGATAGATTCCAGCCGCGCATCGGTGATCCGCACGTCGAGATCGACACGCGGCGTCTCTTCGCGCGCATTGATGGAAACGGCGCCGGAAACGCGCCCTTGCGTAAGGCCTAAAGTCAGCGGGTCGAGCGTGAGCAGGCCGTTGTCGAGATTGATGTCGAGCGACAGCGCACGCACCGGCATGCTCTCGCTACGCACGCGTGCGGCGCGATAGGTGACGCGCGCGTCCATGTTGCGCACGCGGCTAATGTCGAGCTGTGCATTCGGCAATAAGCGCCCTTGCGAGGCGAGGTTTGCCGCGATTTGGCGCTGATCATCGGATGCGGTTTCGCCGCTGGCGGTGGAGGGCGCGCCGCCGAGAACGGTGAGCAAATCGTCGAAGTCGAGCGAGTTGCTGGCGAAGGCGCCTTCGAGCAACAGCCGATCATCGCGCTGGCGCGAAGCGGTAAAATTGCCGCGCAAATCGCTGTCGCCGACGCGGCCCGCAATGCGCGGCATGCCGAAGGTCTGGCCGTTGCGTTCAACAACGCCTTCGAGATCGTAAGGCGGCGTGTTGGGCAGCGCCAAGCCGATCAGCGTGTAGAGATCGGCCAAGTCCGGCCCGGAGGCCTGAACGTCAGCGCGCCAGCGGGAGAAACTGAACGGGCGCGTGATCGAGCCATCGGCTTGGATGCGCGTACCGCCGGCGCGCACGTCGGCAACGAACGGGTAGGGGCGATCGCGGCGCACGTTGAGTAGCGGCGCACCGGTCAATTCCAGGCTGAACGGGCGATTGTTGATGTGGCCATCGCCACTCAACGCGAACTGGCCGGGATTGTCGCGGTTGTCGCTCTCCGCCGTGGTGAAATCGGCGTCGAGCACGAGGCGGCGCTTGTCGTCTTCAAAGCGGATGTGGCCATCGCTCAGTGAGAACTCGCGGATCGCCGGCAATTCGAAAGGCCGGCCGCGATCGTTTGGCGAAGGCGCCCAGTTGGAAATGCCGTCTTCGCCGCGATAGAGCGAGATGTCGGCGCCGTGCAGATTGAGGCGCACGAACTCGAAGCGGCCGATGAAGAGCGGCAGTAGTCGAACAGAGGCTTCGGCGGCGCCTATTTCAGCAAACGCGCCGCGATCCTGATAGACGCGCGGATTGCCGACATAGAGGCCGTGCACGCGGATGTTCGGCGTCAGCGTCCACGGATCGACGTCGAGATCGCCGCGAATAATGATCTCGCGTCCGGTCGCCGCCGACGCCATGCGCCCGATCGGCCCGCGCAACGCGTTCCAGTCCGCGAAGGTCGCGAGCAGCACGAGCGAGACGACCAGCACGCCAAATACGCCGCCTGCCCAAAGCCCGATCCGGCGCCAAGGCGCTGCGCGCACGCGCGTAAACGTGGAAGCCGCGCCGGTGCGCGTGCGCGACCAAGCCGAGGCGGAAGCGGCGCGGGTGCGCGACCACGCGTTCGCGCCCCAGGCGCGAATTGCGGCGACGCGCGGGCGGGGCGCCTCGGGATCGGTGGACATCGGCGTTAGAACCTTTGTCAGAGGAACCCTCTGAGCCCGCCGCCGTTCCAAAAAACCCGGCCCGTTCCTGTGTTTAGCCGCGCGCGCGCCGCAAAAGCGCCGCCTACGTTTCGAACTATTAACGAAAGCTTAAACGAACCCGGTCACACCAAGGCTGGGGTCGAGTGCGAGCGTGGGCGAATCGTGAGACGCGGTTCAGCTCTGGAGCGGGAAATGAGTCAGTACAGCGCGCCGGCCATGCATGACCTGAAACCGCGTATCGTGGTGTTCGGCGTCGGCGGCGCGGGCGGCAACGCCGTCAACAACATGATCGACGCCGGCTTGCAGGGCGTGGACTTCGTCGTCGCCAACACCGACGCGCA
>QBMO01000074.1:12856-15144 GCA_003242075.1 Alphaproteobacteria bacterium
CGACGCGCAGGCGCTGACGCGCGCGAAGACCCCGAACCGTCTCCAACTCGGCCATTCGATCACGGAAGGTCTCGGCGCCGGCGCGCGTCCGGAAGTCGGCCAAGCCGCCGCGCAGGAGAGCCAGCCGGAGATCATCGAATTCCTCGAAGGCGCGCACATGGTGTTCGTCGCCGCCGGTATGGGTGGCGGTACAGGCACAGGTGCGGCGCCGGTAATTGCGCGCACGGCGCGCGAGCGCGGCATCCTGACGATCGCCGTCGTCACCAAGCCGTTCCACTTCGAAGGCCAGCGCCGCATGCAGCTGGCCGAGCAGGGCGTTCAAGAACTGCGCAAGCACGTCGATACGCTGATCGTCATCCCGAACCAGAATCTCTTCCGCGTCGCCAATGAGCGCACGACCTTTGCTGAGGCGTTCCAGTTGGCGGACCAGGTGCTCTACTCCGGCGTGCGCGGCGTCACCGATTTGATGGTGATGCCTGGCCTGATCAATCTCGATTTCGCCGACGTCCGCACCGTGATGGCCGAGATGGGCACCGCGATGATGGGCACAGGCGAGGCCGGCGGCCCCAATCGCGCGCTCGATGCATCGCACGGCGCGATGGCCAATCCGCTCTTGGACATCGTCTCGATGCGCGGCGCCAAGGGCGTGTTGATCAACATCACCGGCGGCTTCGACATGACGCTCTACGAAGTCGATCAAGCCGCCAACGAAATCCGCGCCGAAGTCGATGCGAACGCCAACATCATTCTGGGCTCGACGTTCGATGAAAGCCTGGAAGGCCGCATGCGCGTGTCAGTGGTCGCCACTGGCATCGATGACGAAGCCATTGTCACGCAGCAAACGGTGGTCGAGCCCGCGCGCCGCGCCGCTGAAGCGCCAGTGCGCCGCCCCGTCGTGCCGCCGCGCGCCGCCGAACCACCACGCGAGCCGCCGCCGCAGCCCATGCGCACGCCAGCTTACGAAGAACCGCGTCCGAGCTTTGCCAACGACATCGAGCCTGAGCGTCAACGCGGCGGCTTCAGCCTGTTCGGCTGGAAAAAGCCCGAGCCGCGTGAGGAAGAGCCGCAATTGAGCGACTTCCACGTCGAAGACGATACGCCGCCGCCAGCACGCGAAGACGACCCGGCGCACCGTGATCCCAACCTCGATGAAGAGCTGGAAATCCCCGCGTTTCTGCGCAGGCAGATGAACCCGCGCTAAGGCGCGATAAGCGCGAGCAGGACGCCCGCTGTAGCGCCGGTCAGCGCGCCGACGCACACCTCCGCCATCGTGTGTCGATTAAGCTGCAGCCGCGCCAATGCGATGGCGAGGGCCAGTGTCATCACGGCGAGCACGATGGGCCAAACAGGCCAAAACAACGTCGCGGAAAATGCGGCGAATGCAACGTGTAGGGAAAGCTTGAGGACATTGCGCAACGCGAGTGCGCACACGACAATCGCGGCCGTCAGCGCAAAGCCGGTGACGACCTTTGCCGGTTGCCCGGTGAACCAGGCGAGCGCAGCTGCGCCGCCGAGCAGCAGCACAAGGAAAACGTTCAACTCTACGCGTTCCTGCTTCACTGAAGCGTCGGTGTCCTTCCAGCGTCCGCGCGTCACCTGCAAGGCGCTGTAGGCGACCACGAAAGCTGCGACGCCGATTGCGCCGAACACTGGCGCGCTGAGCGGGCCTTCACGCAGCGAGACGGCCGCAAGCGCAAGCGGCGTCAGCACGGCTGGGTGGCCGACGATGGACAAAGCGTTGGCGCAAAGGCGTTGTGCGCTCATCGCTTCACCCGCCCCAGAGCTTCTTCCGCAGCGCCGCTTCGCGTTCGGTGATGACGCCGGCTTTCGCCAGGATATCGAACAGCGCCATGGATTGCGTGCGGTGATCTTCGCCGTGCGCGCCGCCGACGTCGGCGAGGTGAGCATGCACGATGGCGCGGAAGCGGATGCCCTCGATGCTGTCGTCATTGGCGAAAAGCCGCTCGGCCAGCATCAGCTCTTCTTCCCACGCGCCGCGCGCGGCGTTGCGGTCGCCGCAGGCGAGGGCTGCCAATCCCAAACGCTCTAGCGCGACAGCGAGCGCATAGGCGGCGCGGCGATCGTCGGGCGCGGTGTCGGCGAAATGGAGCCGGATTGCAGCGCTCTCGTGAAACGCCGCGCGCGCCGATTGCGCCGCACCGGCGTTCAGCGCCGCTTCGCCCAATTTCACCAGCGCGCCGGCGACGGCGCGCGTAAGCATTGCGTTCTCTGGATCGCGGTCGCGCGCCATGCGGCGAAACTCTACGGCGCGCGCGAACGCGTCCTGC
>QBMO01000074.1:15154-15798 GCA_003242075.1 Alphaproteobacteria bacterium
TCCTGCATCTGCGCGTGCGCTTCTGCCGCGCGGGCGACTTCGCCGAGGCGATCCCAGCAGGCGGCATTCTCAGTGAACCAGGTGGCGGAAGGATGCGTCTCCGCCATAGCTTCGGCGCGTGTGCGCGCTGTGTCGGCGGCTTCGCGGGCGCGGTTGAGGTCGCCGCTGCGGATGGCGTGATCGGCCTGATCGAGCAGGGTGCGGATCACAAAGCGCGATGGCGCTTCGGCGCCGGCCGCGCGCGTGCATAACGTCTCCGCCAGCAGCCGCGCTTGCGTTAGCGATTCCGCAGCAGCCTCCGCATCGCCGAGCGCTGCGCGCAACGCACCGCGCAAACGCCATGTGCCGGCGAGGCCCCACGCTTCTTCCGGATTGTTCGCCGCCAAGCGAATGCGCGCTTGCAGCGCCTTGTCCATCGCCGCGCGCGCCGCATCGTGCGCGCCGCGTACATAATCGGCCTCAGCCGCCAGCGCCCAAGCGTCAGCAAGCACGGCGCGCCAATGCGGCTCCTGCTTCTCCGTGATCGCCAGAGCTTCGTAGCGCCCGATTGCTTCGCCAAACCGTCGGCGCGCCGACGTCGCATGATCGGAATCCAATTCGAGTGCGCCGACGGTTTGGCGAAGCAATCGGGCGCTACGAAGCTC
>QBMO01000075.1:0-211 GCA_003242075.1 Alphaproteobacteria bacterium
GAAGAGGAGCTTGCGCGTCTCGTCGAAGATGAGGCCGCAATCCCAGCCGTGCGGCACGTGCGGGGTGTCGTACCAGGTGAGGCGCGCGCCGCCGATATCGAGCGTCTCGCCATCGGCGAGAGCGCGCGCGGGCTTGGCGTCGGCGTCGTTGACGTTCACCAGCGCGCCGATGCGGCCGCATAGCGGCTGGGCGTTCGGCGCTTCGGCGAGA
>QBMO01000075.1:282-7419 GCA_003242075.1 Alphaproteobacteria bacterium
GCCTCGTAGTGCGAAAAGCCGATCCAGCGCAGCGAAGCCGGATCGAGCACGCGGGCGATGGCCGCGCGCGTGGCGGCGTGCAGCATGCGCTGGCCGGTGTGCCACAGAAGCGGCTCGTCGGCGGCGATGAGATATTGGTTGAAGGAAAAGCCAGGCACGTCCGAGGCGATGCGAAACACGTTCGCAGCCACCTCGTCGATACGGGCCTCGGCCACGTTACTTCTTGCCGCCAGAGCCGATGCCGCCAGCGGTCGGCGCGCCCTTGGCGGCCTTTTCCTTCTTCGGCTTACGCTTCTCTTTGTTGGACTTCATCTGACCTTTGGCCATGCGAGACTCTCCGTCGCTTACGCGACGGAGAGTAGGCATTAGGTCGTGGGCAGTAGGCAATAGGAATTTCTTGTCCCTGACCGCCTACTGCGCTCTGGCCTTCTAGCGGCAATCGCTGTCGAGCAGACCTTCATCGTTGGGGCCGTTGCACTCGTCATTGTCGTCCGAGAAATAATCGACGGCGGCGGCGCCGATGGCTGCGCCCGCGGCGAGCGCACAGCCGCTAGCCAGTGGGGCGGTCAGCCCAAGGAGGATAAACAGCGCGGCACGCGTGGTGGTCTTCATGGGGATCGGGCTCCTGCAAGCGGTAATGTGATCCAACACAGGAGCTGGCGCAGATGTTCCGTCGCGCCGGGCCGCGCGCGCAAATTCAGGAGGATTAAGCGCGCTGTTCGTTGGCGCCGCGCCCCAAGGCCAGCAGAGCGGCGTTGGCGATGGCGTCCGCATCGAGGCCGGCGGCGGCGTACATGGCTTCCGGCTTGTCCTGATCCTGGAAGATGTCGGGCAGCGTCAGCGTGCGGATTTTGACGCCGCGATCGAGCAGCCCGTCCTTGGCCAGGAAGTGCAGCACGAAAGCGCCAAAGCCGCCCAGCGCGCCCTCCTCGATGGTGAGCAGCACTTCGTGCTCGCGCACCAGGCGGCGGATGAGATCTTCGTCCAGCGGCTTGGCAAACCGCGCGTCGGCCAGCGTGGTCGAGAGCCCCATGGCGCCGAGCTTGTCGGCGGCGGCGTTGGCTTCGCTCATGCGGGCGCCGAAGTTCAGCAGCGCGACGGAGGTGCCCTCGCGCAGGATGCGGCCCTTGCCGATCTCGAGCGGGATGTGAGCGTCGGCTTGCAGCGCGCCGTCAGCGTCGCCGCGCGGATAGCGGAAGCAGCTGGGCGTATCGTCAATCTGCGCGGCGGTGGCGACCATGCGCGACAGATCATTGCCGTCAGCGGCGGCCATGACGATCATGCCCGGCAGCGCGCCCATATAGCCGACATCGAACGTGCCCGCGTGCGTCGGGCCATCGGCGCCGACGAGGCCGGCGCGGTCCATGGCGAAGCGCACGGGCAGCTTTTGGATGGCGACGTCGTGCACGACTTGGTCGTAGCCGCGTTGGAGGAACGTCGAATAAATCGCCGCGAAAGGCTTCATGCCGTCAGCCGCAAGGCCGGCTGCGAACGTCACCGCGTGCTGTTCGGCGATGCCGACATCGAAGGTGCGGTCCGGGAAACGCTGGCCGAAAATATCGAGCCCGGTGCCGGCCGGCATGGCGGCGGTGATGGCGACGATTTTGTCGTCCTTCTCCGCTTCGCGCACGAGCGCTTGCGCAAACACCTTGGTGTAGCTCGGCGCGCTTGCGCCTTTGCTTTGCTCGCCGGTGACGACGTTGAACTTGTTGACGCCGTGATATTTGTCGGCGGCGTTTTCGGCCGGCGCGTAGCCCTTGCCCTTGGTGGTGACCGCATGGATCAGCACCGGGCGATCGGTGAACTCCTTGGCGTTCTTCAGAATGCGGCGGAGCAGGTCGACATCGTGGCCATCGAACGGGCCGAGATAGTGGAAGCCCAGCTCTTCGAAGAACGTCCCGCCCGTCACCATGGTGCGCGCGTACTCTTCGGCTTTCTTGGCGACGTCATGGATCGGCGCCGGCAGATGCTCGGCGATCGACTTGGCCGTCTTGCGGATGGCGCGATAGGTCTTCGATGAGGCGAGGCGCCCGAGATAAGAGCTCATGCCGCCGACCGGCGGCGCAATGCTCATGTCGTTGTCGTTGAGGATGACGATGAGGCGCTTCGTGGTTTCCGCCGCGTTGTTCATCGCCTCATAGGCCATGCCCGCCGACATCGAGCCGTCGCCGATGACGGCGATCACGTGGCTATCGTCGCCGCGTTTATCGCGGGCGACGGCAAAGCCGAGCGCAGCGGAGATCGAGGTGGCCGCGTGCGCTGCGCCGAACGGATCGTACTCGCTCTCGGCGCGCTTGGTGAAACCGGAGAGCCCCTGCCCTTGGCGGAGCGTGCGGATACGGTCGCGGCGGCCGGTGAGAATTTTGTGCGGATAGGCCTGGTGGCCGACGTCCCAGATGATCTTGTCGCGCGGCGTTTCGAAAACGTAGTGCAGCGCCACCGTCAGCTCGACGACGCCGAGCCCTGCGCCCAAATGGCCGCCTGTGTGGCTGACGGCGTTGATGGTTTCGGCGCGCAACTCGTCGGCCAGCTGGCGCAGCTGCGTCTCATCGAGTTGGCGGAGATCGGCGGGGTTCCGGACCTGGTCGAGCAGCGGCGTTGGGGTGGCCATGAATCCTCGGCGATTTGATCTGGATCAAGCCTACCCCCGTTCCCGCCCCTTGGCGACGCCTAAGCCACGGCAGATGTGTGGTTTTACCGCCCGATTTCGTGCGACGTGGCGGCGCAGGCTTGGGGCGCCGTCTCAGAACGAGAGCACCAGGCCTTGGTTCGGTGGAACGTCGCCCGTCGCCAAGCGCGCCCAGGCAGATTGGATCGCTTCGGCGCCGACGCCGCGCTGCGCGGTGACGAAGGCGCGGGAGGCTTCGTAGAAGCCGCGCAGATCGCGCTGCATGACGGGGCCGAGGTCCGGCTCGGCTTTGAGACGCTCGGCCGCGTAAGTGGGGACGAAGAAGAATTCCGGCTTGGGCCCCGGCAACGGCGCAGCGGACGCCGCACCTGCACTCTGCCAATCGGTGATGCCGATAATGATACTGCGCGTCAGTGCACACCGAGCGCGGTGTGGACGGCGGCGGTGAGATCGCGGCGGCCGAGGAAGTCGACGAAGGTGACGGGCGCTGGCGCAGTGAGCGTTGCAGCATCGGCGTAAAGAACGACGCGATCGTAGAGGCCGGTGTCGCGCACATACGCTTCGTTGCCGGGCGATGTGAGGCCGATGATCTCTTGGCCGCCGAGGCGGCGCAGCTGATGCGCGGTGGCGAGCGCGGTCTTCGACGATGCGCTCGACAGGATCACAGAGCGCGCCTGCGCTTGGCGCACGCAATCGGCGGCCCACCAACCGGTGGCGAAGAGCGGGCGAAACAGCGCTTGCTCCGGCTCGAAAGCCGCGTCGTAGGCCGGATCAGTCGCGATATCGGTATAGAGATTGTAGATCGGCGCCTTGGACGCGCGATGCGGCGCCGCATCGAAAAAGCCGCCAGCCGTTTTGCGGACGACAACGTCGAGCGTTTCCGCGATTGGGTAGTAGCCATAGAAGCGCGCGCCAGTGGTGATCTCGGGCGCGTTCGATTCAACAACGCTCGCGAAACCCCAGACAGGCGTCTTGCCCCAGCCTTCCGGCGCCGGGAAGAAATCCCAATAGCCGAGCATGCCCGCGCCGAAGGCGGCATAAGTGATGTTGTTGGCGGTGAGCGCGAAGAGATCGAGCTTGAGCCGCGCCGCGCCTGGGCCGAGCGGCGCCGGGGCGACATCGACCCATTGTGTCGTGCGGATGTTCCCTTTCCTGATGTGAAGCTCGCGCATTGGGTCTCTCCTCGCTCTGAATGTTGATGCGGTAGCGGTTCCCGCAGCACGCGTCACGCCAAACATCGCACAAGGGTTGGCGGGGCGGCGCGGATCGGTAGTGTGCGCCGCGCGCCAGTGGGCCGATGGGGATTTTCGCGAATGATGAGAGTGTGCGCCTGCCTTGCGGCTTTGGTTCTAAGCGCGAGTTGCGCAACGCCGGCGACGGATGCGCCAACGCCGACGGCCACGGCAGCTACGGTGGATCCTTATCTTTGGCTCGAAGAGGTCGAAGGCGAGCGGGCGCTGGATTGGGTGCGCACAGAGAATGCGCGTTCGCTGGCGATCCTTGAGGGCGATGCGCGCTTTCCTGAACTGTTGCAGCGCGCGCTGACAGTGGCGGAGAGCCGCGATCGCTTGCCGCTCGGGCAAGTGCGCGGCGGCTATCTCTACAATTTCTGGCAGGACCCCGACCACGTGCGCGGCATCTGGCGGCGCGCGCCGCTTGCGAGCTATGCGGCGAACGCGCCGGTTTGGGAAACGCTGCTCGATCTCGATGCGCTGGCGGCAACGGAGAATGCGAACTGGGTGTGGCAGGGTTCGGACTGCGATCCCTCAGGCGAGCGCTGCATGATCTCGCTCTCCAATGGCGGGCTCGATGCCTCGACAGAGCGTGAGTTCGATGTGAATGCGCGCACCTTCGTGGCCGGCGGTTTCGTCGTGCCGGAAGCCAAGTCGAACATCGGCTGGCTGGATCGCGACACGTTGCTGGTGGCGACGAATTGGGGCGACGGCTCGCTGACAGAGTCTGGCTATCCGTTCCAACTGCGGGCCTGGCGGCGCGGGACGCCGCTTGCGAGTGCAACCGAAATCATGCGCGGGCAAGCAAGCGACGTATCGCTGGGCGTGACCACGCTGGAGGATGAAAGCGGCGATCACATCGCCATCGCGGTCGAGGGCGATACGTTTTTCGAGGCGGTCTATTGGCTGATCACGGCTGAAGGCCCGCAGCGCCTCACACTGCCGCGCCGCGCCTCCATTCGGCGCTACTTCGCCGATCGGCTGATCGTGACGCTCGAAGAAGCGTGGAGCATTGGCGGCGTTCAGTATCCGTCCGGTGCGCTGCTAGCGCTGCCGCTGGCGACCGCGACGTCAGCGGCGCCACAGATTGAAGTGATTTTCACGCCGGGACCGCGCCAATCGATCGAAAGTGTGGCGGCGACCAGCAACGGACTTTTGGTTGCCGGCTTCGACAATGTGCGCGGCCGCTTGCAGCGCTTTACGTTGCGCGGCGGCGTTTGGAGCAGCGAGCAAATCGCGTTGCCGCCCACCGGCGTCGTCACCATCGCCAGCGCATCGACCAGCAGCGCGCAGGCGTTCGCCGTGTTTGAGGATTTCCTGACGCCATCGACGCTCTACGCCATCGATGGCGGCGCCGCGCGCGCGGTGCGCTCGCTGCCGGCGCAATTCGATGCGTCGCCTTATGTGACGGAGCAATTCGAAGCGACCAGCGCTGACGGCACGCGCGTGCCCTACTTTGTCGTGCGCCGGCGCGACGCGGAGATGAACGGCGAGAACCCGACTTTGCTCTACGCCTATGGCGGTTTTCAACTGTCGCAAACGCCGAGCTACAACGCCTATCTCGGTCAGCTCTGGCTCGATCAAGGCGGCGTTTATGTGCTGGCGAACATTCGCGGCGGCGGCGAGTTCGGGCCCGATTGGCATAGCGCCGGCCTGCTGACCAATCGTCAGCGCATCTATGATGATTTCTACGCCGTTGAACGCGACGTGATTGAGCGGCGCATAACCAGCCCGCGCCGGCTCGGCATTTCCGGACGCTCGAATGGCGGCTTGTTGATGGGGGTGATGCTGAACCAGCATCCGGAAATGGTGCATGCGGCGGTGATCGGCTCGCCGCTCTTGGACATGCTGCGTTACGATCAATTGCTCGCGGGCGCGTCATGGGTGGGTGAATACGGTTCGCCGAACGTGCCGGAGCAGCGCGCGTTTCTGGAACGCATAACGCCGTATCAGAACTTGGCGCCGGGCGAGAATTTCCCGCTCGTGTTCATCTACACGTCAACGAAGGACGACCGCGTCCATCCCGGCCACGCGCGCAAATATGCGGCGCGGCTGCAGGAACTGGGCGTGCCGTTTCTCTATTACGAAAACATGGACGGCGGCCACCAAGCCAACGCCAATTTACGCGAAGCAGCGCGGAGACGCGCGTTGGAATACATGTATCTGACGCAGCGGCTGATGGATTAGACGAGCACGCCATTGACAGCGCGGTCGATCTCCTCGATCGCGCCTTCGCCGTCATAACTTCCAAAAGCTGCAACGGGACTGCCGTCCGCGGCGAAAATGTAGAGACGCGGCAGCAGGACCTGCGTGCCTTCGCCTGGATTGTTGAATGCACGATAAAGCCGCATCGTGCCGAACACTTGGGTGTAGTTCATGCGCGCTCGCTCCATGAAACGCTGCAGTCGGCGCGGCTCCCTATTGGCGTCCATGTTTACGCCGATGATGTTCAGCCTCTCCGCGGGGACGCGGTTGCGGATGTCGGCAAGCTGGCGCCCTTCCAGCAAGCACGGCGAACACCAGGTCGCCCAGAATGCAATGACGCTGGGCGCGGCGGCGAGATGCGCGCTCAATGTGGTGGCCGCGCCTTGCGGAGTCGTGATCGGCACGGCGCTGAGCGTGGCGAGCGCAGGCGGAAGCGCAGGCGCGCGAGGGTCGGTCTGAGCAAGCGCCAAGGTGGGCGTAGCGATCGCCGCGCCGAGAAGCGTAATCCCGTGTCGACGGCTGATAATCATGTGACGCTCCCTTGCGAGAAGCTCTGAAAATCAATCTGAACGGCGGCTGAACGGGTGCTCAGTACCGCCGTTGGACGATGAAATCGACGGCGTCGGTAAGGATGTGCGCGCGGTGGCCGAATAGGCCCAAGTGCGCCTTGGCTTGGTTGGCCAGCATGCCGATGCGCTCGCGCGTCGCGTCGGCGCCGAGCACGGTGACGAAATTGACCTTGCCGCGATCCTTGTCCTTGCCGACAGCCTTGCCGGTGTCGCGGGCAACACCTTCGGCGTCGAGCAAATCATCGACCATCTGAAACGCCAAGCCGACGTCGTGAGCATAGCGCATGAGCGCCGTCTTCTCCGCTTCCGAAGCGCAGCCGACCATGGCGCCGGCTTCCACGGCGAAGTTGATCAGCGCGCCGGTCTTCAACCGGTTCATGCGGGTGACCGCGATAAGGTCGGAGCCGATGTCGGCGCCCGCCATGTCGGCTGCCTGCCCCGCCACCATGCCGAGCGCGCCGGCCGCTTTGGCCAAGCCCAAGATGAGCTTGCAGCGCATTTG
>QBMO01000075.1:7429-8603 GCA_003242075.1 Alphaproteobacteria bacterium
TCGCGGGTTCAGCGAGCAATTCGAACGCAAACGTCAGCAGCGCATCGCCCGCGAGCAGCGCTGTTGCTTCATCGTACTGACGGTGCAGCGTCGGGCGGCCGCGGCGCAGATCGTCATCGTCCATGCACGGCAGATCGTCGTGGATGAGCGAGTACGTGTGTACGCACTCGATGGCGCTCGCCACGCGCAGCAGCATGCCCTCGTCGGCGTCGAACATGCGGCCGACTTCGAGCGTGAAGAACGGGCGCAAGCGCTTGCCGCCAGCGAGCGCGGCGTAACGCATGGCGCTAAGCAGGCGCGACTCCGGGCCTTGGTCGCGGGGCAGCAGTCCGTCGAGCGCAGTGTTGATCCGCTCGGCGGCTTCCTTGAGGCGGGTTTCAAATCGAGACATCGGCGCTTGCCGTAGCAGAGCCCCGGCTGGGTGCAAGCGGGCGGCGCCCTCCCGCCCCGGGGGAATGGCTTGGCGCTGGCCTGTGGACTTTCCAAACACTGGGTATCCAGGGCATCATAGCGCCAGGGTTTGGGTGCGCGACCGCCGCCAGCGGCGCGAGGTTGACGCTTGTATTTGAAAGAGTGAGGAAAAATGGCGACGGTGGCGATCATTCACGCGGCCGAGGACGCACTGCCGGCGCGCGCGCTGGCTGAAAAGCTGCGCCAGGCCAAGCTGACCGTCGTGCTTGAGAAACAGCCGGGCGACGAACTGCGCGGCGCTGTGAAGGACGCCAAGGTCACCGTTGCACTCTGGTCGCCGCGCTCCGTCGGGCAACAGCCGCTGGTCGATGACGCGGTGTTCGCGCGCGGTAAAAGCAAACTCGTCCATGCCGTCATGCAGAACGCTGCGCCGCCGAGCCAGTTCAGCAATGATGCGAGCGTCAATCTCACAGGCTGGCGCGGTGAAGACGATTTCGCCGCTTGGCGCGATCTGGCCAAATTGGTGACGGATAAAGCGGGCGTGGCGCCGTTGCCCCCGCCAGCACCACGCGGACCGAGCCCGTTCTTCACACCCGGCATCGTGAACCCCCAAGCGGAAGCTGAAGCCGCCGCGCGTCACGCGGGGCGGCCGTCTAACGGGCCCATGAGCGCGCAACCGGGCGTCACGCCGCGCCAGCCACAACAACCGCAAGCAACGCCGCGCTCGCAGCAACCGCAGCAGCGTCCGCAACAGGCGCAACAA
>QBMO01000075.1:8613-13323 GCA_003242075.1 Alphaproteobacteria bacterium
CGCAACAACCGCGGCCCGCCGCCGCAGCGCCTCCGCCGCGGCAAGCGCCGCCTCCGCGTCAGCCAACGCCCGCCCCTCAATCCTCCGAGCCGAAGAAAGACGGCGGCGCTGGTTTGATGATCGGCATTGCCGCAGTGGTCGTGCTCGGCCTCGGCGGCGGCGGCTATTATTTTTACAGCCAGTCGCAAACTGCCGATTCAACTTCGGCGGCATGGGAATCGGTAGCGCAGAATGACGCGGACGAGCTGCGCGCGTTCATCTCCGGCGATCCCGGCGAATACCGCGACGAAGCCGAAAGCGCTCTAGCGGCGCTGGAAGAACGCAGCTTCGAAGCGGCCAGCGATTCCGATACGATCGACGCGCTGGAAGCCTTCCTCAACGAATTTCCCGACAGCGAGCACGCCATCACGGCGCGCGGGCGTATCGCGGAACTGCAGACGCTTGAGCCCGCGACCGAGACGCCGCCCCTGGGCGAACTGCCGCCGGAATCAACATTGCCCGATCCCGATCTCGTGCCACCCAACGCAACCGCGCCGGATGCTGGCCCGCCATCGTTGACACCGCCGCCAGAGCCTACAGTCACTGAAGAGCCAGAGCCGCTGCCGACCAACTAAGCGGCCCTTCTCACGCACGCGCGGGCATGCATAGTGTCCGCGCGTGACGATGAAGGGTGGACGATGATCAAGACAGTAATCAGCGCTTTGTGCGCGATGTTCGCCATGAGCGCGGCGCTCGCGGCGCCGGCTCATGCGCAGGACTACACCGGCACATGGTACGGCGCTGTGAACTGGGAGGGCGCCGAGTACGACGGCGACACCATCGTGTGGGAGTTCGGGCGCGGCGGTTCATTCACCGATAGCCACGGCGAAGGCGGCACTTGGAGCACAACCACGACCGGCGTCGTGCTGCGCTATGTCGGTGGCGGCCAATCCGTCTACACGGGCGATCTTGTCGGCCCGACGACGCTTCTCGGCTGGATGACCAATGGCGAAATGAACGGCCAATTCGTTCTTTCGCGCAATCCACTCGGCACGCCTGATAGTGGCGGCGGCGGCATTGCGGTTGCGGCCGGGGGCGTGCCGGAAGGCTTCAACATCGATCCTGCACGCGCCGTGCTGCGGGGCGATGTCAGCCAACTCATTTCGGCGTTCGTGTGGGGGGGAACGCCTCAAGGCCACGATTATTGGTCCGACTTCCACGGCCAGGGCCGTCCGCTTACGCCGGAGGCGCGCGCCGCTGTGCAAGGTTGGATCAACAATTACGAAGCTAGCGAAGGCGGAGGCGGCCGCAAGTAAGTTCACGTCGCAGTGAAACGCTGGTCAAAAGAAGGGCGCGGTTGATCCGCGCCCTTTATTCGTAGTCTCAGTAGAGCCTGCCGCCCTCAAGCGCGGGGCGATCGACGTTGAGCAGCACGACGTTGCCGTTGCGATCTGGGAAGCCGAGGCAGAGCACTTCGCTCATGAACTTGCCGATCTGCTTCGGCTCGAAGTTCACCACGGCGGCGACGCGGCGGCCGAGCAGTTCGCCGATGTCGTAGTTCTGCACCACTTGCGCGCTCGACTTCTTGACGCCGAGCGGGTCGCCGAAATCGATCCAGAGTTGGTAGGCCGCCTTCTTGGCCTCTTCGAACACCTTCACATCGACAATGGTGCCGAGGCGGATGTCGACCTTGAGGAAATCCTCGAAGGCGATGATGGGCAGGCGCGCATTGGCTTGCGGATCGTCGGCCATGGACGTTTCTCTCTCCCTTACGACCCGATCTTCGCGGGTTCTGTGCGCGGACCGTCAGGGCCCATCACGATTTGGTCAACCTCGAGCTGGGCGTCTTTAAGCTGGCCCTCGCAGCGGGCCTTCAAGGCGGCGCCGCGCTTATAGATGCGAATCGAGTCAGCCAGCGGAACGTCGCCCCGCTCCAAATGCGCGACGATTTTTTCCAACTCCTGCAAGGACTCCTCGAAGGAGAGCTGGGCGGGGTCGCGGGTTTCTGGTGTCATGTTCGGCAAAATATGGGTTGGCGGCGGCTTAGGGAATAGGGATTAGCCCTTCGAAACCTTCTCGTAGCGGCGGTAGCTCCAATACTTGTCGCCCTTGTCCTCGACTTCGCGCCAGCCTTGGCGGCGCAGCACCGGGCGCATCATGCGGTTAAACCAGCCATGGGCGCAGAGCAGCACGTTCTGCCCACGCAGCGCCTGGGCCGTCAGGGTTGCAACCGCCGCTTGAGCGCGGAGTTCAGCGTCGGCGAGAGTTTCACCGTCTTCGTGGCCGCCCAGCATCCATGAAGCGCGGGACCACACGCCCCAGTGCCGGGGGCTGCGCTTGCCTATGATGCCAGGCGGTGGCAACGGCGCTTCCACGAAAACCGGATCCGTCAGAATTTCGCGGCCGTCGGCCAGCATTTCGGCTGTGTGGATCGCGCGCGGCAAAGTGGACGCGAAAATGATGTCGCTGGCTTGCGCAAGGCGCAGCAAATCTGCCGGCGGTTTCTCATCGGGATGCAGGCGCGCCAAATCGTAGTTGCGCCACCATTCGCGATAGCCGTCGCGATCGACGCGGACCTTGCTGTCGGCGTGAGGCTGGCCGTGCCGCGTAATGACGATCGTTCCGATCTTCGCGGCTGAACGGCGATCTGACGTCTCGTCGGGCGCCATGGTCGTCGTCATTCTGACCCTGCGCGCGGCGGACTCCCCCTCCCCGTGAGCGGGTCTCACACGCGCTGTAACGCTCGCACATAAGCCAGGGAGGACTTGGCGAGCGCGGCCAAGTCGTAGCCGCCCTCCAGAGTCGAGACAAGCCGACCCTTGCAGCGCCGTAATGCAATTTCGCGCAAGCGTTGCGCCCCCCAAGCGAAATCTTCTTCCACAAGTTCCATTTGCGCGAGCGGATCGGCCCGATGGGCGTCAAAACCGGCCGAAACGAGGATAAATTCGGGGTCGAAGGCATCGAGCGCGGGAAGGATTTTTGTTTCCATCGCCTCGCGCCACGCCGCGCTATTAGCCCCCGCCGGCAGTGGCGCGTTAACGACATTACCGTCCATGCCCGTCTCATTGGCCTGACCAGTGCCCGGATAAAGCGGCGCCTGGTGGGTCGAAGCGAAGAAGACGCGCGCATCTTTCTCCGCCACGGTTTGCGAGCCGTTACCGTGGTGCACATCGAAATCGACGACGGCGACGCGCGACAGACCGTGCGCTTCGAGCGCATGCAGCGCGCCGATAGCGACGTTGTTGAAAATGCAAAATCCCATCGGCGCCATCGGCTCGGCGTGATGGCCGGGCGGGCGCACGGCGCAGAACGCCATCTCATGATCGCCCGCCATCACCGCATCGACGGCGGCGACGCATGCGCCGGCGGCGCGATAGATCGCTTCGCGCGAACCGGCGGAGATGTAGGTGTCCGCATCGAGACGCACGCGCGCATGGTTCGCTTCGGCGAAGGCGGGTTCGAGTGCGTCGATATAGGCGCGCGGATGCACGCGAGCGATGGCGTCACGTGATGCCAGCGGCGCTTCGCGGCGATCGAGGTCGGCGTACTCAAGCGCATCCAACACAGCTTGCAGGCGACCATCATGCTCGGCATGGCCGGGCGGGGTTTCGTGGCGCAGCATGGAGGGGTGCGTAAACAACAGCATAGCGCTGATGTAGCGGCGCGCCCGCGCTCTCGCCAGCCTAGATGATGATGTGGCCGAGGTGCGGCGGCGCGGTTTCCGGCGGGCCGTATTCGAAGGGCTCTACACTCTCGATCACCGCCGCCAGGGCTTCGGCGCTCACCGGCGCGATCAAAGCGGCGTCCGCGCCAGCAAGCCGCGAGAGCATCACCGGCATCGATGTGCGCACACGCTCCGATACAGAGACGATGATCGCCGCCGGCGCGCGTTGCCGCAAATAGCGGATGAGCTGCAGCCCCTGCACATCGCGCACGAGCACGTTCACGACAATCACCCGCAGCGAGACTTGAGCGGCAATCTCAGCGCCGAGTTCGCCCAACGCGGTTTCGTGGGTCACGAAGCCCATGCCACAGAGAAGCCGCGCGAGCTGTGCGCGGCGGGCATCATCAGGCTCAATCACACACGCCGCACCCCGCCAAGGCATGCGATGATCTTGCTTCGTCGTGCGAGCGGACCATTCCAGGGGAGCGTCCATGACGTCCTCCTCGATTGGAAAACGCGCCAGACGTCATAACGATCCAGATTATTCGTGGTTAGCGCCGAGCTACCACGTTCGGTCTATGGCGCGGCTTGCTCGCGCGCGATGGTGAGCTCGACGCGCGCGACGCGCAGACCCCAGAGGCCGACTGTGGCGCGGTTGAGAATGTTGCCGTCGCTTGTGTTCACCAGCACGTCGCGAAAGCGCACGCGACGGCCCGGGCTGCCATCATCGGACGGCAAACGCACATCGTATTCCAGCCTGAATGCGTTGCCGTCTTGAAAGCCGACGGCCTCGCCGATGACATCTTCGCGCGTGCCGGTGAAGCGTCCGGGCGCCACGCGTTGCAGGCGCCAGGTTTTGCGATCGCGCTCGCCATCGTCATAGACGAAGTCTTCGACCAGCGTCAGCGTTTGGCCGTCCCAGGTTCCATTGAGCGTTGCGTTGAAACCGCGGCGGACGCCGTTGATGGCGCGGAATTCCCCGCGCGCGACAGTCTGCCCCAACAGATCCTCTTCCAGTACGAACGCGTCTTGGCTCGCCTCCTGGGGCACGGGCGGGCGCGTCGCGC
>QBMO01000075.1:13333-15856 GCA_003242075.1 Alphaproteobacteria bacterium
ATCGTCGCTCGCCGCAGCCCGCCCGCCCTTCGGCGAAAAGTCGTTGCCTGCCTGGCCCGCCCTGGCCATCAAGCCGGGTCATTCGAGGGACTTTCCATGAAATTTCGCCCGTTCGCCCTGGCCGCCTTGTTTGCGGTGCTCACGCTGTCGCCGGCTTCGGTGGCGCAAACCGCGCGCGCCTGGTTCGAGAACGCGCCAACGCCGGTGCGCTACGAGATTTCGGTGACACCCGATATCGAGGGCGGCACGTTCGCAGGCGAGACGACGATCGTCATTCAAAGCGACGGGGCGCGCGACAGGATCGTGATGAACGCGCTCGACATCGAAGTGACGCGCGCCATCATCGACAATCAAACGGTCGCCTTCGCCGTCGATAACGAAGCGCAAACTTTGACGCTGACGCCGCGACGACCGCTGCGCGCAGGGCGGCACACGATCCGCCTCAATTACAATGGCCGCATCTTCGATGACGCCTACGGCCTCTTCCGCGTCGAGTACGATCAGGATGGCCAAACTCAGCGCGCACTAGCGACGCAATTCCAAGTCGGCGATGCGCGGCGCTTTTCGCCGATGTGGGACCAGCCGAACATGCGCTCGGTGTTTTCGATCAGCGTGACAGCGCCAAGCAACTTGATGGCGATCGGCAACATGCCGGTGGAAAGCGCAACCCGCCTCACCAATGGGCTGACGCGCACGCGCTTCCAGGACACGCCCGCGATGGCGAGCTATCTGCTCTTCCTCGGCGTCGGCGATTTCGAGCGCGTGACAACGGACGTGGACGGCGTCGAACTCGCTGTCGTTGTGCGACGGGGCGCCACCGAGCGGGCGCGCTATGCGCTCGAGGCGGGCGTGGAATCGCTACGCTATTTCGAAGAGTATTTCGGCATCGAATATCCGCTGCCGAAGCTTGACATGGTCGGCGTGCCCGGCGCCGGCGGCTTTGCGGCGATGGAGAATTGGGGCGCCATTCTCTATTTCGACCAGTACATCCTTGTTGATGAGAACGCGACGAGCGAGAGCGAGCGGCGCTTTGTGTTCGAGGTCGTCGCGCACGAAATCGCACACCAATGGTTCGGCAATCTCGTCACCATGCGCTGGTGGGACGATCTTTGGCTGAACGAAGGCTTCGCCTCCTGGGCCGCCGGCAAGGCGATGGATGCGCTGCATCCGGAATGGCAGCCTTGGCTCTCGCAGCGCGCGGGCGGCACCGAAAGCGCCATGGGCCTCGACGCGCGCATCGGCACGCATCCGGTGGTGCAAACAGTCAATACGATCGACGACGCGAACTTGGCGTTCGACGCAATCTCTTACGAAAAGGGCTTGGCCGTCATCCGCATGATGGAAGCCTATGTCGGCGAAGAGGATTTCCGCCAAGGCGTGCGCGATTATCTGAACGCGCGGCTTTACGGCAATTCGGTCACCGAGGATTTGTGGAGCGCGGTGCAGGCAGCGTCGGGACAGCCAGTGCTCGATATCGCGCGAAACTATACGCTGCAGCCGGGCTATCCAGTGCTGATGGCGGAAGCTTCGTGCGGAGCCGCGAGCAGCAACGCAATCAATGTTCGTCAGCGCCGCTTTGCGCTTGATGACGCCGCGCGCACCGGTGAACGCTGGGCGACGCCTGTGGTCGCCACGACCATCGGCTCGTCCGCCAACGTGCGCGGCGTGCTGCCGGCGCAAGAGAGCGGGCAACTCCAGGTCCCGAATGCGTGCAATGGCTATTTGCTCAATGCTGGCCAAACCGGCTTCTTCCGCGTCCACTACGCACAAGCGGACTTCCAGCGCCTTGTGCGAGGCTTCGCGCGGCTCGAAGACGCCGACCAGCTTGGCTTGATGCTCGACTACTGGGCGTTCGGCCGTTCGGGCGACGCGCCGCTGACGGACTATCTCGAACTGGTCAACGTCATGCCGGCCGACGCCAATCCGATTGTGGTGATGGATGCGGCGAACTCACTGACCGCGGTCGCGGGCTATGCGCGCGGGCGCGACAGCGAAGCGGCGGTGCGCGCTTACGGCTTGCGCGTGCTGCAACCGTACTTCGCGCGCTGGGGCTGGGATCCGCGCGACGATGAAGACCCGAACATTCGCCTCGCCCGCCCTTCTGTCATCTCAGCACTCGGCGCATTGGGCGATGAGGCGGTGATCGCGGAAGCGCGGCGGCGGGTGACGGCAGCGNCGCGAGAGGCGATTAGGCCCATCGCGGCGCTGCACGGCTCGGTCCGCAGCGCCGCGATGGGCCTAATCGCCTCTCGCGCGACCGCCGGGGAGTATGAGGCAATGCTGACGCGCGTGCGCGGCACGACGGATTTCGTCGAACAACGGCGCTTATGGCGTCTGTTGGCGTCGGCCAGCGACGAGACTTTGGCGCGGCGCACGCTCGCGCTGACGCTCGGCGAAGACATCCCGCGCCAAATCAGGCCGCAAATCGTGCAGACAGTCGCCGGCGCGCACCCGGCGTTGGGCTGGGCCTTCCTGGTGGAGAACCGCGCCACGATCGAGGGCTTGCTCGATCCGCTGCAGCGG
>QBMO01000075.1:15866-22748 GCA_003242075.1 Alphaproteobacteria bacterium
GATCCCGCAATCGCCGAAGCGCTCGTCGCCTACGGACGCGATAGCCCAAGCGCACAAGACACAATCGCGGCGACAGCCTCGAACATGCGTCTGCGCGCGCAGCTGGCGGAGCGGACGATGCCGGCGGTCGACGCCTGGATTGCGCGGCACACGCCGCGCCGGGGGCGCTAGCGCTTCTGCAAGAACGCGGAGAACGCGGCGGCGGCTTCAGGGGAGCGCAGACGTTCGGCGAAGAGCGCGCCCTCTTCGTTCATGCGCGCCAGCAAGGCTTCGCGATCGCGCATGAGGCGCTTGGTGAGGCGCATGGATTCCGGCGGTTTGGCCGCAAGCTTGTGCGCGGCGGCGCGGGCGCGCGCTTCAACCTCGTCTCTCGGTAACGCAGCATTGGCGAGGCCCCAAGCAGCGGCGTCCTTGCCCAAGAGCGGCTCGCCCAGGCCGAACAGCGCGAAGGCGCGCGTGTGGCCGAGGCGATCCACCATGGTGAGGCTCGATGCATTCTCAGGCACGACGCCGAGATCGATGAACGGCACGGTGAGGCGCGCGTCTTCGGCGACGTAAACGAGATCGCACTGAAACAGCATCGTGGTGCCGACGCCGATGGCGTGCCCCTGCACTGCGGCGACGATCGGCTTCTCGGCCTTGATCACTTCTTCCAAGAACCGCACGACATGGCGCGGGCCGTCGAACGCGCCCATGGACTGAGCGGCGAAATCCTTGATGTCGTTGCCGGCGGAGAAAAAGTCGCCGACGCTGGTGAAAAGGACGGCGCGGATGCTCTCGTCGCTCTGCGCGCGCGCCACCGCGTCAGCCATGACGCCGTACATGGCGTTGGTGATGGCGTTCTTCTTGTCCGGGCGGTTGAAACGGATTTCGAGAACGGCGCCGTCTTGGGCGACGATGATGTGCTCTTCACTCACGGCTCGTCTCCTTCAAATCGATCATGTGTTGCAGCCAGCGTGCGATAGTGGACTGCTCGTCACTGCTGAAGCCACGCGTGGCGGCGGTGTTCATGCGTTGCGCGCGCTCGACAGCGCGAGCGCGCAGTGTTCTGCCGCGCGACGTTAAGGTCAAAAGCACGGCGCGGCGGTCAACCGGATCGGGCTGTCGCTCGACAAGGCCGGCCTGCTCAAGCCGCTGGACGAGCACGGAGGCCGCCGATTGCGCCAGGCCCAGCGCATCCGCGACAGCGTTCACACCCGCGCCGCCCTCCGCTGGCAAAGCGAACAAGGCGCCCGCTTGTGCGGAGGTAAGACCCAGGTCCGCCAATCCATCATCCGCGATGGCCTGCGACGCACGCGCCGCGCGGGAGAGCAGATGCAGATAACGCGGCTTCGCCATGGGCTTTGCTTAGCCCGGGCGAATTACATCGTCAACGATATATCGCTCGCGATGCGTTTCCGTGGCGTCAGTTCTTCAGCCGATAGCCGGTCTTGAAAATCCACCATACGGCCGCAAGGCAAACTGCGAGGAAGATCGAGATTGCCGCAAGGCTTACGCCAATGTTCACGTCAGCCGCTTGCTCCCCGAAGAAGGCCCAGCGGAAGCCGCTGATCAGATAAACGATCGGGTTGAACAGGGTGACCGTCCGCCACGGCTCGGGCAGCATGTCGATCGAGTAGAAGGTGCCGCCAAGGAAAGTCAGCGGCGTCAGGATCAGCATCGGCACGATCTGCAGCTTCTCGAAACCGTCGGCGAGCACGCCGAGGATGAAACCGAACAAGCAGAACGAAACGCTGGTCAGCACCAGAAACAAGATCACGGCGGGCCAGTTCTGCACTTCGTACGGCACGAAGAGCCGCGCGGTGGCGAGGATCACCACGCCGATGATCACCGATTTCGTCGCCGCCGCGCCGACATAGCCGCATACGGCTTCAAATGCAGAGACGGGCGCGGAGAGCAGTTCGTAAATCGTCCCGGCCCAGCGCGGCATATAAATGCCGAAGCTCGCATTGGAGACGCTCTCTGTCAGGATCGAGAGCATGATGAGGCCCGGCACGATGAAAGCGCCGTAACTGACGCCGCCGATCTCCAGCATGCGCGAGCCGATCGCCGAGCCGAAGACGATGAAATAGAGCGACGTCGATAGCACGGGCGAAAACAAGCTCTGCCCGAGCGTACGCATCCAGCGCCCCATTTCGAAGCGGTAGATGGCTTGGATGCCGTAAGTGTTCATGCTCAAGTCCTTCAGGCGCGCGCGCGAGGTTTGACGCGCGAGGCAATCTCGCGGCCCTTTTCCGTCTCCGCTTTGGAGAGATCATAGGCCGCCTGCAAATTCATCCAAAATGCCGGAGTCGTGCGGAAGTAGCGCGCCAGACGCAGCGCCGTATCGGCGGAGATGGCGCGCGGATTTTCGGCGCGAATGATGTCGCCGATGCGTGTCGCGGGCACCGCAAGCTCAATGGCCAACCGGTTCGCCGACAGCTCAAGCGGCGCCATGAACTCTTCCTTGAGCACTTCGCCCGGGTGGGTACGGATGCGCGGCACGGCACGGTCTCCTAGTGATAATCCACGATCTCGACGTCTTCGGCGCCGCTCTTGGTCCAGCGAAAGCAGATCCGGAACTGATCATTGATCCGAATGCTGTGTTGGCCCTTGCGGTCGCCCTTGAGCGCTTCAAGCCGATTGCCCGGCGGGCTCAGCAGGTCACTCAAAGCGTCTGCGGCGTCGATCATGTCGAGCTTCCGCAATGCGACCTTAGCAATCGCGCGCCACTGCCTTGGAGCGACGCCCTCACCGTGAAACCGGGCGACGGCGCTATCCTGGTACGACTTGATCGCCATATATAACGCCTCACGTTATACGTCAACCATTATACACATCAGCGGTGCACCAGAGAAACGAAAATATCTTCGAGCGACGATTGCTCGGTGTGGAGGTCTTTGAAATCGACGCCGCGTTCGGCAAGTTGCTTGAGCAGGCTGGCGATGCCGGTGTCGTCGGCTTGGGCGTCGAAGCTATAAACCAGTTGGCGGCCTTCGCTGGCCAGCGCCAGATCGTAGCCGTTAATCTGCGGCGTTTCGGTCAAGGGTGATTGGAGTTCAAGCGTCAGCTGCTTCTTGCCGAGCTTGCGCATCAGCACGCTCTTTTCTTCGACCAGGATCAATTCGCCCTTGTTGATGACGCCGACGCGATCGGCCATTTCCTCGGCTTCTTCGATGTAGTGCGTGGTCAAAATGATGGTGACGCCATCGGCGCGCAGCCCGCGCACCATTTCCCACATGTCGCGACGAAGCTCGACATCGACGCCGGCGCTGGGTTCATCGAGGAAGAGGATTTTCGGCTCGTGGCTCAGCGCCTTGGCGATCATGACGCGGCGCTTCATGCCGCCAGAGAGCGTCATGATCTTGTCGTTGCGCTTTTCCCAGAGCGAAAGATCGCGCAGCACCTTTTCGATGTAAGCCGGGTTGGGCGCAAAGCCGAACAGGCCGCGCGAGAACGTCACCGTATCGATAACGCGCTCGAACGCGTCGGTGTGCAATTCTTGCGGCACAAGGCCGATGCGTTTGCGGGCCTCCTTATAGTCACGGATGATGTCGAGGCCATCGGCGGTGATCGTGCCCGTCGAGAGGTTTACGATCCCGCAGGTCATATTGATCAACGTCGTCTTGCCGGCGCCGTTAGGGCCCAGCAGCGCGAAGATTTCGCCCTTGTTGATCTCGAGATTGATCGGCTTCAGGGCCTGCAAGCCGGACTTATAAGTCTTGCTCACATCCCGGATGGAGATGATCGGTTCGGACATAAAGTTGGATTTCCCCCGGGAGACGCGCCGCACATAGGCGCGCGCTTGGGTTTTCGCTAGTGGCCTTCGATATTCCGCTGGGCGAACGCGGCAATCTCCGCAGTGGCGCCCTATCTTTTCGAAGACGATGCAACCCGCGCAAATCCTACACCCCCGCCCCGAGGGCCTCTATTGTCCACAAGCGGACCTCTATGTGGACCCGACGCGCCCGGTTCCGCGCGCACTGATCACGCATGGGCACTCGGATCACGCGCGTGCGGGGCATGGGAGCGTGCTGGCGACGCCGGAGACGCTGGCGATCATGGCGGCGCGGTATGGCGCGGCGTTCGCCGGCTCGACGCAAGCGCTCAGTTATGGCGAGCGGCTGAAGATTGGCGACGTCACCTTCTCACTGCACTCGGCCGGCCACGTGCTGGGCTCGGCGCAAGCGGCGGTGGAGTGCGGCGGCACGCGCGTGGTGGCGAGCGGCGACTATAAGCGCCAGAGCGATCCGACTTGCGCGCCGTTCGAAGTCGTGCCGTGCGACGTGTTCATCTCGGAGGCGACGTTTGCGCTGCCGGTGTTCACGCATCCGAGGGCCGAGGATGAAGTGAAAAAGCTGCTGGCGTCGGTGGCTATGTTTCCAGAGCGCGCGCACGTAGTTGGCGCATACGCGTTGGGTAAAGCACAGCGCGTGATGGCGGAGTTGCGGCGCGCGGGTTGGGACAAGCCGATTTTTGTGCATGGCGCGCTGATTGCGCTGACCGAGCTCTACAAGGCGCATGGCGTCGAACTCGGTGAAGTCCTGCCGGTGGAGACGGCGCCGAAGAGCTATTATGCGGGCGCCATCGTGATGGGGCCGCCGGGCGCGCTGCAGACGCCGTGGGTGCGGCGCTTTCCCGATCCGGTGACGTGTTTCGCGTCGGGCTGGATGCGGATTCGCGCGCGGGCACGGCAGCGCGGCGTCGAATTGCCGTTGGTCATTTCCGATCACGCCGATTGGCCGGACTTGCAGCGCACGATCCTGGACACAGGCGCTGGCGAAATCTGGATCACGCATGGCGAAGCCGATGCGCTGGCGCATTGGTGCGGCACGCAAGGACTGAAGGCGAAAGCGCTGCATCTCGTCGGCTATGGCGACGAGGAAGAACCGGGCGCGGCGGCATGAACCGGTTCGCGGCTTTGTTGGATCGCTTGGCCTATGAGCCGCGCCGCCTGGGCAAGCTGGCGCTGCTGGAAGCCTATTTCCGCGACACGCCTGATCCCGATCGCGGCTGGGCGCTGGCGGCGATGACAGGCGCGCTGACGTTCAAGAACGCGAAAGCGGGCCTCATCCGCAATCTCGCGGCGGAGCGGACTGATCCTCTGCTGTTTGGCCTGTCCTACGACTTCGTCGGCGATCTGGCGGAGACGGTGGCGCTGATGTGGCCCGCCGACGCTACGCGCGCGAATGCCCAACTGACCATCACGGACGTGGTCGAAGGTTTGCAGACGACGCCGAAAGCGGAGTTGCCGCGCGTCGTCGCGGACTGGCTCGATCGCTTGGATGAGAACGGGCGCTGGGCGCTCTTAAAGCTGATCACGGGCGCGCTGCGCATTGGCGTCTCGGCGCGGCTGGCGCGGACGGCTTTAGCGCAGCTTGGCGGCAAGTCCGCCGATGAAGTCGAGGATGTGTGGCACGCCGATGCACCGCCCTACCCGCACGTGTTCGCCTGGCTCGAAGGCCGCGCCGAAGCGCCAAGCGTGGCGACGACGGTGCGGTTTTATCCGCCGATGCTCTCGCACCCGATCGAACCGGAAGAGTTTGCTGGCCTCGATCCGTCCGACTTTTGCGCGGAGTGGAAATGGGATGGCATCCGCGTGCAGGCGGCGGCGGGCAAAGACGCGGGCGGCAAGCGCGCGGCGCGGCTCTATTCGCGGACGGGCGAGGACTTATCGGGCGGGTTTCCGGATTTGGTCGCTGGGTTCGATTTCGACGCGGTGCTCGACGGCGAACTACTGATCAAGCGAGGCGGCGGCGTGCAAGACTTCAACACGCTACAGCAAAGGCTGAACCGCAAGACCGTGACGCCGAAGATGATGGCCGAGTTTCCGGCGTTCATTCGCGTTTATGATCTGCTGGCGTTGGGCGATGAAGATTTGCGCGCGCTGCCGTTCACGAAACGGCGGGCGAAGCTGGAGGCGTTCGTGAGCGCGCATCCGCTGGCGCCGATCGATCTTTCGCCGATGGTGCCATTTGCAACGTGGGACGATCTCACCTTCGCCCGCGCCGATCCGGCCGATGGCGGCGCGGGCAGTGATGCGGGCGCTGTGGAAGGCGTGATGATCAAGCGCCGCGATGCGCCGTATCTCGCAGGGCGGCCCAAAGGCTATTGGTTCAAATGGAAGCGCGATCCGATGGTGATCGATGCAGTGTTGATGTACGCGCAGCGGGGCTCCGGCAAACGCAGCTCGTTCTATTCGGACTACACGTTCGGCGTTTGGACTGAAGCCGGCGAACTGACGCCGGTGGGCAAGGCCTATTTTGGCTTCACCGACGAAGAGCTGATCGAACTCGACAAGTTCGTGCGCAACAATACCGAGAACCGCTTCGGGCCGGTTCGGGAAGTGACGCATACGAAGACGAAGGGACTGGTGTTGGAGGTCGCTTTCGAAGGCCTGCAGCGCTCGGCGCGGCACAAATCCGGCGTCGCCATGCGCTTTCCGCGCATTTCGCGTATTCGTTGGGACAAGCCGCCGCGCGACGCCGATACGCTGGAAGCGCTGGAGAAGCTATTGTCACGTCAGACGCCCGCAGTTTGAGGGAGCACGCCTTGAGCGACACCGAAGCCAACAGAGCTGTCATCACCAACGCCTTCACCGCGATCGCGGCGGGCAACGGGCGCCCGTTCGTCGATATGATGAGCGCCGATATCGCCTGGCGCATCATCGGCGCCACCGCTTGGTCGAAGACTTACAAGGGCAAAGGCGAGGTGCTCGCCCTGCTCAAGGCGCTCGGCGATCAGTTCGTCGACGGCAAGAACAACATCCAAGCGCATCGCATCCTCGCCGACGGCGATTGCGTCGTGGTCGAAGCGCGCGGCGACAACATGACCGTCACCGGCAAGAGCTACGCTAACGAATATTGCTGGGTGTTTCGATTTGAGCGCGGCCAGGTCGTGCAG
>QBMO01000076.1:0-462 GCA_003242075.1 Alphaproteobacteria bacterium
CGAAGCGCCGATCCCTGCTTCGCCGCCGTCCGTCGAACCGCCCGCGCCGCCAGCGGACGTCGCGCCACAAGCGCCATTGCCGCCGGCTCAGTCGCCGCCACCCGAGCCGCCGCAAGCGCCAGCACCCACCGCGCCGCCCGTAGAGTCACCAGACATCGCGCGCAAACGCTCGGCGCCTACTGGCGCTGCGCCACCGATTGCAGCAGCCACCGCGCCCGCTGACGCCACCGCCTTCGCGCCGAAAAAGCTGCGTCGCGAAACGCCGGAGCTGGTGCGCATCGTCGTACATCAGCCGAAGGATTTGCAGGCCGTCATCAAGGCGGCGAAGAAAATCGATCCGCGCAGCGATCCCGCGCCGCAAGGCATGTCGATCGGTGAAGTGGCGATCGGCGCAAAGATTGGCGTGTCGCTCGAAGTCCGCGGCGCGGTTTGCGATGGCGCCATCCAACGTCGCACATGGAC
>QBMO01000076.1:472-4519 GCA_003242075.1 Alphaproteobacteria bacterium
GCCGTCCAGCGTCGCACAGGGACCGGCGAGCCGATCGATTTCTGCTATTCGGTCGAAGCCGAAGCGGCGGTGAAACAGGTCGTCTTCCTGGCGCGCGTCTTCGTGGATGACGCACAGATCGGCGTCCTTGCTTTCACGCGCAACGTCTCCGGCCCGGCCAAGAAACCGCACTCGGACGGCGACCGCGTGCGCCTGAAACGCCACAAGCGCGTCTTTCTCTCTTACTCCAGCAAGGACCGCGAAACCGTCGCCGCCATCGCCACCGCGTATCAATCGGCCGGCGTCGAACACTTCTGGGACCGCGCCTCGCTCAAGTCCGGCGAAGAATGGCACCCGCGCTTACGCCGCGAGATCGACCGCGCTGATCTCTTCCACGTCTGCTGGTCCCGCGCAGCTGCGCAGTCCGAGTGGGTGAAGAAGGAAACCGAGCACGCGCTGACGCGCCGCCGCAAAAATAGCGGCCGCCCGGAAATCACCGTGCAAATGCTCGACGGCCCGCCCTGGGCCCCGCACCCGCCCGAACTCGACGCCATAAACTTCGACGATTTCGTCCGCGCCGCCATCGTCGGCTACGCACGTGGCGACGGCGAGACTTGACGGCGTAAGCCCGCGTCCACCACATGCGCGAAAGCTACGGGCCTGTAGCTCAATGGTTAGAGCCGGCCGCTCATAACGGTCTGGTTGCAGGTTCGAGTCCTGCCAGGCCCACCATCTTGCTGAACGCCGCAAATTGGTGATCCCTGAGTTTGACAGGAAACTCCGGCACGCAATGTCAAAAACCGTCGAAACGCGCTAACTCGCTTAATGCAGCGGGATAATTTCGGCCGAAGCGGCGAAGCCGTCGAACAGGTGGACGCCGAGCATGGCTAGGTGCGTTCTGCGGTGCGGCTCGGTTGGGGGGCGGGTGGCGACGCATTCGAGCGCCATGTCTCGCTTCAAGGAGAGAATGTGCGCGGCGACCGTCTCGACCTGCCCGCGCAGAAATTCGCCATCGAGAAAAACGATCACGGGGCGTATGCCGCGCGCGGATTCCACTATGGCCTCGAGATCAGTAACGATGGACTCTCGTTTGGCGACTTCGCGGACCAGATACTGATGGTGATTGCGGTCGAGACTCGCGAGCAGGTCGCGCGCATGCGCTTGATCGTCCGTCACAAGGATGAGGTCGATCGCAACCGCGTTGGGCGGGTCGAATGGCATTCTGCTTTACTCGCCCGCGCACAGCTGGGCCGCCGACCATATTTGGGCGCCCAGGTTGGAGAGCGCACACCCTCAACTGGACCTAGTGGCCTGTGAAGACAGGGAAATCCGCTTGCGTCAGGGTTTTCCTGACGACTAGTTTTTGAGCCAGCCTTCGCTGACCGCGAAACGCACAAGCTCCACGCGAGTGCGAAAACCAAGCTTCTCCATAGCGCGCGCTTTGTAGGTTTCGGCGCTCTTGATGCCGATGCCCAAGATCGCGGCGGCGGACTTGTTGCTATGGCCGGAGGCGGCGAGCTTCAGTACTTCCACTTCACGTTGGCTCAGTTCAGCGCGACCGCTTGTGCTTTCCGGCAAGCGCGGCGCGCTGACTTCGACGGCCATGCCGGCGACGGCGGGATCGAGATAAAGCCCGCCTGCCGCGACCGCCGCGATCGCGCGGGACAGCTCCGTCGTCGCCGACCGCTTCAGCAGATAGCCCGAAATGCCGACTTCCAGCAGCTGGCGCAGATAACCGCGATCTTCGTGCACGGTCAGCGCCAAAATCTTGCAGTTCGGGCACTCGGCGCGCAGGCGCTCGGCGACTTTGACGCCGTTCAGATCAGGCAGCGAAATATCAAGAACAACGATGTCTGGCGCAAATTCCGCCGCTAGCCTCAAGCCACTGCGCCCATCGAACGCCTCGCCCACCACTTCGACGTTGGGATCGGTCATCACCAACGCCTTCACGCCGGCCAGTACGATGGGATGATCATCGATCAGCAGAATGCGCACGGCGCGCGGCTTGGTCAGCAAGGTGGTCGTCACAACCGCGTCCACTCAAAGAGGCACATGGATCAGGATCGTCGTTCCTGCTCCGGGCGAAGTTTCAATCTCCAGAGTTCCGCCCAACAGCGCAAGGCGCTCCCTCATGCCGAGCAGGCCCAATCGCATCGATGGCGCGGAAGCGCGCTCGGTTTCGCTCCAAACGAAGCCTTTGCCGTCATCTTCGACAATCAGGCGCGCCTCCGTGTCGGTAGCGTCCAGAATGACGCCAACGCGGGTAGCGCCGGCATGTTTGACGACGTTGAGGATGGCTTCCTGCAACACACGGTAGAGCGCGGTCTCGATCGCCGGGCTGAGGCGGCGGTCGCGCAAGGCGAGGTGCAGATCGAACAGAAGCGGCGAGCGCTCGGCCCACTCCTCCAAGAATTGCTGAATAGCGGTTTGCAGGCCGAGGTCGTCCAACGCCGTCGGGCGAATTTCCCAAGCGAGATGGCCAACTTCTTGGCCGACATCAGCAGTCAATTCCTTCAGCCGGCCGACACGCTCCTTGACCGACGCGCTCGCGGACGCATCGCGGCCGATGCCATCGAGATCAAGCTGCATGATGGTCAGATACTGGCCGAGGCTATCATGCAATTCGCGCGCGATGCGCTGACGTTCGGATTCTTGTTCAACCACGGTACGGCGCAGCACTTGCGAAAGTTCTGTTTCGAGCACGGCGCGCCGATCGCCTTCCACTTTCAGCTGGGCGGCCGTCTGCTCCCATTGAAGGATGCGCAGATCCAATTCGGCAAGCAACGCCTCCTGCTGAACACGCGCGCGCTCACGCTCACGCGCCAGCTGATCGACGTGTTCGAGCACGATTTCCAGCAATGACACGCGCAGCGACTGGCTGGTCTTGATATCGACGCTGCTCCATGGCTCGGATTGGAGCCGCACAAGTTCTTGCCAATCAGCGAAGCTGGCGCGCGGCGACAAGCGTTCGCCTTCCTTGGCGGTCACCGCTTTGTTCGGATCGCCGGCCCAGCGCACGACTTGCACCAGTTCCGGCCGGAACCAGATCAAATAATCCCGCGGCGAGCGCGATACGGAGAGTGCTAAAATGCCGCTCGCGACGGCCGCGAACTTCTCGGCGCGCGGATAATGAGCGGCGAGTTTTTCCGTGTAGAACACACCATCGGTCACCGACGCGTTCAGCCAGGCGACGAGCGCTCTCACCTCTTCCTCGGGCGGCGTCGCGCCGACAGCGCTAAACGCGCCGTCGATCCAAAGCGCCAGGCCGGAGGCCGGAATGTATTCGAGCAGATTCTGTTTGGTGCGTTCGAGGCCGCCGACGAGATCGCGCTCGTGCGTCAGCTCCTTCACCAGATGTTCTTGAATGACCTTGCTACGCAGGCGCACGGCGTAATCCTCGGCTGCAGATTTGGTTTCCAATTGAAATGAGATGATCTGGCTGAACAGCTCCAGCGCGGTTCGCATTTTCGGCGACACGAAGCGCGGGGTGCGATGGTGGCACGCAATCAGCCCCCAGAGTTTGCCTTCGATCACAATCGAGAGCGACATTGAGGCGGCCACGCCCATGTTCGCCAAATACTCAAGATGGATCGGCGAGACGCTACGCAAAACGCTCAAGCTAAGATCAAGCGGCTTGCCGGGCGTGGCGCTGGCGAGCGGAGCTGGCGTATAGCGCGCGTCAGCGATCAGGCGGATGCGGTTGCGCACGTAAAGCTCGCGCGCTTGCGCCGGAATATCGGAGGCCGGATAGCGCAAGCCGAGATACGGCTCCATGCCCTCAGCGTGCGTCTCCGCCGTGACCGCGCCGCTGCCGTCTTGCATGAACCGGTACACCATGACGCGATCGAAACCGCAGACGGTGCGCACGCCTTCGGTGACGGCTTGGCAAAGCAGCTGTGTGGACTCAGCATTTTGAATGCGTTGCACCAGTGACTGCACGAGACCGAGCAGATCGGCTGGCTCCTCGGCGAACAGCCCCGGCGGCTCAAGCTCCAGGATCAACAAGCCGTCGCTGGCGTGAATGGCGCCGTCGAGCGTGCGGCCTTCGCCGGCGTCGAACGTGATCAG
>QBMO01000076.1:4529-13251 GCA_003242075.1 Alphaproteobacteria bacterium
CGGCTGGCCCAACAGCGCTTCCGGCGCAGCGCCAAGCAGAGAGAGCGTGTCGCCGCCGGCATGCAGCACACGTAGATCGCCGGGCGCCAAGGCGAGCAGGCAGCCGTGCGGCTGCACCGAGCCTGGGATATGAATCTGCTCGCGATCGCAGTCCGACACCGTCGCGCGGCCGAAGGCGACAGGCTCAACGGACATGGGCAGCACTTTCGGTAACGCGCGGCGCGCGCTCGTTCATCCAATGCTGGAAGCATTCGAATGTTGCGAGCGCTGCGCGTTCCATCGCCTGCGCACGCTCTTCACTCTCGCCATAGACCGCCATCGCGGCGGTGAAGCTGCGCCAATACTCGCCGACATCGGCGCCGTAGCTGGCGAAGAAACGAGCACCCGCGCTTTCGGTGACGCCGAGCACCGGTTTGATTTGGCGCAGAATAAGCTGCCCGCCCAAGCTCGCGCCTTCGAGGACGTAGAACACGCCAAAGCCATCGGCTGGGCATTGGATCGCCGGCAGATGCTGGGTGCGCGGCAACGCTGCGATGTCGCGAGTGGAGAGCCCAAGGGCCATGAGATCGGCGCGCAGCCATGGCGTCTTGGCGCGCTTTGAAAAATCGAGGCCCAGGTCGTCCCATGCTACCGCCGCCAGCGCAGCTTCCAGCGGCGCGTAGATGCCGAACATGTCTGCTAGCAGCATGCGATACGAGGCGCGGTCGGCGCAGCGCTGGGCCAGCGCCATCGTCGCTTCCAGTTTGCGGTGCGCTTCGGCGGTGGCGTCGCGAAGGCGAAAGCGCACGCTAGGCGGCGATGAAGGCGGTGCGATCATGAGCTTTGCGGCTAGCGCCGCCACGATGGCGATGCGGAACGCCAGCCTAGCCGAGACCGCGCCGGCTTTCCACCATGTAGGCATCCATCGGCTAGGCCTTCCCGGACCGCGGCTTGCAAATCTGTAGAAAGCCGGCGGCCATGAAGGACGCCATGCGATCCTTTACGGCGCCGAAGTCATCGGCTTTGCATTTGCCGCCGGAGAGGCGGTCGATCCGGCCGGTGCGGGCGAGCGTGAGCATCAGCGCGCCGGTAACGAAGTGATAGCCCCAGAAGATGTCTTCATCGGCGCAATTTGGCAGCGCCTCTTTTAAGAGCCCGATCAAACGCAGCACCACAGGATCGAAGTGCTGATCCATGAGTTCAGCGCCCTCTGCCGTGTTCGAGGCTTGCGCGCCGAGCGCGCCATAATTCTTCCAGCCTTCGCCGCCTTGAATGTAGAGATCCAAGTCAGTGTCGAGAAAAGCGCGCAGCGCGCCTTCCACCGTGGGCTTGCCTTTTGATGCAGCGTCGTACTCATCGAGCGCACGCATCCGTAAGGCGGTGGTTACGCCGGCGCGACGCGCGAAGACGGCGTCGAACAACTTTTTCTTGTCGGTGAAATAATAGTTTAGCAGCGTGTGGTGCGCGCCGACACGCTGAGCCACATCCTTCAGCGTCACGCCGTGCAGGCCGTGCTTTGAAAACAAATACTCGGCCGCGTCGAGGATCTGCTCCATTTTGTCGGCACGCTGCTGCACTTTCGTGGGCCGGCGGCGGGGCTTAGACTCGTCCTGCGTCGCACGCGCCTTCGGCTTGGCCTTGGCGGTCGGCTTGCGCGTCTTGGATTCCGGCTTAACCGCCATACTCAACTCTCAAACGAATCTTGTCGATCTTACCCGTCGGCGCCAACGGCATCTGCGGAATACGTATAATCGCATCCGGAATCCACCAGGGCGCCACACTGTCGCGCAACGGCGCCAGCAGCGCCTCATCGCTGATCATGCCTTGATCGCGCGTCTGCACGAGCAAAATCGGGCGCTCGCCCCATTTCGGATGCTGGCGGCCAATGACAGCGGCGAGTGACACCTCCGGAAGCGCGCTCACCACCGCCTCGATCTCGGCCGGATTGATCCACTCGCCGCCGGACTTGATCAGGTCCTTGGCGCGGCCAGTGATGATGAGATTGCCCTCATCGTCGATCTTCGCCAGATCGCCCGTAGCAAACCACCCGTCCTCGTCGGTCGCGCTTTCGGGATCGCCGAAATAGCGCTCTACCACGGCTGCGCCGCGCACGCGCAAATGCCCCTCCGTGTTGCGCTGTTCCGGCAAGGCCTTGCCATCAGCATCGGTGATCAACAGATCGACACCGATCGCGGGCCGGCCGGACACTGCAGCGGAGCGGGCTGGATCGCCGGGCGGCGCGAAGGTGCCGGAGGGCGAAAGCTCGGTCATGCCCCAACTCGTTTGCACGGTGACGCCGAGGCAGCGCTCGATACGCTCCATCAACGCCGGAGGCAGTGGCGCGCCGCCGACCACAATGCGTTGCAGGGATGGCAGTGCGCCGCCGTGCGCCTCGATATGCTCCACCAAACCCAGCCAAACCGTGGCGATGCCAACGGCGACCGTCACACTTTCGGCATTGATCAAGGCAGCCAAGCTCGCGCCGTCGTTATGGCGCCCCTGCAGGACAAGCTTTGCGCCAACGGCTGGAACCGCGAACGGCAACCCCCACGCATTGGCATGAAACATCGGCACGACGGTAAGCACGCTATCGCGCGCAGTGATGGCCAGCACGTCGGCCTGCAGCAGGCGAAGCGTATGCAAATAGCTCGAGCGGTGCGTGTAGGTGACGCCCTTCGGCGCGCCGGTGGTGCCAGATGTGAAGCACAAGCCTGAAGGCGCCGTTTCCGCGAAGTTGCCCCACACGATATCACTGGCGTCTGCAACACTCAGAAGCGGCTCTAGTGCGTGCAGGTTTAGCGCAGCAACAGCGCCGTCGATCACCAGCAGTCGTTCAACCGATGGTGCGATCTCGGCAATCTGCGCCGCCAGCGGCGCCAGATCAGCGCTCACGATGAGCACGCGCGCCCGCGCCTTCGCCGCCATCGCAGCAAGCTGCACCGCAGTGAGGCGCGGATTGAGCGTGAGGCAAACAGCGCCGATGCCCATGACCGCGTACCAGGTCTCAACGTGCGCCTGCGTGTTCCACGCTAAGGTCGCAACACGGTCGCCGGCTTTGACCCCTAAATCGGCTAGAACCGCCGAAACACGCCGGCTGCGCTGCAGGAGTTCGGCATAACCGATACGATCAACGCGGCCGCCCTCTCGCGCTGTCATCACCTCTGCGCGGGGATGCCACTTCGCTGCGTGCTCCAGGAATTTATCGAGTGTGAGCGCAAACGTCTGTGTGTCGCCGTCGATCATCAGCACTCCGGCCTGTCGGCAGGGAGTGGCGGCGAGACCACGCCGACGTTCCAGTTCCAAGCGATGCCGCCTTGCGCGCGCCGCCGGCAAACCACTTCTTCCTGCAACTCATAGGCGCCCGGAAGCACATTGGCGCGCATGCGCGGCACATCCTCAAACGCCATGTAGGCGCGCTCGACGCCGTAAGGGCGCCACTCCGCCTGACCGGGCGCGCGCGGCACGCCATCGCGTGCGAACGTCGCCCAATAGCTCACCATCGCGTCGGTGAACTGCGCTTCTTCCGGTGTCGACGGCGGCACCGGCCAGCGCGGCGGCGTGCGGCCCGTCGTGCCGAACACGTACGGGATTTCGGCGGCGTGAAAGGCGTGCAGGCCGAGTTCATCGGTCGCCGGATAGGCGTGATCGAAATAGTAGAGATAGGATTGGGCACCGACGGCGGCCTGCTTGATGGCGAGCCGTTCTGCCGTCCAGCCATACATGGCGTCGCGCGTCGTCGCCAACATGCTCTCGCTTATCGTGCTGGCGGGATAGAGCTCCAGAAATGCGTCCGCCAGATTGCCATAGCGCGCGCGAATTTCGCTCGTGTAGGCATCAGCGTCAGCGGGCGGTGGCGGCAACAGGAAACGCAGCGAACGGATTTCGCCCTCGTTAAAGCCTGCGAGGATTGGCACCTGCGCTTGCTCACCGCGATCGAAGACATCGACCAGCTGGCGACGCAGGGTCCGCCCGTCGATCGTGCCGAGTGGAAAATAGCCCGCGCGCACTGCGGCGTTGGTGATCGCCTCAGCGTCCATCGAGCGCAGCGCCGGCAAATCGTTGGCGCCCAACTGCCCGCCCAACCAAATGCCAATCGGTTCGGCGGCCGGCAGATCGGTATAAGAGCTGTTCCGCAGCTCCGGCATGGTGATCATGTAAGCGCTTTGCGCGATAGCGCGATGAAACAGCCCACGCGCATCGGGCGCCGCCATCAGATACATGACGCTCAACGCCCCGGCGGATTCGCCTGCAATAGTGACGTTCGAGGCATCGCCGCCGAAGGCGCCGATGTTGCGCCGTATCCAGCGCAGCGCCTCGATCTGATCGAGAAGACCATAGTTGCCAGAAATATTGCGCCGCGATTCCGCGCTCAAGGCGGGGTGCGCCATGTAGCCCAGAATGCCGAGGCGATAGTTGATCGAAACGACGATGATCCCATGCGCCGCTAGGCGCGCGCCGTCATACATCGCCTCGCTGCCAGTTCCCGTTGTGAGCGAGCCGCCATGAATCCAAACCAGCACCGGCGCGTTGCGCGCGTCGGCCGGCGCCCAGATGTTCAACGACAAGCAATCTTCGCTCATCGCACCAAGCTCGCCTGCATAGATGCTCGTGCCACGCGATGTCGGCTGGACGCATGCTGGGCCGAAGGCGGTAGCGTCGCGCGTCTCACGCCAGCGCGGATGCTGCAATGGCGGGCGCCACCGCAACGCGCCAATCGGCGGGCGTGCGTACGGAATGCCTCTGAAAATATGCAGGCCGCCAGCCCCCTCACCGCGCACGCTGCCGGTGGGCGCGCGCACGACCGGCGCCTCTTGCGCAAACGCCGGCGAGACGATGCAGAGCGCCGCCAGCGCGCTTAGGATTTGAACCAGTCGTCTCACGCGACGCCTCCGCGTTGCTTTTCTTCGCGCTTGATCGCACTGGCCAGCCACAAGAACATCAACACCGCCAGCACATAGAATGGCACCAAGCAGTAGAACGCCATCTGCAGCGAGTTATCGGGATAGGACGGGCGGAAGTAGTCGCTCATGAAGCCGAGGAAGGTCGGCCCAAGGCCCAACCCGACCAAATTCATCACCAGCAGCAGCAGCGCGCCCGACAGCACACGTTGATCCGGCCGCACCTCTTCCTGCACGAACGTGACTGCAGGTGAGAGGTAGAAATAGTTGAGCCCGGTCGGCAGCGCCAAGCACGCCAACGCAAGCGGCCAACTCGGCGCCCAGACAAAGCCGATGAAGAGCGGAATAGCGAGCGCCAGCCCGATGGCCGGGATGTAGGCGTAAGCCAGCTTCGAGCGCACTGAGAGCTTGTCGATCAAACGGCCGGAGACATACATCCCCGCGCCAATGCCAAAGCCGATCAGTAGCGCGTAATAAACGGCGACCTGCTCCAGCGTCATCCCCTTCTCGCGCATGAGAAAGAGGATCGTGAAATTCAAAATGGCGTAAGTGACGAATTGCGTCGCAGCACAGGCCAAGGCGGTCCGGAGCAGCACCGGCCGCGCGAAGAACATCTTGCACGTCGCCCAGAAGCCCGATCGCGCCACCGGCGTTTCCGGTTGTGCATTTGCCGGCGCAACGTCGAGCCCGCCACGTTTGGGCTCGCGGACGAATATCCAGACGATCACCGCGGTAGCGACGCCGATAATCCCGATGACGATGAAAGCCGAACGCCAAGAATACGCCGCCGCGATCGACGCGCCGAAGGCGACGCCCAAAGCCTGCCCGATCGGCGGCCCGAGATTAAATAAGCTAAGCGCAGTGCCGCGCGTGCCTGGCGGAAAATAATCGGAGATGATTGCGTAGGACGGCGGCACGCCGCCTGCTTCGCCAACGCCGACCGCCATGCGCGCCACCGCAAGCTGCGGATAGTTCGCCGCAAGGCCGCACGCCGCCGTCGCCGCACTCCAAAGCCCGCATGCGATCGACAACACCCTGACGCGATTGGTGCGATCCGCCAGCCAGCCGACAGGGATGGCGAGGATGCAGTAGAAGGCCGCGAAATAAAGCCCGCCGATCAGGCCGAGCTGACCATCGGTGACACCGAGTTCGTCTTGAATGGGTTTGGCCAGGATCGACAGGAGTTGCCGGTCGAGAAAGTTCAGCACATAGACAAAACAAAGGATCGTCAGCGCCGTCCAAGCGCCCGGCCGCGGCGCGGCCGCGGCGCGTGCAGCGTCAAGCGACGGCGAAGAGTCGGTTGTGGTCATCGCTTGGCGCAACTCTCTCTGGAGCGTGGATCAAGAACCGGCCGCTGGCTCAGACCAGCGGCCGGCGTCGAGCGTCAGAACGACCTGAACAGTCTGATCCCATACTGCCGTGGCGGACCGGCGAAACGAAGGCCTGAGTTGATGGCGCCGATATAGCGTTCATCCGTCAGGTTTGTCGCCCAAGCGGTCGTAACCCAGTCGCCATGCGTCCATGAAAGCTGCGCGTTGAATATGTTGCGATCCTCAATGGCGTCGCCGCGCGCCGTGTTCTGGAACAAGGTCGCCCATTGCTCAGAGACATGGCCAAAGTTGATTCGCGGCGTGAGCGTGTCTCCGCCGGGCAACGAGAAGACGTATTGCGCGCCGATGTTGAACGTTAGCTCCGGTGCGTAAGTCTGCTCACGGCCTTCGAGGTTGATGCAGGTGGCGCTCGCTGGACCAGTGCTTGGATCGCAGGCGACAGCGGGGCCGCCAATCCGCGGATCGGTCGCATAGAACGTTCCCAGTTCGCTATGCAGAAGTCCAATGCCCGCATCGAGTGAGAACGCCCCGAACACCGCTTCGACCTGCGCTTCAAAGCCGTACATGATCGTAGGCTCGGGCGTGTTGAGTTCGATGTTAAGGTTCGGCACTGGGAAATCCGGATAGCCGATGATGACCTGAAAGTTCTCGTACTCGTTATAGAAGGCGTTGATCTGCGTACGCAGGCGCCCGTCGAGCCATCCGGCTTTCCAGCCGATTTCGTAGCTCGTGACCAACTCTTCGTCGAACGGCGCCGGCAGACCCAAGCCGACTGGCACATTCAGGCCGCCAGGACGGAAGCCAGTTGCAATGAAACCATAGAGGAAGTGGTGATCGTTGAGGGTCCAGTTCAACGTCACCTTGCCGGATAGATTATCCCAGCTGGCTTCTTGATCCTGGGTGATCGGAACGCCGTATTGGAGCACTGAGATGTCATTGGCCGTGCTCGCCTCGGCGTAGCGCGCGCCGACCTGGAGTTCGAAACCCGCAGGCAAGTCGTACGTAATTTGCCCGAAAATCGCCGCCGCTTCCTTCGGGTTTTGTCCTTCCAAGCTGTACTCGGAGAAGATGCTGCCTTCCGGCAGGCCAACGACAAGCTCGCCCGGCAGGAAGTCGTACTCGTCGTGCTGATAATAGGCGCCGAGAATCCAGGTGATCGGCCCATCGTCGGGCGAGATCAGGTTGAACTCCTGCGACCAGATCGTCTCATCGACCGAGTCGCGGAACGTGAACACGCCCGCGCTCGTGCCATCGAGATCGGCGGCATATCGCGTGTTGCCGATTTGATAACCGCTCACCGAGCGCAAGGTGACGCCGTTGGCGAACTCATAGTTCACTTCGACAAGCGTGCGCGCGAAGCGGTCGAGCGCCATCATGTCGGCGTTGGCGGTGATCTCAAACGGATCGTTGGGCGAGTTCACCGGATCCGACGGATAGCCGCTCAGATCGAGATAGTTGATGTCCGTCTTCCAGAGCACGGAAAGGTTCGCACTCGGCTCCCACAAGAGACTGAAGCGCCCACTGCCGGTGCGCACGCCATCATCGCCGCTGTGCGGGCCGGTGATGTCGTAGAAGCTGTCGCGGAAATCGGTGTTGAAGGCGAAACGCGCGGCGAGCGTATCGCTGATCGGCAGGTTCACCGCGCCTTGGGCGCCGATATAACCATAATTGCCGAGCGACGCCTGATAATAGCCGTGCACGCCGCCATTGATGACCGGATTGTTCGACGTAACGAACACCGCGCCGCCTGTGGCGTTCTGGCCGACGAACGTGCCCTGTGGTCCGCGTAGAATCTCCACGCGGGAGATGTCGTAATAAGGCTCGGCGGTGAAGTAGCCCGGGAAGGTCGCCACGCCGTCGCGATAGGTGATGACGCCAGTCGTGGTTTGCGTGTTGTGCTCGGCCTTGCCGATACCGCGAATATTGAAATCGATGCCCTGGCCGAAATTGTTGACGGTCGCTGAGGGCGAAATGAATTGCAGCTGATCAACGGTGGTGACGCCGGCATTCGCCAAGTCGTCGCCGGTCAAGACCGTCGCCGCGATGGCGGTCTGCTGCAGATTGGTCGAGCGCCGCTCCGCGGTGACGACGATCTCCTCGGTTTCATTTTCGTTCGTTTGTGCCTGCGCCGGCAAAGCAAGCGCGACCTGAGCGACGGCGCACGCCGACGCGAGAAGCATAGCCCTCATCCGCATTCCTCCCCTGGCGTCGATCATTGTCGCCGACGCTCATGAGAGAATGAGCCACCAAAACCGCCGCCCTGTCAATACTCACTCTCGTGAGCGTGAATATCTGGGGCGAGCCTTGCGCTCTGGCCAAGCGCGGGCGGGGCCCCTAAATAAACACCGGAGGCACTCGCATGTTTTGGGTCTGGATTGTTGTTTCGATGCTGGTTGTGGTCGGCGCGTCCGTCCTTGTCGGCCGCATGCTCAGCCAGCCGCCGCGCCAGCGTCTCTCGCGGGACGAGCGCCTGACGGCGCTGAAAGCGTCGGGCGCGCTGAAGCACCGTAAGTC
>QBMO01000076.1:13261-15011 GCA_003242075.1 Alphaproteobacteria bacterium
CCGTAAGTCGAACCGCGAATAATGGCGGAAGCCGTTCGCGCTGAACTGCCAGAAGGCAAAGCCGAGCGCTACGCGGCGCTGCGCGCCGAGATCGGCGCGGTGATCGCGGGCGAGCCGAACCTGACCGCCCGCTACGCCACCGCCGCATCGCTGCTCGCGCAGGCGTTTCCAGAACGCTTTTTCTGGACCGGCTTCTACGTTGTCGATGCCGACAAACCCAACGAACTCGTCGTCGGCCCCTACCAAGGCACGCTCGGCTGCCTGCGCATTCCGTTTGGCAAAGGCGTATGCGGCGCCGCCGCGGCGCGGCGCGAAACCATCATCGTGCCCGATGTACACGCCTTCCCTGGCCACATCGCCTGCGACAGCCGCTCCAATTCCGAAATCGTCACGCCGGTTTTCGACAAGAGCGGCGCACTCGCCGCCGTGCTCGATGTCGACTCGACCCAACTCGATGCATTCGACGCGATCGACCAAGCCGGTCTCGAAGCGATCTGCGCCGATCTCCTGACCGCGCCCTGATCAATCCTGCGGCTGCAGCTCATCGTCTGCGCTGGTGTTGAGCGGCGGCGCCACTGCAACCCCCTCGGCCGTCACCGGCACTGGCGCTTCCACAGCCGCGGCCTGCGGCGCAGCGACGCGGCGCGCAAACTCTTGCAGACCCGGCACACTCGTCGCGCCGTCGAACGCCACCAGGTTCGCGCCTTCAAACGCCGTGCCTACCGGTTCGATGCGCCCGCCGAGGCAATCGCCGAGGAATTGCTCAAGCACCGCCGCATACGCCAAGCGGTTCTGAGGTCGCGTGAACTCCGCGCCTTCATCCGGGAAAACCACAGAAATCAGCGGCACGCGCCGCCCACGCAGGGAGAGCGCGACCTGGTCGAACTCCGCTTGCGTCGCAGCGCGATCGCGCGCGCCGAGGCCGATCAGCAATGGGCGGCGAATCTGGCTCGCGCGCTGCGCCGGCGAACGCCCGCGCAGCGCTTGGCGCCCCTCAGCCGTGCGCGTGTCGCCGACACGCAAATACCAAACATCGCGCAGACTAACAGGCGCGGCCTCCACGAGGCGGCTCAAATTGGTCGGCGCGCCAAAAGCGGCGGCGCAACGGAATTGTTCCGGCGTAAACGTGAGCCCCGCCAACGCCGCGTAGCCGCCGAAGCCGCTGCCGACGATGGCGATGCGATCCGATTGCGCGACATTATTATCGATCGCCCATTGCAGCGCGTCTTGCAGATCTTCCTGGATGCGTCCGCCCCACTCGCGGTTGCCCGCGTTCAAGAACGCTTCGCCAAACCCGATCGAACCGCGGAAATTCACACTCAGCACCGCATAGCCGCGATTGGCGAGCCATTGGTGCATCGGGTTGAAGCCGTACACGTCACGCGCCCACGGCCCGTCATGCGGCAGCAACACCAGGGGTTGGGGCGTCTCGGGCCGCGCATCGCCGTTCGTGTCGGAGCCGACCGGCAGCGTGAGATACGAAACCAAAGTCAGCCCATCGCGCGCTTCGATTTCGATCGGCGTCATCGGCTGCAACGGCGCCGTTTCCAGCCCGGGGCGATGGCGGAACAGCAGAGACAAGCGGCGATTGGCGCGGTCAGTGCGATCATAGAGATGCGTGCGCGTCGGCGTCGTCGGCCCTTCTTCGATGACGATCCAGCGCGCATCATCGGCGCTTCGCGAAGCGACGCGGAAATCGCCAGTGAGCTGATTGTCGAGAAATTCAATGTCGGCCTGCGCATCAAGCTCA
>QBMO01000076.1:15056-15440 GCA_003242075.1 Alphaproteobacteria bacterium
CGCGCCATTCAGAACGCAGATAATTCGCCGCGAATGCTTCCGGCGCATTGGTCGCCGGATCGAGCCAAACGTCGGACACATCAGCCCGCGCGCTTTCACCCAGCACGGTTTTTGCGCCCGTCTCCGCATCGACGCGCATCAGCACGGCGCGATCGCGTCCGGTGGAATCCACCATCAGAAACGAACGTCCATCCGCATCGAACGCCAGAGGCTGCGAGAGCGGCGCGTCCTCGAACGGAATCGCAAACAGCCGCGACCAGCTGCCATCGGCAGCGCGCGCGAACACATCGACACTGCCGTTCGCCAACGTCTTCAGCCCAAGCCGCAAACGATTCTCGCGATCGAGCACAAAGCGCGTGAAGCCGCGCACAGCGGCGGTGTTGG
>QBMO01000077.1:0-4007 GCA_003242075.1 Alphaproteobacteria bacterium
ATTTCATCGCCGCCAACGGCGAGCATGAAGCGGCATACCACGTCGAGCGAGCGGGCCCAATCGCCGTGGCGGCCGCGAATGGTTTCCAGTGCAGCAGCGACTTCAACGGCGACGGCCGCAACGACAGCGGCGCGCTGGCGCTTTGGCTGATGAACGGCGCGGTCGCCAACGGCGTCGTCATCGGCTTTTCGGAGGCGGCGTGGCAAGTCGCCGGCGTCGGCGATTACAATGGCGATGGCCGCGATGACATCCTCTGGCTCAATGACGACGACACCCTCGCCGCATGGTTCATGAACGGCGCAGTCGCCACCGGCCACATCATAGGCAATGTCAGCGACGACTGGAGCATCCTCCCAGGCGGCGGTTAAAGCGACGCATCGTCGGCGACCCGCCTCGCGATCGCGGGCGATGACGTCAGGCCTGGGCTTTCGATGCCGAAGAGATTCACGAGCCCAGTGAGGCCGTGCACGGTCGCGCCGTCGATGCGGAAATCCGCAGCGGCTTGGCCGGGGCCGGAGAGTTTGGGACGACAGCCGGCATAATCGGGCGTGAGCGCTTGATCGGGAAGTGCGGGCCAATAGCGGCGGATGGCGGCGCAAAAGCTTTCGGCGCGTTTGGGATCGACGCTGTAGTCGACTTTGGCGGGATCGTTTTCAGACAACCATTCCACATCTGGCCCGAAGCGCATGCGTCCGCCGAGATCGAGTGTGAGGTGAACGCCGAGGCCGCCGTCGACCGGCGCTGGATAGATCAGACGTGAGAAAGCGGGCTCTGCAGCGCAGCCGAAGTACGAGCCCTTCGCCAGAATGAGCGGCGGGATACGTTCGGCGGGCATGCCTTCGATGCTGGATGCGATACGTTGCGCATCGAGGCCGGCGGCGTTGATAAGGATGCGGCATGAAATGCGCGCCGGGGATTCGCCGCCGATGTCGATGTCGAAGCCGTCTTTCGTTTTAGCGCCGTGCAGGAATGGTGCGTTGAGGGCGAGTGAGCCGTCTAGAGATTCCAACTCGCCCAGAAGCGCCAGCATGTAGCCATGGCTGTCGAGAATGCCGGTTTCGGCGGAGAGGAGCGCAGAGACGCAGTTCAGGTTCGGCTCGAGCGTTTTCGCTTCAGATGCGGTGAGCAAAGCGCAGTTCTCGACGCCGTTTTCCTGCGCGCGTTGGTGCAAAACGGCGATCTGCGTTTCTTCAGTTGCATTTGTCGCGACGATCAGTTTGCCGCACTTCTTGTGGCTGACGTTGCGGGATTCGAGATAGGCGTAGAGCTTGCGGCGGCCTTCGACGCAGAGTTGGTGCTTTAAGCTCCCTGTTGCGTAGTAGAGCCCCGCATGAACGACTTCGCTGTTGCGTGAACTGGTGCCTGAGCCGATCTGCGCCGTCGCTTCGAGCACGAGCACTTCGCGGCCACGACGCGCGAGTTCGGCGGCGCAGGCAAGGCCCACGGCCCCGGCGCCGATGACGACGCACTCGATTTGGTAAATGTCAGCGCTCATGAGCGCAGCGTTTGTAGCGCGCGCGGGTGCGGTCGCACATGGCTTTCATGTGCGGGGTTTGGGCGTGCGCGCACGACGCGAGAATTGGCTCGCATCGAAACACCGCGACGCGCTTGAGTTCGCGCTTTCCCTCCACCATAGTCGCGCGGCCAGCATGACCGAACCCTCCGAGCTCTCCGCGCGACCGCGCCGCGTTTTTGTGCTGGGTGCGACGGGCACGATCGGCAAGGCGACGGTGCGGGCGTTGGTCGAGAGGGGCCATGACGTCGTTTGCTTCGTCCGCCCTGGCCCTGATCGCAGCGAAGATATGTTCGAGGGCGCGCACGTGCGCTTTGGCGCGCTGACGAGTGCTGAGGCGCTCGCGGGCGATGGCTTTCGCGGCGAGGCGTTTGATGTCGTGCTCTCGTGCATGGCCTCGCGCATGGGCGCGCCGAAGGATGCGTGGGCGGTGGACTATCAGGCGCATGCGGATGCGTTGAAGGCGGCGAAGACGGCGGGCGTTCGTCAGTTCGTTTTGCTTTCGGCGATTTGCGTGCAGAAGCCGGTTTTGGCTTTTCAGAAAGCCAAGCTGGCGTTTGAGCGGGAGTTGGTGGCCTCCGGCCTCGATTATTCGATCGTGCGCGCCACGGCGTTTTTCAAATCGCTGTCAGGGCAGATTGAACGCGTGAAGAGCGGTAAGTCCTTCCTCGTGTTTGGCGACGGGCGCCTCACCGCGTGCAAGCCGATCAGCGATGATGATCTTGGGCGCTATCTGGCCGAGTGCGTGGACGATCCCGCGCGCCGCAATCGCGTGCTGCCGATCGGCGGCCCGGGGCCGGCGATCACGCCGATGGAGCAGGCTGAGCATTTGTTCGCGCTGCTCGGCCGCGAGCCGCGCGTTTCGCGCGTGCCGGTGGCGATGCTCGATGTGATCGTGGCAATGCTGTCAGCGCTCGGCACGGCTATTCCGCCCTTGCGCGATAAGGCCGAACTCGCGCGCATCGGGCGCTATTATGCGACGGAGTCGATGCTGCTGCTCGATCCGGTGACCGGGCGATACGATGCGGGTGCAACGCTGGAGGCGGGGCGCGATACGTTGTTTGAGCATTATGCGCGATTGGTTGCGGGTGAGGACGCGGTCGAGCGTGGGGCGCATAGTGTTTTTTAGGCTAACAGTCGGTCGTCTGCTTTTCGCCGAAAGGCGACATTCTGCTATAGAGCGGAACGGAGGGTGACCGGTGAGCGCGATCTATGGTGTTTTTACCGAGCACGAACGCGAAGGCGAGGTGCTAGAAACGCCTGCCCGATTTTTCCTTGCGCCGTTCACAGTCGTGGACGTCGAAAAGGACCCGGCCTACCGACCGCCCGGAACTTGCTTCATGACAATCGTTTTCGCGGCGAACGTCTCGATTGATGCGCTCGGTTTGGCGGCAGGCCAACAACTTAGCTTTGGCGGCGATGTACCATCAGACGCTAAGTTTTCAGCGCTGCTGCCTTTCTCCACCGGCCCATACCACGGCTTCGCCGACCGCGAGACAGAACGCATCGTTGGCGATGGTCACTTCTTCGCATCCCTCACCGAAGCCGAAGCTTGGGCCGCGCGCGTCACCGATTGGGCCACAGTGATCAACTTAGTGCCCAATGACGCAGAGAAGGGAAGGTAGCGCCTGAGAGTCCGTTTTGGGCCACAAGCAGCCTTTCTAACTACCAGCCTGCACAAACTCCCGGATCGCGTTCGTAATCGTCGTTTGCGTTTGTCCATCGAGATACGGGTGCATCGGCAGCGCCAGCACGCGGTGGGCGATGCGTTCGCTGACGGCGAGGCCGCCGTCGCCGACCGGGTAGATTTCGTAGGCCGTCTGTTTGTGCAGCGGCTTTGGATAGTATTGCGCGGTGGGGATGCCGGCTTCGCGGAGGTGGGCGGCGAGGGCGTCGCGGTTGTCGGCTTCGATCACGTATTGCGCCCAGGTGCTGACGCCGCCTTCGATCACCTTCGGCGTTTGCACGACGCCTTCGAGCATTTGCGCGTAGCGATCGGCGATTTCGTTTCGCGCGACGATTTCGTCGGCGAAGATGGCTAGTTTTTCGATCAGGATCGCGGCTTGGATGGTGTCGAGGCGCGAGTTCATGCCGATACGGGCGCAATTATATTTGTCGTCACCGCTGGCGCCGTGGAAGGCGAGTGAGCGCATCAGCACGTTATCGTCGTCATTGTTGGTGAGCGTGGCGCCGCCGTCGCCGTAGCAGCCGAGGGGCTTGGCCGGGAAGAACGACGTGGTTTGCGCGTCGGCCCAGTGCATTGGATGCTTGCCGTTGAGCGTCGCGCCGAAGCCTTGGGCGGAGTCGGCGATGAGCTTCAGGCCTTCGCGTTTGCAGATCGCGGCGATCGCTGGGTAGTCCGCCGGTTGGCCGAAGAGATCGACGGCGATGACGGCGCGCGGCTTCAGCTTGCCTTCGCGCTTGATGCCCGCGATCGCGGCTTCGAGCGATTTCGGATCGATGTTGTAGGTGTCGGGCAGCACGTCGACGAACA
>QBMO01000077.1:4017-6809 GCA_003242075.1 Alphaproteobacteria bacterium
GGCGTTGGTCCACGGCACGATCTCGGCGGTCGCGGCGAAGGTGAAGCTTGGGCAGAACACAGCGTCGCCCTCGCCCACGCCCCAGGCCCAGAGCGGCAGCACGAGCGCATCGGTGCCGTTGGCGTTGCCGATGCAATGCTTGGTCTGCGCGAACGCGGCGAGCTGGCTTTCGAGCGTCTTCACTTCCGGGCCGAAGATGTAGGCGCCGGAGCGGATCACTTTGGATACGGCGGCGTCGATCTTGTCTTCGATACGCGCGCGTTGGGCTTGGAGGTCGATGAAAGGAATCATGATCGTTCGCTTTAGCTGAGTGAAGGAAGGCCGCTGGCGTCATCGACGGCCAGCGCGAGTTCGAGAACGGCAAGCGCTTCTTCGCCGTTGACGACGGGACGCTTCGCGACGCCCAGCACCGCGTCGATGAATTGAGCGACGTTGGCGCCGAGTGGGTCGCTGCCGATGCGGGTTTCGGCGAAGGCGGCGTTGAGTGGGAAACTTGTGGTGTTCGAAAACTCGCGGGTGAGGAAGTCGATGTTGACTTCACCCGAGGGATAAACCGCGCGCATGAAGCGGCGGCGCGCTTCGGCGACGCGGCTTGAAATGAACACGGCTTCGGCGCCGCCGAAGGCGAGGCGCGCTTCGATGGCGTCGGCGGTGCGCCCATGTTCGCTGCGCGCGGTGGCGGTGATGCGTTCGGGTTTGCGGCCGATCAGTTGCAGCGCGAGATCGAGATCGTGGACCATGAGGTCGAGCGTGACGGAGACGTCAGCGCTGCGGCCGGTCCATGGGCCTTCGCGGACGCTTTCGATGCGTATTGGCTTTTCCGGCGCCCCGAGCAAGCCCATCGCTTCGAAGACGAGGCGTTCCTGGTGGCCGCAGGCGAGCGTCAGTTTCTGATCCGATGCAAGGTTCACCAGCGCTTTGCCGGTGGCGACATCGGTGGCGAGCGGCTTTTCGACCAGCACATGCTTGCCGGCGTCCAACGCGCGCTTGGCGGCGGCGCCGTGGAAGGAGGGCGGGCTGGCGATGGTGAGGATGTCGATTTCGCCGAGCAAGGCGTCGAGTGTATCGAAGATCTGCGCGCCGTGGGTGTTGGCGAGTTCGGTGGCGCGCTCATCGTCGGGATCGTGCACGCCGATGAATTTGACGCGCGCGTCTTCGCTGTATTTGCGCGCGTGGATGCGCCCGAAGGCGCCTGCGCCCAAAACGCCTGCGCGGAGTTTGGTCATTCCACGGTCACCGATTTGGCGAGGTTGCGCGGCTGATCGACGTCGGTGCCTTTTTGCACGGCGGTGAGATAGGCGAGCAGCTGGATCGGGATCGAATAGACGAGCGGCGCGACGAAGGGATCGCAGGCGGGCGTCAGGATGATGTGCTGAGCGATGTCTGCGCAGGCCGCTGCGCCCGCGGGATCGGTGATGACGATCAGTTTGCCGCCGCGCGCGTTGACTTCCTGCATGTTTGAGAGCGTTTTCTCGAACAGAGCGTCGTGCGGCGCGACGACGACGACGGGCGTATGCTCGTCTATCAGCGCGATGGGGCCGTGCTTCAGTTCGCCGGCGGCGTAGCCTTCGGCGTGGATGTAGGAGATTTCCTTCAGCTTCAGCGCGCCCTCGAGCGCAATCGGGTAGTGCACGCCGCGGCCGAGATAGAGCACGTCGCGCGCCTGCGCGAGTTCGGCGGCGATCGCTTCGATTTCGGGCTCGACCTTGAGCGCGTCGGCGATCAGGCGCGGGGTTTCCATGAGCGCGTGAACGAGGCGGCCTTCTTCCTGGCTCGACAGCGTGCCCTTGGCGCGGCCGACGGCGATGGCGAGTGCTGCGAGCGCTGAGAGCTGCGCGGTAAACGCTTTCGTTGAGGCGACGCCGATCTCAGGGCCGGCCAGCGTCGGCAGGCGCGCATCGGCTTCGCGCCAGATCGTGCTCTCCGGCACGTTGACGACGGCGAGTGTCTTTAAGCCTTGCTCTTTGCAGTAGCGTAGCGCCGCCAGCGTGTCGGCGGTCTCGCCGGATTGACTGACGAAGACGGCGAAGCTCTTCTTGGTGAAGGCCGGTTTGCGATAGCGGAATTCGCTGGCGATGTCGGTCTCGACTGCGATGCCGGCATATTGTTCGAGCCAGTATTCGGCGACGCGGCCGGCATAGTGTGCGGTGCCGCAACCGATGATGATGGCGTTGTCGGCGGCGAGATCGACGCCGTCGAGATCGGGCATTTGCACGGTCTCGTCATTGGCGTTGACATAGCGCGTAATGGTGCGCGCCGTCGTTTCCGACTGCTCGTAGATTTCCTTCTGCATGAAGTGGCGGTGGTTGCCCTTCTCAACGGCCGCCGCGCCGCCGGCGAAGATGTGGACCTGGCGCTCGGCGATCTGGCCGGCGGCGTCGAGCACTTTGACCTTGGTGTGGGAAAGAACGGCGAGGTCGCCCTCCTCCAGGAACATGACGCGGGTGGTGAAGGGCGAGACCGCGATGGCGTCGGAGCCCAGATACATCTCGCCGTCGCCGATGCCGACCGCGAGGGGGCTGCCTTTGCGGGCGCCGATCAGAATGTCGTCGTCGCCGGCAAACAGCATGGCGATGCCGAACGCGCCTTCGAGGCGGCGCACAGCGGCAATCGCAGCTTGTTCGGGCGACTTGCCCTTGTCGAGTTCGGACGAGACCAAGTGGGCGATGACTTCGCTGTCGGTTTCCGAAGCGAACGCGTGGCCGGCTTTGATCAGCTCTTCGCGCAGCGGACGGAAGTTTTCGATGATGCCGTTATGGACGATGGCGACTTTGTCGGTCGCGTGCGGGTGG
>QBMO01000077.1:6819-7379 GCA_003242075.1 Alphaproteobacteria bacterium
CGCCGTGGGTGGCCCAGCGCGTATGGCCGATGCCGGTCGTGCCCGGCAGCGGATTGGCGGCGAGTTCGGTTTCCAGATTCGCCAGCTTGCCGGCGGCGCGGCGGCGCTGGATCGCGCCGTTTTCCAACGCGGCGACGCCGGCGGAGTCATAGCCGCGATACTCCAGCCGCTTCAGCGACTCGACCAGCCGCGATGCGACGGGGCTGTTTCCCAGAATGCCAATGATGCCGCACATGCGTCTCGGACCCGCCTTCGTTAATTCTCAGGGATAAACTATACGCGCTGCGACCTTCCGGGTCGCGGATGATGTAATGCGTAGCGCTTAGTGATTTGTCCCGGCGTTCTCATGCCCGCCCGGCCATTGATTTGCATCTCAATTAGTCTTTCAACTTGCGACGGTTTTTCAGGGAGTACGGTCACCCATGACCAGGGCCTATTTCGGGACAGACGGCATCCGCGGGACGGCCAATAGCTTCCCCATGACGCCCGAAGTGGCGATGCGGGTGGGTCTGGCCGCCGGCAAGCGCTTCCGCTCGGCCGACGACCGCCGCCATCTGGTG
>QBMO01000077.1:7389-9449 GCA_003242075.1 Alphaproteobacteria bacterium
GGCTACATGCTGGAGCCGGCGCTGACGGCGGGGTTCACGGCGGCGGGCATGGACGTAGTGCTGTTCGGGCCGCTGCCGACGCCGGCTGTCGCCATGCTCACCCGCTCGCTGCGGGCCGATCTGGGCGTCATGCTCTCGGCCTCGCACAACAAATTCGCCGATAACGGCATCAAGCTGTTCGGGCCGGACGGCTACAAGATGTCGGACCAAGCTGAACTCGAAATCGAGCAGCTGATGGAGGGCAAGCTCGACGAACACTTGGCCGCGCCCGACAAGCTCGGCCGCGCTCGGCGGATCGACGATGCGCAGGCGCGCTATGTCGAGATCGTCAAGGCGACGTTTCCGAAGAAGCTGACTCTCAAAGGCCTTCGCATCGTCATCGATGCCGCTAATGGCGCGGGCTACAAAGTGGCGCCGGTGGCGCTTTATGAGCTGGGCGCGGAAGTCATCAAGCTCGGCGTCGATCCGGACGGCTTCAACATCAATCACGAAGTCGGCTCGACCGACACGCGCTCGCTGAAAGATGCGGTGCTGAAATTCCGCGCCGATATCGGTATTGCGCTCGATGGCGATGCCGACCGCGTCGTCATCGTCGACGAGAAGGGCAACACGATCGACGGCGACCAGCTGATGGCATTGATCGCCAAGAATTGGAAAGAGCAGGGAACGCTGACCAAGGGCGGCATCGTCGCCACGGTGATGAGCAATCTGGGGCTCGAACGCTTTCTCGATGGCCTCAAGTTGAAGCTCGAGCGCACCAAGGTGGGCGACCGCTACGTCGTCGAGCAGATGCGCGCCAAGGGCTATAATGTCGGCGGCGAGCAATCGGGTCACATCATCCTGAGCGATTTCTCCACCACGGGCGACGGCCTGTTGGCGGCGCTGCAAGTGCTGGCGGTGATCGTGCAGAGCGGCAAGCCGGCGAGCGAAGTGTGCAAGCTCTTCGAGCCGGCGCCGCAAATCCTGGAAAACGTGCGCTACGAGAAGGGCAAGCCCGATCCGATGGAAGCGGCGGCTGTGAAGGACGCGATTCGTGCGGCCGAAGCGTCGCTGACCGGCACCGGGCGACTGCTGGTGCGCAAGAGTGGGACGGAGCCGTTGGTGCGGATCATGGCAGAGGGCGACGATGAAAAACTCGTCCGCGCGGCGGTGAATGACGTGAAGGCGGCGGTGGTGGCGGCGGCGAAGGCCGCGTGATTTTGCTTTCGCCTGAGCCGCGCTCGTGTTGAGACTACCGCCATGACGGCGCCGCTCTCCGAGGAAGAACCGAAGAACCAGACCGAGTCGCCGCTGGCGGCTGGCGGGTTTCGGCTGATCGAACGCCTGCTGTTGGTGCTCTTAGCCGCGCTGACGTTGACCGCAGCCGGCATCGAGCTCTTCCGCGTTTATGAGGCGCGGTCGGTCAGCCTGGCCGACATCCTGCTGATGTTTCTCTATCTCGAAGTGATCGGCATGATCGCGGTGTTCTATCGCGGCCGCGGCTCGCCGTTCGTCTATCCGATCTTCATCGCCATTACCGCGCTGGCGCGCCTGATCGTGCTGCAGGGCAAGGACATGGCGCCGGAGAACATCGTTTACGAAGCCGGCGCGATCCTCCTGCTCGCGATCGCTGCTGTTGTGGTGGTGCGCGCGGGCAAAACCTGAGAGCGGAGCGGCTTCAAAGCTGCTTAACAGCGAAATTCCGCAGCCAATCCTCGTTATGACGCCGTTATGGGCGGCCGCTCGCGCGTGAAACTTGCTAGGATCACGCCATGATCCGCGACGCGCTTGATTGGCGAACTTGGTCGCCTAAGACGCGACGGCAGGCGCTTGGCCTGACCGTGGGTCTGATGCTGCCTGTCTGCAGCGCGTTGATCGCCAACGCCTTGGACACCTATCTCGACGTGCGTGCGCCGTCGATGACGTTCCTGGTCTCGGTGCTGTTGGCGGCGATCTGGTTCGGGCGCAAAATCGCGCTTGCGACGGCGCTGTTCGCGTTTTTCATCTACAATTTCTACCTCACCGAGCCACGCAACACGTTTGGCTTCGCCGGCTGGGAAGACGTCCTGACGCTGCTGATC
>QBMO01000077.1:9459-10014 GCA_003242075.1 Alphaproteobacteria bacterium
GCTGATCTTCGTCGGCACCGCGGTGTTGATCGGCGGGCTCGCCGGCAATCTGCACGACCAGCGCGCACGGGCGCAGACGCAGGTGCAGATCTTCTCCGGCCTCTTCGCCGTGAGCCGCGACATGGCGGATCAGCGCGATGAAGAGGGCGCATTGGCGCTGCTGGAGGCGGGCGTGCGTCAGGTGGTGGCGCCGGGCGCTGTGGTGTTTTCAGTGACTGCCGATGGCGGCGTCCGCGGTCTGGAGCGCGGACCGAGCGACATGGACTCGGTTTTGCGCGTGTTCGTGGAGAGCGGCGCAGCGACGGTGGACGTATCGCGCGGCTGGCGTTTGCAGATGCTCCGCGTCAGCGGCGCGCCGGCGGCTGTGCTGGCTTGGCAGCCCTCCGCCGGTGCGGCGAGCGCTGAGCATAACATTGCCGTGCAGCTGATGGTGGAGCTCGCTGCGAACACTTTGGAGCGGCTGCGCTACAGCAAGCGGCAAGTCGAGCTTGACGCGATCGCCGCGACCGACACGCTGCGCACGGCGTTGATGTCGTCCATGTCGCACGATTTCCG
>QBMO01000077.1:10024-15233 GCA_003242075.1 Alphaproteobacteria bacterium
CACGCCGCTGTCGACCATCCTCACCTCCGCGTCGAGCCTGCAGGCCTATGGCGATCAGTTCAATCCGGCCACGCGCGCCGATTTGTTGACGAGCATTCAGGAAGAGGCGGAGCGGCTGAACCGCTTCATCGGCAATATCCTCGATATGACGCGCCTCGATGCAGGCGCGCTGAAGCCGCGCGCCGATTGGATCGATCTGCTCGAAGTGTTCGACAATGTGAAGGAGCGCGTCGCCAAGCGTTCGCCTGGCCGACCGTTGCGGATCGTGGCGCCGGCGGCGGTGCCGGCTATTCGCGGCGATGCGCTGCTGTTGGAGCAGGCGGTGTTGAACGTTGTCGAGAACGCACTCGTGCACGCGCCGGCCGATAGCGAGATCAGGCTCGGCGCCGAATACTCCGCGCGCGCGGTGCGGCTCTGGGTCGAGGATGATGGCCCCGGCGTGCCGGCCAGCGAGCGCTCTCAGATTTTCGACAAGTTTCATCGCTTGAAAGGCACGCAGAACACGCAAGGCGCCGGCCTTGGTCTCGCCATCAGCAAGGGCTTTGTTGAAGCTATGCAAGGCGGCGTGCGCGCCTTGAATGGCAGCGATGGGCGGGGCTTGCGGGTCGAGTTTGAGTTTCCGCTACATGCGGCGTTGGAGAATAGCTGATGAGTGGCCGGCTTTTGATCGTGGACGACGAACCGCAGATCGTTCGGGCTTTGCGGCCAGGCTTGCTCGCCGCCGGCTACGAAGTCGACTCGGTCGGTGACGGGCGCGAAGCGCTGCAGACGATCGCGGCAGGCGCCTATGACGCCATCATCGTCGATCTCGGCCTGCCGGATATGGACGGCAAGGATGTCATCGCGCGGGCGCGCGAATGGACGGACACGCCGATTGTGGTCCTTTCGGCGCGCCACGCCGAAGAAGAAAAGATCGCCGCCCTCGACCTCGGCGCCAATGACTTTGTCGCCAAACCGTTTGGCATTGGCGAGCTGATGGCGCGTTTGCGCGCGGTGCTGCGCGTTCGCGGCGCGCGGGCGGCGATGACGGATAAACTCAGTATCGGTCATCTCGATATCGATTTTTCCAACCGGCGCATGAAAGTCGCTGGCAAAGAGGTGAGGCCATCGCCGCGTGAATTGCGTTTGCTGCGCGCCTTTACGCAGCATATCGGCGCGGTGTTGACGCATAAGCAGATCGTCGCCGCGGTGTGGGGCGGCGATGAGCATGTTGAGACACAGTTTGTGCGCGTGCTCGTCGGCAATCTTCGCCAGAAAGTGGAAATCGATCCCGCACGGCCAAGCTTGATCATGACCGAACCGGGCGTTGGCTACCGGTTCATCGATCCCAACGAAGAGTCCGCCGCCTAGTCTTAGTTATAGCCGCCATTATGTCTTGTTCGCCGCGCGCCGCGGATGACGATCACGTCGGATTTCCGACGTGGACGACAAAACAATCTCTCGAACGCGACCAGATGTATGCGTGATCGGCTTACGCGGCTTTCCGGATATATCGGGCGGCGTGGAGACGCATTGCGAGCAAATTCTGGCGCGCCTTAGCCGCACATCGCCGCTGCGCTTTGTCGTGCTCGGCCGGCGCGGTTACATGGATCGCACGCACATTGTCAACGAGCGCCTGGACGTGCGCCCGGTGGCGGCGTTGCGCAACAAGTACCTTGAAGCGCTGCCCAATGCCCTTGCGGCGCTCTTTTATGCCTGGGCCGTGTTGCGGCCGCGCGCGCTGCACATCCATGCGATTGGGCCGGCTCTGGTGACGCCGCTCGCCAAATTGCTCGGTATGCGCGTCATCGTCACGCATCATGGTTGCGATTATGAGCGCGCGAAGTGGAATTGGGCCGGCAGGCTGACGCTGCGCATGGGCGAATGGGCGGCGCTGCGCTTCGCGGATCGCGTGATCGCTGTGTCACCCTCGTTGGCGCGCGATTTGCGCCGCCGTTTTCGCCGTCGCGCGGGCCGCATCCGCTACGTGCCGAACGGCGCCGACGCGCATGCGGAGACAGCGCCTGCTGAGCAAGTGTTGCAACGCTTTGGGCTTGCGCCGGGCGGCTTCGTCCTGGGCGTCGGGCGGCTGGTGCCGGAGAAGCGCTTTGACGATTTGATTGACGCGTTTGAGAACAGCGGCGCGCAAGGCAAACTGGTCATCGCCGGCGCCGCCGATCATGGCGACGCCTATGCGAGGGCGCTGACTGGGCGCGCTTCGGAGCGCGTGGTGTTCACCGGTTCGCTCGATCGGCGGACGTTGGAGGCGCTCTATCGCAATGCGTCTTTGTTCGTGCTGCCCTCATCGCACGAGGGGCTACCGATCGCAGCGCTGGAGGCGATTGGGGCAGGCGCGCCGGTCGTGCTGAGCGGCATTGCCGCCAATCGCGATATTGGCCTCGATGCGCACCACTACTTTAAATGCGGTGATGTCGAAGCGCTCGCGCGGGCTTTGGCGGCGCCGGGCGCGTTGTATGCGGTCGATCGCGACGCGGTGTTGGCGCGGTTCGACTGGGATGTGATCGCGGCGCAGACGCTTGAAGTCTATCAAAGCATGCTGGATCGCAGCGGCATGCTGGCGGCGGTTGAGCGCATCAACGCGCCGGCTTAGGAAAGCGCCAGTTCGACGGCGCTTTCGTCTTGCACCAATTGCGCGCTGGCGAGCGTGCGGTCGAAATCGTGCAGCATGCCGAGCGCTTCGTCTGCTTCCATGGAAGGCGCCGTACCCGCGGGGAAGCGGAAGCCCCAAAGCGAGTACATGTGTTTGACCGCGCCGATCGCCTCGCCGAGCGACAGAAAACGGCTGGGTGCGGCGAGCAGAAAGTCGCGGAAGCTGGCGGGCTGGCCGCGCGACAGCGCGTTAAACGCGGCCTCGTAGTCGTCCATCGCTTTGGCGGTGCGCTTTAGCACCAGGCTGGTGCGAGAGAGCACGCTGCGGCGGAGCTTTTCGACTTCCATGCGCACGCCGGTGGCGCCGCCGACGATGCGACATGCAGCCAAACTCTTGGCGAAGCTCTCATTGCCGCCGCGCAGTTCGGCCAGCGCCCATTTGTAATAGAGGAAGCCTTTCCAGGCGAACACGCCTTCGCGGTATTGCACGAGGGTCATGTTGAGCGCGGTGCGCAACGGCTCGAGCAAGGCCGCGCCTTCGTCCAGCATCAATTTTTCCGCCAGCCGCACCGAGAGCTTTTCGACTTTGCGTCCGGAGGCGCCAAAGGCGAGCGCGGTGAGCGGTTCGATCTCCTTGGCGACGAAGCGCATCATGGCGGCGACGTCGGCGTCGGAGACTTCGAAGAAGCAACGCGCGGGTGCGCGGTCGAGCCGGTTCAATTGCTCGCGCAACAGGAACGGATCGAACGAGGGGACTTCGTTGAGAAGGTGCAGCAGCTCCATATCAACATCGAGCGCGTTGGGATCGACGCCGTCGCCGACGATGGAGCGGAAAATCTTCTCGAACTGCGTCTCGCCCAGCAGCACCGACGTGCCGCCGAGGCCGAGTTCGGTGGGCGAGAACGGGAAGATGATCTTGGTGGCGTGCTCAGTCGGGTGCTCGAACAGCGCGCGCTCATGCGGCCGCAGCGCGTGCTTGACGATGAGGGCGCGGTTGAGCGGCTCGCATTGAAAAAGCGGGCTTTGGCGAAATTCGTCGCTATCCCCGAAGCGCTCGAAGGTCAGCGCCAGATTGAGGACGCGCGCGGTGGAGCCGCTGGCGCGGATCAGCGACAGGTCGCGAATGCCTTCGGGGTTGGCTGGACGGGGCACGGTCTATTTGTAAACGCGGCCCGGTACCCATTCGTTAACGGTTGAAATCTGGACCGCCAGCGCCCTCGCCGGCTTGCGCGACACAGGCTTCCAGGTGGCCCGTTGAAGTAGCGAATGCCGGCGAGGGCGCTGGCGATCCAGACTAACGGAGCCGTTTCAGCCAAGCCGCCGTGCTTGCGTCAACGCCATCCGGCGCGGCGCCGCCTTCGAGCGCTGGCAACAACTGCCCGGCCATTTCCTTCCCGAGCTCCACGCCGAATTGATCGAACGGATTGACGCCGGCGAGGACGGCTTGGGTGAAGGTGCGGTGTTCGTAGAAGGCCAAGAGCGCGCCGAGCGTTTCGGGCGAGAGCGCGTCAATGGCCATCATGGTGGAGGCGCGGTTGCCGGGGAAGGCGCGGTGCGGTTCGCTTGAGGCTTTGCCCACCATCAGCGCGCGGGCTTGCGCGAGCGCGTTGGCGAACACCTTGGCGCGGTGCGCGGGCGGGCCTTCTTGCGGGCCGGCATTGACGATGAACTCGACCGGGATTTCTTCAACGCCTTGGTGCAGCAACTGAAAGAACGAATGCTGGGCGTTGGTGCCGGCGGCGCCCCAAGTGACAGAGCAGGCTGAGCGAGCCAGTGTTTCGCCATCGCGGCTGACGCGCTTGCCGTTCGACTCCATTTCGAGCTGCTGCATGTAAGCGGGCAGCAAGCGCAGACGTTCGGCGTAGGGGATGACGGCGTACGAACCGTGACCGAGCGCTTCGCGGTTCCAAGCTTGGATCGCGGCGGACAGCGCCGGCAGATTTTGCGCGAACGGTGCGGTGCGGAAGTGTGTGTCCATCTCCGCGGCGCCATCGAGCAGACATTCGAAGCCGTTGTCGCGTAGCGCAATTGCGCACACGAGGCTAACGCTCGACCACAGCGAATAGCGTCCGCCAACCCAATCCCAGAACGCAAACACGTTCTCCGGCTTCACGCCCCAGGCGACGGCCTTTTCCGGCGCTGCGGTGGCGGCGGCGATATGCGCTGGCCCCCATGCGCGGACGTATTCGGCGTTGGCCAACGTTTCTTGGGTCGTGAAAGTTTTTGAGACGACGATCAGCAGCGTGCGTTTGGGATCGAGGCCTTCGATCGCATCAGCGACATCGGCGCCGTCCACATTGGCGGCGAAGCGGATATCGAGGCCGGCTGCGCGCAATGGCTTCAGAGCGTCGATGATCAGGCGGGGTCCGAGATCGGAGCCGCCAATGCCGAGATGGACGATGGCGTTGATCTCGGGGCGGATGCGTTGGGCGAACGCGGCCATGCGCGCTTGCACGTCTTTGACTTCGGCCGGCCCATCGGCGCCGCGCAGCGCCCAATGCTTGGCCGCGCGGCCTTCGGTGTTGTTTACAGTCTCGCCAGCGAACAGCTTGGCGCGGTAGCCGTCGAAATCGGCGGCAGTGGCGAGAGACGAGAGCGTCGCCATGGCGGCGGCGTCGAT
>QBMO01000078.1:0-4796 GCA_003242075.1 Alphaproteobacteria bacterium
CGGTGGAATCGCGGACGACCAGCACCGGGGAGGTGGTGGGGGCGGCTTCGCGGGGATGATCCTCATCCTCTTCATCGCTGAAGCCGATCAGCTTTTCCGCCGCCATGCGGCCGATTTCGCGCGTTGGCGTCCGCACCGTGGTCAGTGGCGGCCAGACGCTGGAGGCGATCTGGAAGTCGTCGAAGCCCACGACCGAGACATCCTCCGGGCACTTCAAACCAGCGCGCCGGATCGCGTGCAGCACGCCGGCGGCCATTTCGTCATTGGCGGCGAAGATGGCGGTGGGTTGAGGCGTGAGCTTCAGCAACTCCGCGCCACACGACACGCCGGTGTCGAACGTGTAGGCCCCTTGCATCACGTAGCCGTCCGCCAGCTTCAGCTTGCGATCTTTCAGCTCTTCCTCGAAGCCGCCGCGCCGTTCGTGCGATGAGCGGAAGCTGGGCGGGCCGGAGATGAAGCCGATCTCGGTGTGGCCAAGCTCGGCCAAGTGCCTCGCAGCGGCGCGGCCGCCGAGACGGTCGTTGGAGACGATGATGTGCTCGGGCTCGTCCACCGGCACTGAGGCGATGCGGATGTAGGCGCAGCCGATTTCATCGAGGATCACCTTCACGCGATCGTCTTCCGAGACGGACGGAGTCAGCACGACGCCAGAGAGTTTTTGGCGTTCGATGAAGCGGCGGAAGTCAGCGAGAAACGTCGGATTACCGCGATTGCAGGGATGCACGACCAGCTCGTAGCCAGAGCCGCGCATGGCATCGAGCATGCCGAGCTGCATGTTCACGACATATTGCGGGTTCGGGTTGTCATAGACCAAGCCGATCAGGAAGGAGCGCCGAAAGGCGAGGCCCCGCGCCTGCGGATCGGGCGAAAAACCGATCTCGGCGATGATGGCGTTGATCTTCTCGCGCGTGTCGCCCTTCACGAACGGCGATTGGTTGATGACGCGCGATACGGTCTTCTTGGACACGCCAGCCAAGCGCGCCACATCGTTGATTGTGGGCTTCTTCTCGGCCCCGAGGCCGCGCCGGGCGGGCTTTGCGTCGTCGTCGCTCATGTGCCCGGACCATAGGCGCCGCTGCCGCGCAATGGCAACGCAAATGTCGCGGGACATTATCGGTGCGACAAATGCTTGCGCCCCTGTTTGCACCCGCACGCAAACTCTAGTTTGTATGGGGCATGGCCGAGTTCATTCCTGTCCCCCCGTTCGATCTGGTTGTCTTCGGCGCCACCGGCGATCTGTCGCTTCGCAAGCTGTTCCCATCGCTGCTGCATCGGTTCCTCGACGGGCAGATTCCGCCCCAGTCGCGCATCATCGGCGTGGCGCGCTCGGACCTCGATAGCGAGAGCTTCCGCAAAATGGTCCATGAGGGCCATCTCAAATTCGATCCGAAGTCGAAAATCGACGAAGCGAAGTGCGATGAGTTTTTGAAGCACGTCGAATACGTGCGCGTCGATGCGACGTCACCAGCGACGGAGTGGGGCGGACTGACGGACGCGCTCGCCAACGGCAATGGCAACATCCGGATCTTCTATCTCTCCACCGCGCCCAGCCTCTTTGTCACCATTGCGCAGCGCTTGGCCGAAGCGAGTGTGGCGACGCCGACGTCGCGGATCGTTTTAGAAAAGCCGATCGGCCGCGATCTCGCCTCGTCCCGCGAGATCAATGATGGCGTCGGCCGCGTGTTCGATGAGCATCGCACCTTCCGCATCGATCACTATCTCGGCAAGGAGACAGTGCAAAATCTGCTCGTGTTGCGGTTTGCCAACATGCTGATCGAGCCGATCTGGTCGCGCGCCACGATCGATCACGTGCAGATCACGGTGGCGGAGCAGATCGGCGTTGAAGGCCGCGGCGAGTACTACGATAAATCCGGTGCGCTCCGCGACATGGTGCAAAACCACATTCTGCAACTGCTCTGCCTGGTCGCACTCGAATCGCCGAACACGATGGATGCGGATGCGATCCGCACGGAGAAACTGAAAGTGCTCTCCGCGTTGCGCCGCATCGATGCGAAGACGGTGGCTGCGAAAACTGTGCGCGGGCAATACAAAGCCGGCCTGATCGATGGAAGGCCTGTGGCGTCCTACGCCGAGGAGCTCGGCAAACCGTCGAGGACGGAGACGTTCGTCGCTATCAAGGCTGAGGTCGATAATTGGCGTTGGGCGGGCGTGCCGTTTTATCTTCGCACCGGCAAGCGCATGGGCGCGCGGCGATCGGAAATTGTGGTCCAGTTCAAGGATACGCCAGTGCCGATCTTTGGCGCCAACACCGGTGCGCCGAACAAGTTGGTGCTGCGCTTGCAGCCGGATGAAGGCGTGCGCCTTTGGCTCAACATGAAAGAGCCGGGGCCGGGCGGTTTGCGCGTGAAAACCGCGCCGCTCGATCTGTCGTTCGCGGAGGAGTTTGGCGGCGTGCGCTATCCGGATGCGTATGAGCGGCTGCTGATGGATGTCGTGCGCGGCAATCTCTCGCTCTTCATGCGCCGCGATGAAGTGGATGCGGCCTGGGATTGGGCTGATGATTTGCTGGCGGCTTGGGAAGAGACAGGGCAAGCCCCGAAGCTTTACGCGGCCGGCGAGAACGGGCCGGATCAGTCAACGCTGCTTCTAGCCAACGAGGGCAGATCCTGGTGGGATCCTGAGTGATGGCGACGCTGAACCCCACGATCGAAGCTGTCACCGAACGTATTCGCGCGCGCAGCGCCAGGCGTCGTCAGCGCTATCTCGATTTGATCGCTGCCTACGATCCGACGAAACCGGCCCGCGTCAGAATCGCGGAAGCGAACCGCGCGCATGGCGCGGCGGGTTGCGCGGTGCACGACAAGATCGATCTGCTCGGCGGCAAATGGCCGGCGATCGGCATTGTCACGTCCTACAACGACATGCTCTCCGCGCACGCGCCGTACGAGCATTATCCAGAGCTCATCCGCAAAGCCGCGCGCGAAGCCGGCGCCATTGCGCAAGTCGCGGGCGGCGTGCCGGCGATGTGCGATGGCGTCACGCAAGGCTTCGAAGGCATGGAGCTGTCGCTGTTCTCGCGCGACGTGATTGCGCTGAGCACGGCCGTCTCGCTTTCGCACGCGACGTTTGATTCCGCGTTGCTCTTTGGTATTTGCGATAAGATCGTTCCCGGCTTGCTCATCGGCGCGCTGCGCTTTCCGTGGCTGCCGGCGATCTTCGTCCCCGGCGGGCCGATGCCGTCGGGCCTGCCGAACAAAGAAAAAGCAGCGCGGCGTCAGCTCTTCGCCGAGGGCAAGATCGGGCGCGAGGAATTGCTGCAGGCGGAAGCAGAAAGCTATCACTCGCCTGGCACATGCACGTTCTACGGCACCGCCAACTCCAATCAGATGATGATGGAGCTGATGGGGCTCCACATTCCCAACGCCGCCTTCGTCAATCCGAATACGCCGCTGCGTACAGCGCTAACGATCGCTGCAACCACGCGCGCTGCCGAGATCACAGGACTTGGCGATGATTATCGCCCGCTCGGCCGCATTATCGACGAGCGCGCCATCGTCAACGCCATCGTCGGCCTGATGGCGACGGGCGGCTCGACCAATCACTTCATTCATCTGCCCGCGATCGCACGCGCCGCTGGGATCGAGCTGATATGGGACGATTTCGGCGACATCGCGCGCGTGACGCCATTGCTGGCCAAGGTCTATCCAAACGGCGCGGCGGATGTGAACCAGTTCCGCGACGCTGGCGGCATGGCGTTTGTCACGCGCGAGTTGCTTGGTGCGGGACTGCTGCATGGCGATATCGAAACGGTGTCACGTGAAGGGCTCGCCGCGCATACGCGTGATCCTGAACTTGAAGGCGATGGGCTGGTTTGGCGCGACTCGCCGCGTGAGCCGCGCGATGCCGATATCGTGCGTCCGGCGTCACAGCCCTTCAGCGCGACGGGTGGCCTTGTCGTCATGCAAGGCGGGCTCGGCCGCGGCTGCGCCAAGACGTCGGCTATTGCGGATGGCTGCTTGAGCGTTGAAGCGGCGGCGGCGGTGTACGAGTCGCAAGCCGAGGTGCAGGCCGCATTTAAGCGCGGCGACCTCGACCGCGATTGCGTCATCGTCGTGCGCGGACAGGGGCCGCGCGCCAATGGCATGCCGGAACTGCACAAGCTGATGCCGCTACTGGGCGCGTTGCAAGACCGCGGCTTCAAAGTTGCGCTGGTGACGGATGGGCGTATGTCGGGCGCCAGCGGAAAAGTTCTGGCGGCGATCCACGTCACGCCGGAAGCGGCCGAAGGCGGGCCACTAGCGAAAGTGCGCGACGGCGATGTGATCCGGGTCGATGGCGTCAATGGCGCGCTCGATGTCGTGGCGCCAGCGGATTGGCGCGATCGTGCGCCGGCGCAGCTTGATCTGGCAGCCAATGCGCGTGGCATGGGCCGCGAATTGTTTTCGCTGTTTCGGCTCAATGCCTGCTCAGCCGAGCATGGCGGCACGGCGTTCCCGGACTACGATCCGCTCTAGTCGCCGTCACGCTCACGCAGCCGCAGCTCGAACGCTTCGTCGCGCGGCGCCGGCGCAAAGCCTTCGGCGACCGAAAGCTCCAGTTCGCGCGTTCGCCCCCCGCCGAGCGGTACGCTCACATGCTCGACGGTGCGGAACACTGTGAAGTCGCCCGCGACATAGGGAATGAATTCTGGCCGCAAGTGGACGACGAGCACGCGTCCGCCTTCGGCGGCGCGCATCGGGTCGGAGGCTTCGGCTGAATTGTGCGCTTCGCCGTGCAGCACCCACATGCGCACTGGCGGCAGCGGCTCGCCCGCACGGCGCTCCTCGCGCCAGTAG
>QBMO01000078.1:4806-14226 GCA_003242075.1 Alphaproteobacteria bacterium
GCTCGTAATACGCCGCGCGGTCATCGACGAGGACAGCGGTGAAGGGCGGCTCGCCAGCCTGCGGGCGCGCGCGCGCGGCGATCAAGTCGGCTGTCTGTTCCCAGGCTTGCGCGGTGCGGATGCCTTTGAAGCGGTTGGCGACGTCCGGCATCGAGGTGAGGATGTAAACGAACGCCAGCGCGAGCGCGACGTTCACCAGAAGAGAGGCCCACAGCGCGCGCGCGCCTTTCGATGCGGCGAACATCGAGCCGGTAAACCAGAGCAAGGCGGCGGGATAGGCCACGGCCACCCAGTTCACGTTGGCGCGCGAAACGAAGGCGATAACGCTTACGAACAGGAAGGGCGGCAGTATGTAGCTGATCAGGAATTTGTCTTGATCGGTGAGCCCCGAACTGCGCCGCCAAGCGCTCCAGGCGATCGCAATCAGCACGACGAACATGACCGGCCCGAGCACGCCGGCTTGACCGGTCACGAACTCGAATAGCTCGTCCAGATTGAAGAGGTCGGCGGCGTCGAAGCGTGCATTCGAGGCGGTGTGACGCGCGGTGGCGAAGCCGTGTTGGAAATTCCAAATGATATTCGGCAGCGCCACCAAGAACGCCAGTACGCCCGCGATAATCCCGCGTCCGCCTTTCAGCGCTTCACGCACCGGCGGCATCCAGTACGCCGCCATGGCCGTGCAGAGGACGAAATAGAGCATGGCGTACTTGGCCAACACGCCGATGCCGACCGCGAGGCCGAGCACCACCGCCCACGTCCAAGCGCGTGTCGTCATCAGCCGCCACATCGCCAGCAAAGCCAGCGCCCAGGCCGGCAACAAGAGCGCGTCGGTGGAGATGAGACTGGAGGAGAAGACGATCCCGGGCAGCGTCAGATAGGCGATCCCGGCCCAAAAGCCCGCCCATGCGCCGTACATGAGCCTGCCGAGCACGAAGAGCGCGCCGGCCGCCAAAGTGTGCGCGAGCGGCGAGCCCAGTCGCACCGCCCATTCCGCGTCGCCGAACAGCGCCGTCGTCGCAGCGATCGTCCAAGCGATCAGCGGCGGCTTGGAGAAATAGCCCCAGTCGAACGTGCGCGACCACGCCCAGTATTGCGCTTCATCGAAATAGAGCCCGAGCGGATTGATCTGCAGCATGTAGACGCGCAGCGCCGTTATCGCGATCAGCACGGCCAAGAAGGCGAGCGTCGCGCGGTCGAAAGCGGCTCGTAGAGAAGGCATCGGCGTCCTGGATTTCCCCTGGCGGGTCTTAGCCGAAGGCGCCCGTCCGCGCCAGAATGAACACTGCGCTTGCGTGGGGCCAAATCGCGCCTATCTGGCGTCATTCGCATGCGCTAAGGAGCCGCGATGACGACGATTCCCGCGGAATGGCGTCCGCATAAGGCGATCTGGACGGCTTGGCCGTCCGCCGCCGATTTGTGGGGCGAGGATTTGGAGCCCGCGCGCGCTGAAGTGGCGGCGATGATCCGCGCGCTGGCGGATGGCGGCGATGGCGACAAGATGCGCGTGCTGGCGCACGGCCGCGAAGCTGAAGCGACGGCGAAGCTGGCGCTGGGGCAGAGTGCTGAGGTCATCCCCGGCGCGTTCGGCGATATCTGGTTTCGCGACACCGGCCCGATCTTCACCGCCGATGGCGCAGCGCTCGGCTTTCAGTTCAACGGCTGGGGCGGCAAGTATCAGCTGCCGCACGACGATGAGGTCAGCGCGCGCGTGGCTCTGCTGGCGAAGGCCGCCTACAAACGCCACGACTTCATTCTCGAAGGCGGCGCCATCGAGATGGACGGCGAAGGTTCGCTGCTGACGACGCGCCAATGCTTGCTCAATCCCAACCGTAATCCGCATTGGACGGAAGAGGGCGCGGAAGTCGCGCTCAAGAAGGCGCTGGGCGTGGAGAAAATTCTCTGGCTCGAAGAAGGCCTGATGAATGATCACACGGACGGCCACATCGACAACCTCGCGCGCTTTGTTGCGCCGGGCGTGGTCGTGTGCCAAGCGCCAGCTGATCGCTCCGATCCGAACCACGACGTGCTCGAGGAGATAGCGCTTGAGCTTTCCGCCATGCGCGATGCGCAGGGGCGCAAGCTCGAAGTGGTGCGTATTCCTTCGCCGGGCATTATCGAGGATCAGGATGGCGACGCCGTGCCGGCTAGCCACATGAACTTCATCATCGGCAACACCACAGTGGTCGTGCCGATCTATTCGGGCACAGGCGACGATGCGGTGAATGCGCTCGCGCCGCTTTTTCCGGGCCGCAAGGTGATCGGGCTTTCGTCGCACGCCATCCTCACCGGCGGCGGCTCGTTCCACTGCATCACGCAACAGGAGCCGGCGTAATGGCGAAAACCATTTCCGTCGCCGCGATCCAGACGTCGTATGGCGAAGACATCAAAGCCAACATCGAAAAGACTGAGCGCTTCGTGCGTGAAGCGGCGAGTAAGGGCGCGCAGGTGATCCTGCCGTCGGAGCTCTTCCAAGGGCCATACTTCTGCACGACGCAGGAGGAGAAGTGGTTCGCGACGGCGTTCGAAGCGAAGACGCATCCGTGCGTGGCCGCGATGGCGCCGCTGGCGAAGGAACTTGGTGTCGTCATTCCTGTCTCGATTTTCGAGCGCGACGGGCCGCTCTACTACAATTCCATCGTCATCATCGATGCCGACGGCAAGCAGCTCGGCGTCTATCGCAAGAGCCATATTCCTGACGGCCCAGGCTATCAGGAGAAATACTACTTCCGCCCTGGCGATACCGGGTTCAAAGTTTGGGACACAGCGTTCGGCCGCATTGGCGTCGGGATTTGCTGGGACCAATGGTTTCCCGAAGCCGCGCGCGCCATGGCGCTCCAAGGCGCGCAAGTGCTGTTCTATCCCACCGCCATCGGCAGCGAGCCGCACGATTTATCGCTCGACACGCGCGATCCATGGCGGCGCGCTATGCAGGGTCATGCGGTATCGAACGTGATCCCGGTGGTGGCTTCCAACCGCATCGGCACGGAAGCGAGCGGTCAGAAATTCTACGGCTCCAGCTTCATCGCCGATCATCGCGGCGATCTGGTCAAGAGTTTCGAGCGCGCCGACGAAGGCGTGCTGGTGCACGAGTTTGATCTGGATTTTCTGGATCGGCACCGCGCGGCGTGGGGCTTTTTCCGCGATCGACGGACAGAGTTCTATCGCTGACGCGTCGGCCGTAGTGGCGAGCGGTCCGCTCGCTGATTTTTTCATTGATCCGCGGTCGCGCCGCCCCGATAACGGCTCAGGGGAGTTCTGACATATGGCCCGGACCATTCGCATTGACTTTGTGGCAGACGTCGCTTGTCCATGGTGCGTCGTCGGCATTCATTCGCTGCTTTCGACGCTGGCGGCGCTTCGCGACGAGGTAAACCCAGAACTCTACTTGCAGCCGTTCGAGCTCAACCCGGAACTCGGTCCGCAAGGCGAAAATGTCGTCGATCATGCGGTGAAAAAGTACGGAACGACTCGAGAGGAGGCTGAAGCGGGCATTAAGCGAGCTAATGACCAAGCGGCCTTATACGGCTTTGCGCTAAATCAGAGTTCACGGTCGCGCGTTTGGAATACGCGCGACGCTCATCGCTTGCTGTTCTGGACTGGGCTCGACGGCAATCAGATGCCGCTCTTCCACGCACTCTACCGCGCGAATTTTACCGAGCAGCGCTCTGTCAGCGACCACGCAGTGCTGCTCGACCTAGTGGGGCGCGTCGGCTTGGATGTCGAACGCGCTCGAGCTCTGCTCAGTTCGGACGAGTTTGCAAGCGATGTCGAATCTAAGGAGCAGAGCGCTCTCCAGAATGGAATAATCCGCGTGCCAACGGTGGTGTTTGATCAACGCTGGACCGTCCAGGGCGCGCAGACGCCGCAGATTTACGCCCAAGCGATGCGCGATATCATAAGCAGCGAACCCTTGACGCAATAAGCCCGATCGAAAGCTACGTCTTAAGCGTCGATAACGCCTCATCCCGTACGCGTGCATCGCCATACGCCAAGACGCGCCCGCCACCGCTAGCGTTTTCGCCTTGCCAATTGCAAATGCCGCCGCCCGCGCCCGTCACGATCGGGATGAGTGCTGCAATGTCGAACGGCTTTAGTCCGTTCTCGATGACGGCATCGATAAAGCCGCTGGCGAGCATGCAATAGGCGTAGCAATCGTAGCCGTAGCGCGTGAGTTTTGCCGTCGCGCGGGCGCGCGCGAAGGCTTCGGCATCGTCATCGCGGAAGAGATAAGGATCGGTGGTCGAGAGCGTCGCGTCGCTCAAGCTTGCGCAAGCGCGCGTTTTGAGCTTGCGCGTCACGCCGCGCGCCGTGGCGTTTGCGCCGGCCATCCAGCCGCGATAGCGCTCGCCCATGAACGGCTGATCCATCACGCCGATCAGCGGGCGACCCTCGTAGTAGAGCCCGATCAGCACGCCCCATGTCGGCAAGCCGGAAATGAAGGCGCGCGTGCCGTCGATTGGATCGAGGATCCATTGATAGCCTTCGCTCGCCAGCTCACCGCCATACTCTTCGCCCAGCACACTGTGCTCAGGAAATCCGCGCGTGATCAGCGCCCGCATGGCGCGCTCGGCGGCTTCATCGGCGTCTGTGACGGGATCGAAGCGCGCGCCGCCGCCCTTGTCGCTCACCGTATGGGCGGCGCGGAAATAGGGGAGGATTGCTTCGCCGGCGGCGTCGGCGAGCGCGTCGGCGAACGCAAGCAAGCGTGGGATATCGTGGTTACTCACGCGCCCACGCTACACGCGCGCGCGTATAAAGGAAAACGGGCCCAGGCCTTGCGGCTGAGCCCGTTTCCCCTTGCTCCCAAACGTAGCGGATTAAGCCGCGTCTGTGTTTTCGTCTTGCAGCGCCTTCGCGAGGTCGAGCAGGCGGCGGCGCGGACGTTCACCGAGCTTGTAGTAAGCGCGGATCAGTTCGAGCGTTTCTTTCTGGCTGAGCACATCGGCCGCGATCAGATCGCGGTCGTTGGCCGGCGCGCCCGGCGTCGCCGGGTTGGCAGCGGCTTGCAGGCCTTCGAAGAAGTAGTTGACGGGCACGTTGAGCGCGACGGCGAGCTCGTACAAACGAGAGGCCGTGACGCGGTTCGCACCGCATTCGTACTTTTGGATTTGTTGGAAGCGGATCCCAATGGACTCAGCCAGCTGTTGCTGGGTGAGGCCCAGAAGACGGCGGCGGCGGCGGAGCCGTTTGCCGACGTGGAGGTCGATGGCGTTAGCCATGGTTATAGCGCCCTTTTTCGCGGCGGTTCCCCCATGGGCCGCCTTTTATGCTCCCTTTGGTGAGCAGGACGCGTGCCACGCATCAGCGGAGCGAAAAGAACGCTAACGGGTATTTACGGGTGCTTTGATGCACGTGCTTTGCGAAATTTGAGCCAGTTTGGCGCCGTGCTTTTGGTTAACAGGCGAGGGCCACGGTTTGGCCACGCGTTTGCCGTGTGCGGCTCATCTTGAGCGGCGAGAACTTCGCGCTCAACGAGGTTTGCCATGATGATCCGCACGCTCTTATTGGTTTGCGCGTTCGCGCTCAGCGCGTGCGCGTCGACGCAACGGACATTCAGTTACGGTGGTGGCGTTTCTGACGCCGATGTCATGGTCGGCAATCAGCGCTTCCAGGTCTGGTTCCACGAGCGCGACGCCACCGTGCTGATCATGCGCGGTGCTCCTAGGCCGCTCGGCCAATTGCTCGCGCAGAACGTGACTGTGTTCGCGCAGGATCAATCGCCTGGCATCGTCTGGTGGGGCGCGGCGGCGAACGCCGTGCTTAACCAAATGCGCTGCAGCGCAACGGAAGTGACCGGCGCCGATCAGATGCGTGAAGTGAGCTACGTGTGCGATGCGGGCGTCGACGTGCGCGCGGAAGTGGACGCGCGGCGAGAGGTTTGGCGGCAAGGTGTAGTGGCGGCCGCGCCCGCCAGCTGAAGCTTTCGCAGCGGCGCGTCCGAAATCGGCCAGACGTTGAGCCGTGTTTTGCTCATTGCTTACTCACGGAGGCAATAAGCACATGCGAGTCACAGGAATCCCGAGTAGGCAATTCGAACACTATCGGCGCGGCGGCGCCGATGCGAACGGGCAGGCGCCGCTGGTGGCGACGGCGTCAGGCGGCAGAAATCCTTGCCGGCACTGTTTGGCCCTCATCGCCGAGGGTGAGCCGATGCTCATTCTTAACTATCGGCCGTTTGCCGGCGCGCCGCAGCCCTATAGCGAGAGCGGACCGATCTTCCTGCATCAGGCCGCGTGCGCGCGGTACGATCAAGCCGAGCTTCCCACTTGGTTTGTGGGCTTGGATCCCGCAGCCATCCGCGGCTACGGCGCTAACGATTGGATACGATACGAAACTGGGCAGATCGTGCGTGGGTCGGACTTGGCGCAAACTGCCGCGACGATTCTCGAAAACGAAAACGCCGCCTACGTTCACATCCGCTCGAAATTCGGATGCTTCCAGTGCCGCGTTGACCGTTAACCGGCTTCCTTGGCGCGCGCGTGCTTCTTGCGTTCGTTCGGATCGAGATAGGCCTTGCGCAGTCTGATCGCGGCGGGGGTGACCTCCACCAGCTCGTCGTCTTCGATCCAGGCCATCGCTTGTTCGAGCGTGAGGCGGCGTGGCGGCGTTAGGCGAATGGATTCGTCCTTGCCTGATGCGCGTACGTTGGTGAGCTTCTTGCCCTTGAGCGGATTGACGTCGAGATCGTCGCTGCGGCTGTTTTCGCCAATGATCATGCCTTCATAGACGTCCTCGCCATCGGCGATGAACATCTGGCCGCGATCTTCGAGATTCCAGAGCGCAAACGCGGTGGACTGACCTTTATCGTTCGAGATCAGCGCGCCGTTGCGGCGGCCGGGGATCTCGCCCTTCCAAGGCGCCCATTCGTGGAAGAGGCGGTTCATCACGCCAGAGCCGCGCGTGTCGGTCAGGAATTCACCGTGATAGCCAACCATGCCGCGCGCCGGAGCGTGCATGACGAGGCGCGTCTTGCCGCCGCCTGAGGGACGCATGTCCTGCAACTCGGCTTTGCGGATGCTCATCTTCTCGATGACGACGCCGGTATACTCGTCGTCCACATCGATCACGACTTCTTCGACCGGCTCAAGCGTCTGGCCGTTTTCGCTGCGCGTCAGCACCTTCGGGCGCGAGAGCGAAAGTTCGAAGCCTTCGCGGCGCATGGTTTCTACCAGCACGCCCAACTGCAATTCGCCACGTCCCGCGACTTCGTAGGCGTCCCGGTTGGCGGTTTCGGTGACGCGGATGGCGACGTTGGATTCTGCTTCCGCGAACAGGCGCGCGCGGATGACGCGGCTTTGCACCTTGTCTCCGGCCCGTCCGGCGAGCGGGGAATCGTTGATTGAAACAGTGATCGCCAGCGTCGGCGGATCTATCGGCGTTGACGGGATCGGCGTGGTTAGGTCGGGCGAACCGATGGTGTCGGCGACGGTGGTTTCAACGAGACCGGCGATGGCGATGATGTCGCCCGCTTCGGCGCTCTCCACTGGCACGCGCTTCAAGCCGCGGAAGGAGAGCAGCTTGGTGAGGCGGCCCTTCTCGATTTCCTTACCTTCGCGCGACAACGCGCGGACCGGATCGCCAACTTTCACGCGACCGGCTTCAACGCGGCCAGTCAGCATGCGGCCGAGGAACGGATCGGAATCGATCATGGTGACCAGGAACGCGAACGGCTGATCCTTCTTCTGGATCGGCTCGGGATCGGGCACGTGGCGCACGATCAATTCGAACAGCGGCGTGAGGTCTTTGTTCTCCGCCTTCATATCCGTCTTCGCCCAGCCTTCTTTGCCGGAGGCGTAGAGGATCGGGAAATCGGCTTGCTCGTCCGTGGCGCCGAGCGCGAGGAAGAGTTCGAAGATTTCGTTCAGCGCCTTGTCAGGATCGGCGCTGGCGCGATCGACCTTGTTCAGCACCACCATCGGCTTCAAGCCGCGCTTCAAGGCTTTCGACAACACGAATTTGGTTTGCGGCATCACGCCTTCGGATGCGTCCACCAGCAACACGCAGCCATCGACCATGCCGAGGATGCGTTCGACTTCGCCGCCGAAGTCGGCGTGGCCGGGCGTATCGACAATGTTCAAGCGCCAGTCATCGCCCCACAGGATCGAGGTGCACTTGGCGAGGATGGTGATGCCGCGCTCGCGTTCCTGATCGTTGGAATCCATGGCGCGCTCGGCGTGGGCTTCGTTGGCGCGGAAGGCGCCGCCCTGAACGAGCAATTGGTCCACCAAAGTGGTCTTGCCGTGGTCGACGTGGGCGATGATCGCAAGGTTACGGAGGCGCTCGGCCATAAATCGGGCTTTCTGGGAGGTTCGGCGGAGCTTCTGCCCGCCTAAGGCGCCTGCTTCAACGGCAGGGGTGGAGATTCCTTATGCACGAGCCATGCACTGACGCATGTTAGCACATGCAATATGGAAGGGGTGAGCTATTTTTGTATTAAAATCAATATTTTGTGGAAGTTGTCAAAAACGTGACGCTGTGTTCACCTTGCAAATTGCTGCACTGCGGAATAAGTTTCTCGTGTTGCGGGGTTTCGCGATCCCGCACGCGCCCTATCGGGCGTTTCCTCCCTATTTGACCTCCACCGCCGGGCCCCAAAGCCCGGCGGTTTTTTCTTGCGCGTCCCGGCCCTAAACTCCCGCCGTCGCCTGCGAGGCGGCGAGGGGACCCTGCCCATGTCCAAGTTCATCCGCACCCTAACCCTATCCGTAGCGCTCGTCGCAGCCGCTTGCGCCACCATCGACTCCACACCTGACGCGCCGGCCATCACAGACGGCGACCGCACCACTGCCGCGCGCTCGCACGAGCAAATTCTGGCGCAGTTCGGCGGCGCGGTTGACGGCCCGCTCGCGCTTTACGTTGCTGGTGTTGGCGAGCGCGTCGCCGTCGGCGCTGGTGTTGGCGGCCGCTGCACGTTCTCTGTTGTGAACTCGGACGTGCCAAACGCGTTCGCGGTGCCGGGCTGCTACATCTACATCACGCGCGGCTTGCTCGCGATCATGAACTCGGAAGACGAACTGGCTTCGGTGCTCGGCCACGAAGTCGGCCACGTCGTCGCCGACCACGCCGCGCGCCGGCAAAACACCGCCACGCTCACGGGCGTCGGCGCGTTGCTCGCGGGCGTGCTGACTGGCTCTGGTCAAATCGCGGGGCAGGTGGGTCAACTTTATACGCTTGGCTATTCGCGCGATCAGGAATTCGAGTCCGATGATCTCGGCGTGCGCTATCTGCGCGCCACCGGATACAACGCCTACGCCGCCGCCGACATGCTGCAAGCGCTAGGCGTTAATGATGCGCTCAGCGCGCGCGTCAACAACCGCAACGCCGCCAGCGCGACACCTGCATGGGCGCGCACCCATCCGCTCTCCGCCGAACGCGTTACGCGCGCCAATGCACAGGCCGCTGCAGCGGCCTGTGCATTGG
>QBMO01000079.1:0-7050 GCA_003242075.1 Alphaproteobacteria bacterium
ATGTCGTCCCTGCCCCACGGCGTGGCGAGCGCGTTGCAGCGGACGATCACCTCGCGCTTGCCATAGCCGCCGGCCTTCACCGCATCGGCGACTTGCGCGCGCGCTTCGGCCTTGGCTTCGGGCGCGACCGAATCTTCCAAGTCGAGCAGCAGCACGTCGGCGGCGAGCGTCTTGGCTTTTTCGAGCGCTTTTACATTGGCGCCTGGCATATAAAGACAGGAGCGGCGCGGGCGTGCGGTCATCACTTGCTCGGAGCTGCGACGCAGGCGAGATTCGCCTGCAGGAGTTCGAGGTTTCTAGACGCGTGAAGACTGTTCTGTCGATCCAAAGCCAGGTCGCCGGCGCGCGTGTCGGCAATTCTGTCGCGGCGTTCGCAATGGAGCGCCTCGGCGTGCGCGTGTTTCAGCTGCCAACGACGATCCTAGGCCGGCGCCCCGATCATGGCGCGCCCGGCGGCGGCGCTCTCCCAGCGGCAACGTTGGCGTCGATGATCGATGGGCTGGGCGCCGACGGCTTGTTTGGCGAAATCGACGCGGTGCTGAGCGGCTACCTCGGCCAAGCCGATCAGGCGCCCGTGATCCTCGATGCGGTGGAGCGGATCAAGGCGGCGAACCCGAAGGCGATTTACGTGTGCGATCCGGTGTTGGGCGATGAGGGCAAATTGTTCGTGAGCGATGGCATTGCCGACGCCGTACTGAACGGCTTGGCGCCGCGCGCCGATTGGTTGGTGCCGAATGCGTATGAGCTTGGGCTACTCACCAGCATGACAATCGACGGCCTCGACGTGGCGCGGAAAGCGGCGCGGCGGCTCGAGAAGCCGGTGCTTGTCTCGTCGATCCGTACCGCGATCGGGCTAGGGAATTTATTGTGCACGCCGCACAGCGAGTGGTTTTGCGAAACGGCGCGGCTGCCCCGCGCGCCGAAGGGTACGGGTGACTTGCTGTCGGCGCTTTATGTTGGCCGTCGCGTGCGGGGCGATGCGCTGGCGATCGCGCTCGAGGGCGCGACGGGGGCTGTGTACGATGTAATCGTCCGCTCGCTGGCGGCGGAGAGCGAAGATTTGCTGCTGCCCGCCGCGCAAGACGTGCTGGATGATCCGGTGACATGGCCGCGCGCGAGATCGCTGGAGCTGACCTCATGACGGACGGCTACGTAGCGCCAGGCTTCGAGCGCGTGCGCGAGGCGTTCGAGGCGGGGCTCGCGGAAGAAATGGGCGCGGGCTTTGCTGTCGTGCGCGACGGCGCGGTCGTGGTCGATATCTGGGGCGGCTGGGCCAATCGCGAACAGACACGGCCCTGGGCAAAAGACACGATCGTTCCGGTTTACTCGACAACCAAAGGCGTCAGCGCGCTGATCGTGGCGATGGTCGCGGACCAGGGCTTGCTCGATTACGACGCGGCGACGGCTGCGCTGTGGCCGGCGTTCGGCGCGCACGGCAAGGATCGCGTCACGATTGGGCAGACGCTGGCGCATCAGGCTGGCGTGCCGGGCTTTCTTGAACCGATTGATCCGGATTTGTGGCTCGATCCGCCGGCGTGTGCGGACGCGATCGCGGCACTTGCGCCTCTATGGCCGCCGGGCAGCGCGAGCGGTTATCATCCCCTCACCTGGGGCTACATTGTAGGCGAGATCGTACGGCGCGCCGCGGGGCGTTCGCTGGGTACGATCCTGCGCGAAGACATTTGCACGCCGCTCGGCATCGACTTTCAGATCGGCACGCCCGAGAGCGAACACGCGCGCTGCTCGGAAATGAAGAAACCGACGCGCGGCGGCGAGTTCGGAGAAATCACGTCGCCGCGTAAAGCTGCATTCTTCAGCAAGTGGGCGGCGCCGGTGCGCGGCTCAACGCAATGGCGCAAGATCGAGATCCCATCCGCCAACGGTCACGCCACGGCACTGGGCGTTGCGCGCTTGTATGAGGCGTACGCGACCGGCGGCGTCATCAACGGCGCACGTGTGTTGAGCCAAGAAGGGTTCGATGCGCTGACGACGCGCGTTTGGAAAGGCGACGATCTGGTGCTGCCGTTCAATATCGATTGGCGGCGCGGGATCATTGGCAACTCGAACTTGATCTATGGGCCTAACGCCGAAGCATTCGGGCATTCTGGCGCCGGTGGTTCGGTTGGCTTTGGCGATCCGGTTGCGGGCGTTTCCCTCGGCTACGTGATGAACAAGCAATCGCATCACGTCATGGGCGATCCACGGTCGCTGAAGCTGATCGAAGCGGTCTACGCGTGCCTGTGACGCGTAAAGCGTTCGAAATTGGCGCGGTCTGCGTGGCGCTCGCGCTGCTGGCGACGTTCGCGTTCTTGCTGTCGCACGCTGACGGCATGGTGCTCGCCAATGGGCAGCCTGTGTTCGGCGATTTCATTGCCTTCTGGAGCGGCGGGCGGGCGGCGTTGGAGGGACACGTCGCCGACGCGCACACGCGCGCGCTGATTGAAGGCTATCACCAGCAAGCCGCACCGGGCGTGGCGTACGTTGCGCCGTGGAACTCGCCGCCGACATTTCTGCTGATCGCGAGCGCGCTGGCGCTGCTGCCCTACCCGTTCGCCGCCATCACGTTCATCGCGACGAGCGGCGCGCTTTATCTTTATGCGGCGCGCAAATTACTGCCCGACGCGCGCGCGATGATCTTCGCGCTGACGCTGCCGGCGGCGCTTTATCATCTGGGCTCTGCGCAGACGGGACTGCTCGTCGCCGGCGTTTCCGGGTTGGCTCTGACTTGGCTCGATCGGCGGCCGCTGACGGCTGGGGCGCTGGTGGGCTTGCTGGCGGTGAAACCACACCTAGCCATCTTCTGGCCAATCATGTTGGCGGTGTCTGGACGGTGGCGCGCGTTCGCGGCGGCGAGCGTGAGTTCGCTGGCGTTTATAGCGCTGGCGGGCGCCGTGTTCGGGTTCGAGTCGTACGTGCGCTTCTTTGAGAACCTTGGCGCGACTCAGAACCTCGTTACCAGTCAGCTGATCGCGACGCCCGCTTATGCGAGCCTCTATGCCAGCTTGCTGCAACTCGGCGCACCACAGAGCGTAGCGATCGGGGCGCATGCCGCCTTCGCCGTGGTCGGAGTCGGTCTGGCGCTGCGCGTGTTTTTGACAAAGGATCGCGTCGCCAGCGGCGCAGCACTTTGCGCGGTGACGCTGATCGCGCTGCCCTATTGCTTCTTCTACGATTTCACGTTGCTCGCCGTTGGCGCTGCAGTGATGGGCGCGCCCTGTACGCGACTTGAGCTTGCAGCCGCTGTTGCGGCGTGGAGTGCGGGCCTTTCGCTGGTACTGAGCTATGTTGCGCCACTGCCCTATTGCGCGCTCGCGGCGTGGCTTTTGCTCGCTGCCGCTAGCGTGCGTGCAAGAAGCGCGGCGGCGCAGCCGGCGCCAGCACCACAGCCGTAAGCGGACCGCCGAAACAGGCGCCGGTATCGACATTTATGCAGCGCGGTTGATGGTCTGGCTCGAAGTCATCGGTTGGCGTGTGGCCATGAACGACGAGGATGTCGCGCAACTCATCGCGTCGCGGCCAGATGTTGGTGCGGAAGAATTTTTGCGAGCGTGTCCACATCTTCACTTCGTCGGAGCAATTCGGAAACGTGGCAGGATCGATGCCTCCGTGCACGAACACCAGTCCGCGCGGCTCGTCGCGGATCATGACGGGCAACGCATCGAGCCATTTGAGATGATGCTCGTCGATGGTTTCGCGCCAATCGTCTTTCGGACCATTGGCGAGCATGTACGACATCATGGTTTCGTCGCCGCCATTCTCGGCCCACCAATAGATGCCGATGGACTCGTGATTTCCGAACGCGTGCAGCATGAGTTCTTCGTGATTGCCTCTGATCGCCAAGGCCTCCCCAGCCTCGCACAAGCGCAGCGCGCGCTCGACGACGGCGCGGCTGTCGGGGCCGCGATCGATCAGGTCGCCGAGGAAAACGGTGGTGGGCGCGGCGCCGATGCGGCGCGCGTCATCGCGGATCGATGTCAGCAGCGCTTCGAGCTTTTCGATTTCGCCGTGGACGTCGCCGATGGCGTAATAAGTGCGTTCGGTCATGCGCTCTTTGCAGAGCGCAACGTATCCCACGAAAAGAAGGCGAGGCCCACCCAGATCAGCACGAAACTCACGCCCCGCAGCAGCGTGAACGGCTCGCCGAACGCGATGCCAGTTATGAATTGCAGCGTCGGCGCGAGAAATTGCAACAGGCCGAGTGTCGTAAACGACACACGCCGCGCGCCGAAAGCGAACGCCATCAATGGAATGGCCGTGATCGGGCCAGCGATTGCGAGCAGCACCGAGAGTCCGGCATCGGCGCCAAAACTGAGCGGCGCTTGGTTAGCCGCCCATAGGAGCAGACCAATCGCCAGCGGCATCAAAGCCAAGCTCTCAATCAAAAGCCCCGTAGCGGCCGGCACCGCGGCGCGCTTGCGGATGACGGCGTACACAGACCAAGTCGCGCACAGCGCCAGCGCCATCCAAGGCGGCGCACCGAGTGCGAAGCCCTGCACGATCACGCCCAGCAGAGCGAGCGCCAAAGCGATGACGCGCGGCATGGTGATGCGCTCGCGGAAGAACAATACGCCGACCGCGACGCTGACAAGCGGCGCCAAGAAGTAAGCGAGTGCAGACTCAATCACGCGCTCGCTGAGCACGAGATAAACGTAGAGCCCCCAATTGATGAAGATGAAGCCGGCCGAGGCGACGAGCGTCGCCAACATGCGCGGCTTCAACGCCGTCGCGATCTCGCGCCAGCCGGGACGCCAACCGCTCATCAGAAAAACCGCGATCAAGGCAGCCGGCGCGCACCAAACAATACGCTGCGCCAGCACTTCGCGCACATCGACGCTGCCGAGCAATTTCAAATAAAGCGGCAGGAAGCCCCACATAACGTAGGCTGAAGCGGCGGCGATGAAACCGGCGCGGCGCTCCGCTTCCGAGGGGCTCGTCGTAATCGGCGCGGCTTCGCTCATGACGTTGGCGCGCCGTATGGGTTTGGATTGCGGATGTGCATGAAGCGCTCGGGCGCATCGAGGGCGGTGAATCCAAGCGGCTCATAAACGCCGTGCGCATCCTTGGTGCCGAGCAGCCAACGGCGAAGGCCTTGGAGTTCGGGGTGCTCGCGGAAGGTGCGAACCAAAGCGCGTCCGAGCCCTCTGCCCTCTTTGCCCGGCAGAACAATCACGTCGCACAACCACGCGAACGTCGCCTTATCGGTGACGAGGCGCGCAAAGCCGATCAGCTTGCCGGCGTCATCACGGCCGATCGCGCACATCGAATTTGCGCACGCACGCGCCACAATGTCGCGCGGAATGCCGGGCGACCAATAGGTGTGGCGCAGCACGGCATGAATGGCGTCTATGTCCGTTTCCGACGGTCGTTCGATGGCGATGTGCTGCATGTGTCCCCTCCCGCGCTAGATAGGGACGCGCGCGTACGAACGCCACGCTTCGGAACTAAATTGCCTACACTCTAACGAGATCAGCGTTTGTTCATTTGCTCCCACTCGCGGCGGTGCGCGTGATAGGCGTCCACAGCCGTGAGAAAGCGATCCACGGATTCTCGCTCAGGCGGAAGTAAGGCCCGCGTCGCGCCATCCCTGAACACTACGTTGATCGGACCTTCAGTAATGGCAACAAACACAGGACCGATCTCATCATCGACGCGCAGGTAGGCCCGCGCGAGGGCTTCGCTGGCCGCCGGATGGACGTCCGATTGAGCCCGCGTTATCGAGTCGACGCCGCTACCGAGAAACTGCCATCGGAGCACGTGCCCGCGATCATGCAAGGTGAGCGGCGATGTCGCTTCGCCGCCGAGCTTCCAATGCGGGCCCTGGACATCAAGCTCCCGGCCGTTCGCGGCAGCCATAACGAGCGCATAGCTTTCCGTCGCGCGCTCTTTCATGATTTCGATAGCCGGCCGAGTTTCTGCGGTGGAGTCACTATTGGTCATGCATTGCTTCCGATAAAGGCCGCGCACAGTATCTCTGACGCCAAGCCGTGCCTCACGCCGCCCGCAGGCGTTTGAACAAACCTTTGTTTAACATCAATTCCGCGATCTGCACGGCGTTGAGCGCCGCGCCTTTGCGGAGATTGTCGCTGACGACCCAGAGCGAGAGGCCGTGCTCGACGGTGTGATCTTCGCGGATGCGGGACACGAAGGTGGCGAATTCGCCGACGCAGTCGATCGGCGTCGCGTAGCCGCCATCTTCGCGGCTGTCGATTACCATGAGGCCCGGTGACTCGCGCAACAGGTCGCGCGCGTCGTCGGCGGTGATTTCATTTTCGAATTCGATATTCACCGCTTCCGAGTGGCCAACGAAGACCGGCACGCGCACGCACGTGGCGGTGAGCTTGATCTTCGGATCGAGAATCTTCTTGGTCTCGACTTCGATCTTCCACTCTTCAGTGGTGTAGCCGTCGTCCATGAAGTCGCCGCCGTGCGGGATGACATTGAAGGCGATCTGTTTCGGGAAGTGTTCGGGCACGATCTCGTCATTGACGTAGAGCTTCTTGGTTTGCATCCAGAGCTCGTCCATCGCTTCCTTGCCGGCGCCCGAGACGGATTGATAGGTCGCCACCACCACGCGCTTGATCTTGGCGCGGTCATGCAGCGGCTTCAGCGCGACGACGAGCTGGGCGGTCGAACAATTCGGGTTGGCGATGATGTTGAGCTTGTCATAGCCGTGAACCGCATCGGGGTTCACTTCCGGTACGATCAGCGGCACGCGCGGGTCCATCCGCCAGGCGCTTGAGTTATCGATGACCACGGCGCCAGTCGCGCCAATCTTCTGCGACCATTCCTTCGATACCGCGCCGCCGGCGCTCATCAGCACGAGATCAACGCCGGTGAAATCAAACGTATCGAGGTCTTTGATCTTCAGCGTCCGGTCGCCATAGCTGACTTCCATGCCCATCGAGCGGCGCGAGGCGAGCGCGTACACTTCGTCAGCGGGGAAAAGCCGCTCTTCGAGGATGGTCAACATTTCCCGGCCCACATTCCCCGTGGCGCCGACGACGGCTACGCGCAAACCCATGTGAAGCTCCAATTCAGGCCGTATGTAGC
>QBMO01000079.1:7060-14032 GCA_003242075.1 Alphaproteobacteria bacterium
GTATGTAGCGCGCCGGACCCCGCTCCGCCACAGGCGCGACGGAGCGGAACGGCGCTGGATTTAGTGCAAAATCGCAGTGGCGCGCGTCTGGGCACGCGCCAAGTCGGGCGCAAAGCTCATGCGTTTGCACGGGACGCTTTCGCCGCGCGCCAGTGAGAAGAGCTTGGCGGTCTCGCCCGTATAAGCAAAACCGCTCTTCTCCAGCACGCGTCCCGAGGCGGGGGTATCGACGAAGTGGCCCGCTTGCAGTGCGCCCAGCGCGTGCGCCTCCGCGACGAAGCTGGTCAGCGCCTCGGTGGCGAAGCCCTCCCCCCAGAACGGGCGTCCGAACCAGTAGCCAAGCTCGAACACATCGCCTTGCTTTTGGTGCGCGCCCATGCAGCCGATCATGCCTTCGCCCGGCAGATCGATGGCAAAGACGAACTCGCGCGCCAGCGGCTCTCTAGCCTTCAGCGTCATAAGCCAGCCTTCGGCGGCGGTTTCGAGATACGGCAGCGGCGTCATCGCCAGATTGCGGCCGACGGCCGGATCGTCGCAGAAGCGCGCGATGCGCGCGGCATCGCTCATGCGCACCCGGCGCAGCTTCAGGCGCTTCGTCTTGATCTCGTTCACGTCACGCATGGCGAGCTCCTAGCTCGTTGCGCGTGGGGCAAAGAAAATGGGGCGCCTTGATCCGGGCGCCCCACGCTATTTCGGGAACCGGATCGCCCTGTTGCGGCGATCCGGGAAAGTTTTCCGGCTCGCCTACTCGGCTGCTACCTGTGCCGGCATAATCGACACGTAGGTGCGGCCATCGCGTTTGGTCGCGAACGCAACTTTGCCTTCACAAAGGGCAAAGAGCGTGTGATCGCGGCCAAGGCCGACGTTGGAACCCGGATGGAATTTGGTGCCGCGCTGGCGCACGAGGATCTCGCCGCCATTCACGGCCTGGCCGCCAAAACGCTTCACGCCAAGGCGCTGACCCGGCGAGTCGCGACCGTTGCGAGAGCTACCACCAGCTTTTTTGTGAGCCATGACGCCCTCTTATTCCTTGTCGGACTTGCCGCCGATGGCGGTGATCTTGATGTGGCTCTCGGCCTGACGATGACCGATCTTGCGGCGATAGGTGTTGCGGCGGCGCTTCTTGAACACCGTGACCTTGTCGCCCTTCTTGGTCTCGACCAGCGTGCCGGTGACGGTAACGCCGTCCAGGTCCTTGCCGAGCTTCAGGCTCTTGCCGTCGCCAGCCATCAGGACGTTGTCGAACGTGATCTTGCCGCCAGCCTTGCCGTCCAGCTTTTCGACGACGATGACGTCGTCCTTGGCCACCCGGTATTGCTTACCGCCCGTCTTGATAACCGCGAACATCGGACTGCTTCCAATAAACTAGTCACGCCCGGACGAAGCTCGCCCGGGCGGGGAGCGGGGATATAAGGGAACGTCCGGGGGGCCGTCAATGCGGGTCCGGGATGTTTTGGCCGCCGTTTGGTTGTCTTATTCACCCCTGCGCCCTCCGGCGAGCCGGGGCAATTGGCGCGGGCGCCCCGGAGCCGTTAAACTTTCTCGAATCGGGCCCAGGTCTTCGCTGGGTCAGCCCGACCAGACCGACGGACCTGTCATGAAGCTCGCGGACAATGAGATTATCGCCTGCCTACGCGACGGGCGCATCAGCATCACGCCAGCCCCGGCCGAGACCGCGATCAATGGCGCCTCCGTCGATCTCCGCCTGGGGCCAAAATTCCGCGTCTTCTCAATGCACACCGGCTCGCACATCGATCTGGGCACCTCTCGCGCCGAGATCAACGAAGCGATCGAGCGGACCATGTCGGACGAGATCACGCTCTCCGAGGATGAGGTGTTTTACCTCCACCCCGGCGAACTCGCGCTGGGCGCTACGCTGGAACGCGTCGAGCTCGCGCCGGACATTTGCGGCTCGATCAACGGCCGCTCCAGCTTGGCGCGCTTGGGGCTGATGGTGCACTCGACCGCGCATTTCGTCGATCCGGGCTGGCGCGGCCAGCTAGTGCTCGAATTCTACAATTGCGGCCGCCTGCCCTTGGGTATGCGGCCCGGCATGTCGGTGTGCGCGATTGCGTTCGAGCCGCTCTCGTCCGCCGCGACGCGCCATTACGGCGCGAGACAGGACGCGAAATACGCCGGCCAAACCGGCGCCACCGCTAGCCGCTTCGGCAGCGAGCGCTCCTAAGTCGCGACCGACCAGAACGTCACTTGCGCGATCGCCATACCGGGCGTCACCCGTATCGGCAACATTGGCAGCAACTGAAACTGGAAGTGATCAACGACGCCCACATCGACCAGTTCGCCATTGATGTGCACGAACATGCCGGCGCGCGCGATGTTCGATTTACCGTGCACGATCGGCGCATAGACGCTGCTGCCAAAGCTTTCGCGGCTCGGCGCTAGATAAAGCGAGCCCGGCTTCAGCAAACGCCCCTCCGGCGCCAGCGCCTCGTACGGCGGCAGCTGCGCAGAAGCGCTGCCATCCACGATCTCGCACAACGCATCACCCAAGTGCAGATCAATACTGTTGGGATTGAGCTTGTCTTCCGCGAACGGCTCGAACTCGATCGTCCGATCGAGGATGGCCTGCTTGATGGCGTCGCCAGTCAGGATCACTTCTTGTACCCCATGTGCAAAGTCGATCGCATCGGCGCATCGCTAAAGCCAAATGCGCCGTGATAAAGAGACGGCTTGCCGGTGGTCTTCCAGAACGATGCCTGCCCGATCGGACGATGTGGAAACACGCGCGTCGGCACGGCCGCGATCAGTTCAAGCGTCCAGCGGTGCTTCGCGCCTTGATGTCCAAGATCGGCGGTCACCTGCACGAACAAACCCGGATAGCCCAAAGCCGGCCGCCCAGTCAGGCGCACGGCGAATGCGTCGCTGCCAATGCGCTCCGTCGTCGTCGCCAGATAGAGCTTCTTCGGCTCAAGCAGCCACGACCCGTCCACCAGCTCAACGCGCCGCCAGTCGAACAGAAAACGATCCTCGGCCTGAGTCCAAACAACCTCGAACAATTCATCGGCAATCGAAAACGTGTAACTCGCCGAATTCACGCGCGCGGCGTCAAACGGATCAATCAAGATCTCGCCAGACTGAACCGCCGCTTCGATCGAAGCTCGGGAAAGGATCACCGCCCCGCCTCCGCGTGCGGGGATTCACGGTGCAATCGTGGAGACACGGGCGTTGGCCGGAGGGGTCTGGCGGAGAGGGAGGGATTCGAACCCTCGATACCCTTGCGAGTACTCCAGTTTTCGAGACTGACGCCTTCAGCCACTCGGCCACCTCTCCGGAGGCCCGCTTAATGGCGAGGCCCGAGCCGGCTGGCAAGCCCAGTTGCAATCCTGGCGCCGGGTTTTGCTGTCACGGGCGCACGGTCGAGACCACGAAGGCGGCGTCGCCCTGCTGGATGGCGGTGCGATCAGCCGGGCGGCGCGCGATAAGGGCAATGCTTTCCGGCGACGTGAAACCTGGGGTTTGGCCGGCGATAAGGATGCCTTCGAGGTTGCCCGCAGCGGCGAAGGTGAGGTCGAGATGAGCGCCGTCGCACGAGCGGCCGTTGCAGATGATGGTGGCGAAATCGTCGCTCTCCCCCGGTGCCGTGAACGCCACAGCGACGCCGTTGAGGCTGGCGCGCAGAGCTTGAGCGGCGCGCGGGATTCGCAGGATGATGCGTGCAGCGCCGTTGGCGGCGATGCGGGCGTTGAGCGTACGTTCATCGCCTGCTTCGGTAAGCGTGATCTCTGTGAGACGCGGGGTTGGCGCCGGGTGGACGGCGGCCGGCGCCATCCAGGTTTCGCTGGTGTCGCCGGGCAGCAGGAGTTGTGCCGTAAAGCCTTCGAAGCCCGGCGGCAGAGCGCGCTCGGCTGTGCCGGCGATCACATGTGCGCTGTTGGCGTCGGCATCGACGAAGTAGCTGACGTTGAGCGGCAGCGGACGCGCTGCGCTTGAGCTTGGCGCCAGATAAGCGGCGCCGATCGCGACGAGCGCCGCGACGCCGGTGATGGCGGCGGGGATGCGCCAAGCGGCGCCTGCGTTGGCGCGCGCAAAGAGGCCGAACCAAGTTAGCGTGACGATGGCGTAGAGTGCGGCGGTGGCGAACGGATATTCGAAGCCGAGGCCAAGTTCGGTGAGATAAAGCGCCGGCGCCCAAACGATGAGCGCGACCGATGCGGCGATGGCGGCGCCGATGGCTTGCCCCGGTTTCCAAACCAAAGCGACGAGGCAACCGAGCGCGTAAGCCACTGCCGGCAGCGCGTAGAGGATGGTGATGCCGCCGAGCAGGAAAGATGTCGCAAAGCCCAGCAGCGTGAACCAGAGCATAGCAGACGCTTCCGCGAGCGCTGGCGCGCGCGAAGCGCGGGCGAGCATCAGTGCGAGCAGTGCTGCGACGAGCGCGATGAGGATGCACCAGGCGCGCGTCGGTTCGGGGTGCGCGAAGGCGTAAGCCTCACCAGGGCGCAGGAGCGAAAGCGCAAAGCCTGCGCCAGCAGCGAGAACGCCAGCAAGGATCAAAGCGAGTGGCGGCGCGGCTAAGGCGAGCCAGCGCCCTTCCCTGCCCCCGCGCCAGAAGACGGCGGCGGCGATCAGCAGCGCCACGCCAAGCGCAATTTGTGCGAAGAGTTGCGGGGCGCTGACGAAGAGGCGCGCGGCAATGTCGGTGTAAACATGATCGGCAGCGTCGCCGCGATCGGCGCTGCTGGCGAAGGCGCGCACCGTGTGAAGCGCGATGTCGCCTGCATGTTGCAGGCTGGCGGGATCGAGCGAGGCGAGCGAGTCTTGCGGCGTGTGATAATCTTCTAGGCCGTCGAGGAGCGCGAGATTGACGATGTCGAGATCATCGCGCGTGAGCGCGCTGACGTCAGTCGAGTTCGGCAAGAGCGCGTAGACGGCGGCCATCACTGAATTGGCGATGCCGTGCGGCGCGCCGGCGAATGCGGCGACAGCATCGGCGTTGGGCTGATTGGTTTCGAAGAAGACGGCCGGCCCGCGCGTGCCGCGCGCTTCGACATTCACCAGCGCTTCGACCGATTGCATGAGCGGGTCGCTGGCAAAGGCGTGCGCGCCGAGCAGGCCGGGTTCTTCGCCATCGCTGATCAGGAAAATGATACGGCGCTCTAGCGGCTGATCGCGCACCAGGCGGGCGATTTCGAGCAGCACGCTTGTGCCCAGGCCATCATCTGCCGCGCCGGGTGCGGCGGGCACGCTGTCGTAGTGAGCGGCGGCGAGCACGGCGGGGCCGTCTTGCGGGCCGGCTTGGAAGATGATGTTGCGCACGCGCGCGCAATCGATTTGCGGGCGGCCGAGATTTGGGCGGCACGCGAACTCGTCGCGTAGGTCGGGCGTGTAGCCGAGCGCGCGGATCTCGATCAGCAAGCGCTCGCGAACGGCGTCTTGCGCGGCGCTATCGACGGGATGCGGGGTTTCATCGCCCAAGACGCGAACGAGGCGCGCATGTGCAGCGTTGGCGTCAAACGCGTCGGCGCTATTCGTGGCGCGTAGCGGCGGCGGCGCAACCGCGATGCCCGCGCCCATGAAGCTTGCAAAGAGAAGCGCTAGCAGCGCGTAAATCAGAAACGGACGAAACCCAGCCATGCGAGGCGCATAGCATCAGCGCGGACGCTCCGCATCCTGGTTCGCCTTATTCCGTGAGCGCGGGGCCGCCGCCGAAGGCGCGGTAGGTGGCGATGGCGGCGCGCGCGGCTTGGGCCTCGGCGTCGATGCGGGTGAGTTCGGCGTCGATCAATTGCTGCTCAGCGCGCAAGCGGTCGGAGAGGCTTTGGATGCCGGCGTCGAAGGCGGCGCGCGAGCCGCGTGCGGTGACGCCGGCCGCATCCTGTGCGGCGCGTGCCGAGACGAGACGCAAGCGGCCCTGGTCGAGCGCGACGAGCGCATTGGAGGCTTCCGCGATGGCTTGGATTACGGTCAGGCGATACTGGATCAAGGATTGATCGAATTGCGCATCGCGCTGGCGCGAGACGGCGAAGCGGCGGCCCCAATCGAACAGCGGAATCGAGATGAAGGGCGTGCCCGTCGCCAACGTCGTCCCTGCTCCGGCGGGGCTGCCGATCAGCGCATCGGTGACGTTGATCGAGCCGGGGAGGTTGAGACGCGGCAACAGATCGGCGCGCGCAGCACCAAGCGTGGCGGCGGCGACGAGCGTGTTTGCTTCGGCGCGGGCGACATCGGGGCGCAAGCGCAAGAGATCGGCGGGCGCAGCGGGCGCAGACGCGATTTCGAGATGCGGGACGGATGCGGATGCGTCTGCAAATGCGGCCTGGAGCACGGGATCATCGGTGCCTGGCGCGCGGCCACGCAATACGGCGAGCACGTTCTCCGCACGGCGCTGTTCGATAACGAGACCCGGCAGGCGCGTGCGCGAGCTTTCGGCGAGACGGCGCGCATCGGCGGCGTCTGCTTCCGAAGCGAAACCGGCGCGCACGCTGATACCGAGAATGCGTGCGAGTTCGTCGGAGACTTCGATCGAGCGCGTGAGCGCCGCATGGCTCGCATTGGCTGCGCGCAGATCGACATAAGCTTGCGCAACGTCGGCGGCGAGCGCGACTTGCGCACCGCGCCAATCGGCTAGAGCGCCGCGATTGCTCGCGCCCGCGCCGGCGGCGGCGGGACCGATGCCGAACAGCGGCAATTCCCAAGACCCCTGCACGCCGTAGGCGCCGGTCATTTCCTCGCGATCGCCGACGATCGGCGCATCGCTTTCGACCACGCGCGAGTACTGGCCGCTGCCAGTGGCGAGCAATTGCGGAAGAAATTGCGTCACCGTCGCCCAGGAGAGCGCGCGGGCTTCGCGGACGCGCGAGGCGGCGATCTGGATTGTGGGGCCGTCGCGGAGGGCCTCATCGACCAGTTGGTTCAACGTGGGGTCGTTAAAGCTACGCCACCAATCGGTGACCGGAATGGTCGCGCCGACCGGGGCGTCGCGCCAGGTGGAGGGCAGCGGCGGGGCTTCGG
>QBMO01000007.1:0-12934 GCA_003242075.1 Alphaproteobacteria bacterium
CGGCGCACGGCTTCGTAGCTTAACACCTTGTACATCCCCGGCCTCTCGAACCGCAAAACCGGCCGAAAGGATTAATGGCGAGGTATTTTTACTCCGCCCGCGGACGACAAAACGACGCCGCTTCAGTGATGTAGTTTTGCACCGGCGCGCACAAATTCAAAATCGCCTGCCGTAAACACAATGTCAGCGCGCTTGCCGGCGGGCATGTCGCGCTGGGGCGTTCGACCCACGTCGAACGGCGCCAGGAGCGGCTCCAAATCTTCGATAAGCCGATCTGTGCAGTAATCTTCGCCGTGCGGACGGCCAGTGGCGTCGTAGTACTTCTCCACGAGATCGGTGTCGCTGCCCCGCAACTTCGTTTGGAACGCGCGAAGCGCCCACGAGACGATCACCTGAAGATCTTCAACGGTGCTCGGCGCACCGGCGCTGAGAACACTCTTCAGCCCATCAAAACTGAGTCCCAGGAACGCAGCTTCCCGTCTGGCGCTTCGCTGCTCGTCCGCCGCGCTCAAGAGAAAGTCCGACCATTGATCTCGCGGAGCAGCCGCGAGTCCCCGCAGAAGCTGTGCTGCGTCACTTGATGCATCGCGAGCTAAGCGCTCGATGAAGTGGCGCATAGCTTGGGTGGCGTCCCAGTCGTTGGTGTCTCCAACCGACGACCCCATCGGCATCTGCGCCACCGGAATGATGGGTCGAAACTTCCGCACAACCCATTCGAGTTGCTCGGGAGAAACGACCGCGAGCTGCTCTTCGCCGCGACGAGAAAAGCCCAGCCGATGGCGGAAGTGCCAAAACAGCTCGCGTCGCGCTTCGTCAACATCCCCAATCGCATCGGCGCCCGATGCGAAGTCCGACAGGAACAAAGTGGTTAGCCACGCATAGCGACGTTCATCGGTTCCCAGGTCGCCGCTGAGGCGCTCCTGCGCCAGAGGCGCCAAGATCGGATAAGCTTGCTCTCCGCAGAGAAAGTCTACCAACTCCGCTTCGGCGACACGGTGCATATCCTTGAAACTCAGCAGCCACTCGTCAGCCAAGCGTCGCATCAGCGCTCGCTCTTCGACGCTGTTCAATAGGCCGTGCAATCCGGTGATGTGATCAGCGCCTCGCGCAAGATAGGGCTCGACCAGAAGGCGTGCGTATTTCTCCATCGCCCCGAGCCCACGAATGTGAGTCTCGAGTATGGCCGTCACTGACGAAAGGTCGGCGCGGTCACCCATGTATTCGTGGTGTAGTGCGATCCGAAGAGCAATCAGCCGATCCGCGCCCAATTGATCGATCGCTTCGCCACGGTTGATGCGCTCCAGGAGCGACGCGAGCATCGGATGAATGAAATTCCAGCGCCTCGACTCGGCGTAGGAGGTCACGATTTGATCAAGCGTCGGCAAATCCTCTCGCCCAAGCACCGCGTGGAGGCCCGTGAGAGCTGGCTCTAGTAGTTCTGGCCCCAGCCACTCGCTGATGCGCTCGGCTGGAGTCAACGTGCGATCAGTGTCGGCAAACAAGGCAAAATAGGATCGGGCCACGGACACAACCCAACGGAGCTCTCCACGTTTCAACGCCTCTACATTCTCGGCAAAGTCCTTCCTGTGCTCTCGGTAGCTAGCTTCCTTTTTGGCTGCGGCCTCGCGTTTGCGCTCCTCCTCGCGCACCTCCCACTCCGGGCGTGGTGCGGGAACCGACAAGGCGTGGAGATGAGCTTCAAGCTCAGTGTCGCCGCGGGCAAACGGCGCAGCAGCCGCCCTGATCGAATCGCTACCCTCGTCGACGCGCCGTGCGAATGTCGCGAGTTCACGCCAAAGTGCGATGTCGCTTTCCGTACGGTTTTGTTTTCGACCAAGCTCGTTGAGAAAGAAAACAATGTCTTCTACTGACAGCCCAAGCGACGAATGGATGTCCGTCCCGCGCCAAATTCTACGCCAAGCATCTCCATCAGGTCGCTCTTCAAACATAAGAGTTTGCTGGATGGCGTGGCGAAGTTCATGACGATCGCGCAGGTATCTCGACAACGCCTCCTCGTCGTCGCGGGCATAGGAGGAGCGGTGCGGCGTAATGCGGAGCCAGCTCAGAAGTTTGGCCGGCGTTGGGTCGCGCTCCGCGACCAGACGAACAATTAAGTGCGCGACAAACGTCGTGAGTTCACTGCGCAGTTCGTATTCAGCGTCTTCCGGCAGTGCTGGCATAAGTTGCGCCACCGCGTCGAGCACGGGTTCAATTTGATCAACTTCCAACCGGCGCGATACCAAGTAGAGAATCGAGGATGAAGAACGGCGTTCTTGCAAATCAGGAGGAAGCTCGACCCCAAGTTGAGCGAGCACCGCTGTAGCAATGAGTTGAGGCTCAAACTTCTCGTAGCCCGACTCATCCATGAGCTCGATGGCGAGCCGCGTGGAATCTTCGGACGTGCTTTTCGTGAGAGTGCCTATGATTTCAGGCCAGTCGAACTCTTTGTCACCCAGCCCCAACAACGACGATGCCGCTGCATCGCGTTCGCGATAGGCGTACTTACTCTCGTCCTCCGACATCATGATGACGCGAAGATCAGGAGCCAGAGCCTTTACGACTTCACTGCCCTTAATGCCCTCAAGCAGCAATGAGCGAAGATGAAAGCTTGTTTCTGGATCGGTGATGACGCGTCGGAGGTCGTCGACCAGTTCGTTCTGAGCGAGTCCTTTGACAACGTGGGCTCCCCAGTCTTCGGCGCGGAAAAAGGGATTCTCTCGTTGTCGCTGCTCAAGCGCTGTCAGCAGCCATCGGCCTTGCTCTGCAGTCAGATCGTCCGCGTCGCCGTAGCGCACAACTCCGTACGGATCATTTTCGATGACCGCGCGGGCAAGATCAGAGGAAAAGTGCGCAAGCCAAGCGTGCAACCCCCGCAATGAGGCGGGCGGCGCACCATCTACGGTCAGCGCCGCCATCAGCCGCGCCTGTGAGAGCCCATCGGACGAATAGCGCGCAAGCCAACGCGCGCCTAAGTATTCCGCCACCGTTCGGTGGATGGGTTTCATAGCACCCGGCTCTGAGGCCGAAGTGAACAACCTGCTCGACAGAATTGCTGCGGCGCCGTCCGCACCTGGAAGCCTCGCGGCCTCGGCCGCGTCGATTACACCACGGCGCCCCTTGTTCGAAGGCACCGACGTAATCGCTTCCGCGCCCGCAAGTATGAGCATGGCCGAGATTGCGCCGGCCGCGTCCAACGCGGACGTTTCGTCCAGTTGGTTGAGCAACGACCGCTCTTGGCGATCGTTGCGCTCGTTCCACATCACGCGAGATGCGTGCGCAAAGAGGCCGGCGCGCGTCTGGGGCACGGCTGCCGGTTGCTGGGCAATTTCGCCGAGCAGCTTCAACGTAAGAGGATTTCCCCAAAGCTCGCCAACCCCGCGCTGATCCAGCGTTTCAACAACGCCCCTGGCCGTCGCAACTCCTCCCTCAAGCATGGTGGCGAGAAACGAGACCGCATCTGCCTGCGAAAACGGACTGAGCCGAAGCTCAAGGGGCGTCTCACCATACTCAACGCTGATTTCTTGTCGCGCGATAGCGCTTCGCCAATCGGCGACACGACAGGACAAAACGAAACGCGGCGTGCCCGCGGCGATAAGTTGGCGCAACACGCTGTTGATCGGGTCGCCTTCCTTGAGCGCGGCCAGTTCGTCGAGGCCGTCGATCAGCAGAATCTCGCTGTGGGTGACCAGGGTCCTCGGCGAGGGGTGTTCGACAAATGCCGAGGCCGAACGAAGGATGGTGTTGGGTTGGCGAGCTAAGTGTTCCAGCAGGTCGCTCTTGCCGATTCCAGGCTCGCCCAAAATGATCGCCGCACGCCCCAGCGCCAGGATGTCATCGTCGGCGATCGTCACAAGCCCGTCGCTGGCCGTTGCATGAGTCAGCGTGCGGGGGACGTACATTTTCATGTGGACTCAAATGCACCTTCGCGTCGGCGTTCCCAAGTCCCTGTTGCGCCCGACAAAGCGTCTAATAGAGGTTATCGTATTGGAGCTGAAACAAAGACTAACTGGTGACCATAGGCAGCGCGGTAGGCTGTGCGGGCGTCAAACTTTATGCGCGCGTTTCTGAGGAATGCTGCGAAAACAGGACTCTAACTTCCGCATTCTCGCCGCTCGGCGGTATCAGTGGCGGCATGAGCCGCTCCCCAAGTAGGCGAGACTTTTTCTTGATCAATCGGATACACGAGCCGTCGAAGTTATCTTCCGCACGACATTTATCCCAGGCATTCCGCCGCCTTCACGAGTCTGCCGCTTGATTGCTCTCGCCTGGATGGTTGTCCCACCCGCAAACCCCGCATAAACTGAAGTACGCCCCATCCGGCTCAATGCTGATATCGAAATGCGGCCGCACGTTGCGCGAGCCGCAGCGCGGGCAGACGTCGGTGTTGTCCGTCTTATCTCTCACCAGAATGCGGATGAACGCCGCAATCACCGACTCGCACGCCTCATAAGCGATGGTAGCCGCCGTGCGATTGGCCGCTCTTGCGTGCGTGAGCCAACTCACAATCTGCCACGCATGTTTTGCGATACCCTTTAGGTAGTGCCGAAGCTCCTGGTTGGGTTCGCCGGGCGTCAGCACGTTCATCAGCACGTCGCACCAGCCGTTAAAGTCCGCCGCCTTCGGTGCGGTCACGCCTCCCGGCAAATCGATGCGTCGCTGCATAGCGGCGACCAGCGCAAGCAGACACTCGCGCAGTTGCATTCCAACGGCCTGGAACTGTTCGGCTTCAATAGCTGCATCCAAAAGCGCTTGTGCTTGATCTTGGCGGCGCGCCACTTCGTCAAACGGAGCCGCATCGTCGTCAGCCATTTTTGACCGCTGATTGTGCAGCATTCGCCGCATCAACCCGATGTGGAACGAGAGGTATAATCCAGGCTCGGAAAGGTCCGTTGCGAATAGAGATTCGTGTGGTTCGTAATCACCCACCACCGATCCTTGTCAGTGGACACATCCCAAATCTCGTAAGCTTCGCCGAGCACGTGCTCCGTCTTCACGCGCTCGACGTGCGTCACGCTCTCTTCGCCACGGCATTGGCCCTCGACGTAATCGGCTATGTCTTGTTCGGCGTGCGGGTCGCGAGTGACGCTATAGCGACCTGCGTCCTCCGGTGGAACCACTGGGGGAATGGTGCAGTCACTCGGCTCTTCGGGTACGTCGTTTTCGGGGTTGTCCGACATCGCTCGTCTCTTGCGCGGCGCCTGATCGGCCGGAGCCATCTTCATCCGGCTCCCAAAGAGCGGCGTCGCTTAGCTCAAACTCTTTGGTTTCCATCGCGCGGCGCAGGCCGATCCAGAATAACGCCTGCGCTGCATCGTCGATGGTTTCAAATTCTGCCGACCTTTGCACGAGTCGACGGAGATAGCGCAGCGCATTGGGCTTCACGTTGAACGAGACCGATCCGGCGTCCGCCGAGCGAGGTTTCGGCCCGCGTTTGACCATTTGATGCGATCTAATTCGATCTAATCGGAATTAATTCATTGTTAACCATTTCGCTATAGATACGCAAATGAACAGGGCGACCCGTGTCACCGGGCCGCCCCACTCATGAGCGCTTAAACAACGGGTCCCCTTTATCTCCTCCACCCCACGGTGGGGGCAGCCATTGGCGTTGCGTCAGCAGGACACGCTCTAGGGACCGAATCCTAACGCCCCGTTAAGCATAAATTTCGGCGTCGAACCGAGCGCCTAACGCGATGCAGCGCGAGGGCCAATCCTTCTTTGCGCGCTCGCGTTCACCGACGTGAAAATCGAACTCCGAACGCGGGTGCGAGGCAACGCACGTTTTCAGAAGCGTTGATGGTCCTCTTTGGTCCCTCAACTTCTCAGCAATTGCCGAAACGTCGCGTTCGAAGCAGTTTCGCGACGGTCATTCATATGGAGCGCAGGAAATCTCGCCGCCGCCATTAGCGGTGCCCGCGCCAATGAAAATTCCTGACAACGACGATCGTCGAGAGTAGACAAAATGCACTCGCCGCCAGGTGCCTATTTGGTGCCTAGCGGTGCATAACTCAGCAGAGCGAAGCGCTCCGCAGCGCGTAAGTGATTGAAGTGGTTGGTGGTGGCGGGTGGACTTGAACCACCTACCTTGGGGTTATGAATCCCACGCTCTAACCAGATGAGCTACGCCACCGACGGCGCGGAGATACGCGCGCTGCGGGTCAGGCGCAAGAGTCGGCTAGCCCGCGATGGCGGTGGTTACGAAGAAGGTGATGAGGCCAACGGCAGCCAGGAAGCTGGAGACCGCCAACACAGCCAGCACGTCCGCGCCCCGCGGGCCTTGGCGCCCCTCGTCGGACTGGAAGTCCGTGTCGTCGTGGCTGGTGTCGTCTGACATCGTCGTTCTCCGCAAGGCCAACCAGGGACCCCCGGCCGAGGTTCCCTCGCCTCGTCAGGGAAACTCCCATGTTGGGCAGATTCATTGGGGCAGGCCCCCAGTTGTCTTGGCAAAACGTAAACACGGGCGCATGGTGGGGTATAATTTATCGCAAGAGCCCCCCTGGGAGGCAATTTTGTCCGTTGAGCTTGATGCCGTCGATCTGCGCATCCTCGATTTGCTGCAGCGGGACGCCAGCCTGTCGATCGCCGAGATCGCCGAGAAGGTGAACCTATCGTCCTCGCCGGCTTGGCGGCGGATCGAGCGGCTGAAGAAAGTGGGCGTCATCACCCGGCAAGTGACGCTGCTGGACTACGAAAAGCTGGGGCTGAATTTCGAGGTGTTTGCTTCGGTGAAGCTGCAGCTGCCGACCCGGGAGAATTTGGAAAAGTTCGAGCGCGCGGCGGCCGAGTGGCCCGAGGTGGTCGAGTGCGCCACCGTCACCGGCGCGGTCGATTACATGCTGCGCGTCGTCACGCGCGACATGCACGCTTATGACGATTTCCTGCGAGACAAGATGCTGGCGTTGGGCCTCGTCTCCGACGTGCAATCGCGCATCGTTATCCGCGTGCCTAAGCGTACCACCGCTGCGCCACTCGAACTGATGCCGCAATCGGGCGCCGATTAGCGCGCATTGCGTTCAGCCTGTCGCAACAACTCGCCAGCGCGGGCGCCAACATATTTTTGCGGATTGGAAGGCGGCGTGAGGTTTTGCTCGCGCTCCCAGCGCTCGATCAGGGTCTTGGCCGAGTCGAAAGCGCTCAGCAGCGAGCCGCCATTGCGGACGCCTTGATTGAACAAGGCGTCGCCAAAAAACGTCCATTCGCGTTGCGGCAAGCAGCCAAACGAGGTGCGGTCGTGCGCGGCAGCGGTCAGCACGATCGTGTTGTCATCCGCCAAAGGTGCGATGAATGCGCCGGAATAGCAGGATGAAACGATGACCACGCGGTTGCGTATCCCGGCCGACATAAGCATGTCGCGCAGATGCGTTGGGCGCATCGCCGCATTCATGCGATTGTGCTCACGCATCGCGATCGAGCCGTCGGCGGCGCCGTGCGAAGTCATGAAGATGACGACCAGGTCTTCGTTCGGATCGATCAGCGATCCGACGCGGCCAATGGCGGCGGAGAGATTATCGGCCGTCGCGGCGGGATACTGGCGCGCGCCTTGGCCACCCGCACTCAAGACGATGGAGCGGCCATCTGCGCCAAGGTGATCGCGCATCAGCGCTTCGGCTTGCGTCGCTTCGCGTTCGAATACCGGATCGCCCCAGAGCGAGGCGGTGATCATGTAGACGTCGAGCTGGCCCGGCCGCTGTGGCTCGAGATTGTCGAGCGCATCGCCCATCAGCCGCGCCAGGGCCGATGCTTCCGCCGGCGGGCGGACGAGTTCCATAGTGCCGAGCTGACCGTTGAACGGATCGCGCTGCGGCATTGGCTGTTGTTGGGCCGAACCCGGACCCGCCGCCAAAACCCAGACCGCCGCGATCAGAATCCAAGCCCGCTTCATCAGCGCCCCTTCAAACCACCTGGTGCGGCGGAACAATTCCAGGCCCCGTCGCTGCCCGCAAGCCCGCAACCGCATAGCCGCCGCGCTTCGGCTGGGGTAGCACATGGTCCCATGTCTGAGGGGACCGCATCGTCCGGGCGAACCGACGGATTCATCGCCGCCCGCAAGGGCGAATTGGGTCAGGCCATTGCGGCCGAACCTGGCTTGCCGCCAGGGGACGGCGCCGCGATGCCGGCGCTGTTCGAACTCTATGGCGCATTGCTGCACCATGACGCTCACGCGCGCTTGGAGGCGCTGAAGGCGCTCTACGATCCGCTCGATCCCGATGCGCCGCCATCACGCCGCGATGTCAGCGCCGCCGCTTTTGAAGCGTTCGAGACGGCGCTCACGCAGTCTCTGACCAACGCTAATTTCACTGAGATCGATCCGGACTCTGTGCAAACGCGCGAGACTACGAAGCTCTTGACCGGCCTCGCCATCAAACCTTCAGCCGCCGGCATCCGCCGCATTCGCTATTTCGCGCGCGGCGCGCGGCCTGAAAAGATCCTGCGCAAGACTTGGTTCGGGCTGCGCCAACGCATCATCGAAGCGCAAGTGATGAGTGACGTGATCGTGCTGGTCGGCTTCAAGGCGGAGGATGAAATCCAGCGCGATGAGCGCCGCGGTTTTGCGCGCATGCGGCGCGGCGTACGGCCCGGTGCGGCGCTGGTGAAGCACTTCCGTAATGTCGCCAACGCCGAATTGGTGACGCTACATCCGGGCGCCAGGCCCAGCATGTTGCGGCGCGACCAGTTCTTCCTGGCAGCACCTGCGATAGCCACGGGCGTGCCGGTGTTGCTCAATCTTTGGCCTGCGCTCACCGTGATCTTCGCGGTGCTGGCGGCGTATTTCGGTGCGCAGGGCGCGATCGAGGACGATGAACTGAAGCGCGCTTTGGCGGCGGTGTCTGGCCTGGTGGCGGTCGGCGCCTTCGTGATGCGGCAGCGGCTGAAGTATGAAGCGCAGACGTTGCGCTATCAGAAGCAGCTCGCCGACACCGTCTACTTCCGCAATCTCGCGAATAACGCGGGCGTGCTCGATCTCTTGATCGGCGCGGGCGAGGAGCAGGACGTGAAAGAAGCGATCCTCGCTTACGGCCTCTTGCGTCGCTCTGACCATTCGCTCGCGAAAGGCGAGATCGATAATTTCGCAGAGGCTTTCCTGCGCGAACGCTTCGGGCTCGACATCGATTTTGAAATCCATGACGCGTTGGCGAAGCTTGAGCGGCTCGGCTTGGTGACCCGCAGCGGCGACGCTTATGTCGCGATCCCGCCGAACGAAGCCATCCTCAAGCTGGATGCTGCGTGGGACGCCGTGTTCAATTTTTCGGCCCGACGTTAGGCGGCGGCCTCTTCACGATCTTTCGGCGCCAGCAGCAGATACATGGACGGCGTCACGATCCGCGCGATTAGTGTCGAGCTGATCAGCCCGCCGATCAGCACCATGGCGATCGGGGAGAAGAGGGGCGAATCCTCCAGAAGCAAAGGGGTCATGCCGCCAATGGCGGTGGCGCTCGTTAGCAGCACCGGCAGGAAGCGAACTTCGCCGGCGCGTTCGATGGCTTCGCGCAAAGGCACGCCGCGCTCGCGCAGCTGATTGGCGAACTCCACCAGCAGGATCGAGTTCTTGATCTCGATGCCGATCAGGGCGATGAAGCCGATCACGGCCGTGAAGGAGAGCGCTTCGCCGCCAATCCACAGCGCGATCAACCCGCCCATAATCCCGAACGGAATGACGAACGCGACCACGGCCGTCACGGCAAAGGTGCGGAACTCCAAGAGCAGCACGGCCATGATGCCGAAAATCGCAATCATGATGGCCGGTCCCAAGCCGCTGAAGCTGCGTTGCTGCGCTTCTGCTTCGCCGCCGAAGGCGACCGCGTAACCGGGCGGCAATGGCAGCGCTTCTAATCGCTCTGCAACGTCTGCGGTCACGCCGCTGATGAGATAGCCCGGCCGTGTGTAGGCGCGCACCGTCACCGTGCGTTCGCGCTGCAGCCGGTCGATGGAAGCGGGTCCTGCCTCGAGGCGCGGCTCGGAGATTTCCGCCAACGGCACAGCGCCGCCTTGCCCATTCCAGACGAACAGTGAGTCCAGCGCCGACACTGGCAGTGCGTCTTCACGCGGCGCGCGCAGCATGACGGGAAACGCATCACCCGCCGGGTCGCGGAATTGCGCCACGGGCAAGCCGCCGACGGCAATGCGCAAGGTCTGATCGATTGCACCGGCCGGCACGCCACGCAAAGCTGCTTCCGCGTCGTTGATGTTGAGATCGAGATCGATCAGGCGTTCTGCCGCTGGGTTCGAAACGTCGCGCGTGCCTGGAGTCGCCAGAATGATGCGTTCGACTTCTGCAGAGATTTCGCCGATGGCCGCGAGATCGGGTCCGCTGACACGCACGGCGATCGGCGCTTCGATCGGCGGGCCGTTGGTGAAGCGGCGCAGATTGATGCGCGCGCCGGGGTACTGATCGAGCTCGGCGCGAATTTCCTCGATCTTCGCCATGCCTTCCGTGCGATGCCATTCGCGGAAGCGCGCATAGACTTGGCCCAGGTTGGAAATCTGCTCGGGCGGAATCTCGTTGTAGTAGATTTGCGGGTTGCCGCGGCCGCTATTGGAAAAGCGCCACTCGATCTCCGGATGACGTGCGAGCACGCCGTCCACGAACTGCACCGCGCGATCCGTCTCGCTCACCGATGCGCCTTGTGGCGTCTCGACATCGACCAGGAAATACGGGCTGTCGTTTTCCGGAAACAGGCTGAAGCCCAGCTGCGGCACGAGGCCAAGCGAGAGGAAGAAGCCCATCAGCCCCGCCGCCACCGTTGCGCGCGGATGCGCCAGCGCAACGTGTAGTGCGGGACGATAGAGCGTGTGGATCGCGCCCATCACCGTATCCAGCAACGGGTTCGATTTGCCCACCGATTGGCGCGGCAGCATCTGGCTCGCGAGAAATGGAATGATGGTCAGCGCCACGAACAGCGACGCCGTGATCGTCGCCACCACGGCAAGCGGCAGCGAACGCACGAACGCGCCGGCGCCCTCGGGCAGCGCCATGATCGGCAAGAACGCCAGTAGCAGCGTCGCGGTACAGCCGATCACAGCGATGTTGATTTCCTGCACGCCAGCGATCGCCGCTTCGCGCGGCTGCATGCCTTGCCGCAAATGGCGCGCGATATTTTCGGTGACGACGATGCTGTCATCCACCAACAAGCCCAGCGCCAGCACGAAACCCGCAATCGAGAGCTGGTTCAGCGAATAGCCCATCGCGTGCAGCACGACGACGCCGATGGCGAGCGAGAGCGGAATCGACACCATCACCACGACAGACGCGCGAAAGCCGAGCGGCAGAAGCGTAAGCAACACGAGCAAAATGGCGATGGCGAAGTCGCGGCCCAAGGTACCGAGGCGGTGGCTCACCGTCTCCGATTGGTCGAAGCCGCGATTGAGCGTGATGTTGTCGGGCAGGGTGGCTTCGAACGCATCGATGCGCGCGCGAACGGCTTCGAGCACCGGGAAAATATCCTCGCCCAAGCGTGCGCGGGCGCTGATGAACACAGCGCGCTCGCCGTTGAAGCGCGTAATGTGCGGGCGCTGATCGTCGGCCCACGACACCTCCGCCACATCGCCGACCGTCACCAATGAGCCGCCCTCCGCGCGCAGCGGCACGCGACGGATTTCGTCCAAGCTGTCGAATGAGCCGGTGGCCTGCAGATTGAAGCGCCGCCCGTCCGCCTCGACCGCGCCGATCGGCGTGTCCACCCCTTCGCGCTGCAGCGCCTCAGCCACCGCCGTCAGCGGCAGGCGGTAAGCGGCAAGACGCTCGATGTTGGCCGCGACGCGAACCTCCGCTGGCGGCGCGCCCCACACATCGGCTTGCTGAATGCCCGGCGCCCGCTCGATCGAGTCGCGTAGCGCTTTCGCGTAAGCATCCATCTGGCGGAACGAAGCGTCGGGGCTGGTGAGCGCCAACTGCACGACGCTGGTCACCGCCGGATTGAAGCGGCGTGAGCGGATGTCGATGATGCCTTCGGGCAAGCTCGGCCGCACGAGATTCACCTCACGGATGACCTCGCCGAATTTTTCCTGCGGATCGACGCCCCATTCAAATTCGACGACAACAACCGCCAGGCCTGCGCGCGCGACAGAACGGATGTCGCGAATGTCTTCGATACTGTTGATCGCGTTCTCGAGCGGGATGGCGACCAAGCGCTCCATCTGCTCCGCGTCGGCGCCCGGCAGAACGATGGTGGTCGAGACGCCGGGAAATTCGGTGATCGGGTCTTCCGATTTCGGAATCGCCATCACCGCGCCGATGCCGAGCGCAATCAGCAGCAGGAAGAGAACGCCGGTGAACTGCCAGCGATCGACGAAGAAGCGCGTGATCGCTTGCATGCGCGGTCAGCTGGCTGCCGCGACGCGCACAGGCTCGCCGTCGCGCACATAAGCTGCGCCGGCGGAAACCACGCGCTCGCCTGGATTGAGCCCTTCGACGATTAGCACGCCGTTTTGCGTCACGCCCGCCGTGCGCACCGAGCGCCGGCGCGCGACGCCTTCCGCGTCGATCACGAACACCACGCCTTGATCAGCGCGCGCGTCCAACAACGCCAGGGCCGGCACGATGATGGCGTTCTCCGTCGCCGGTCCAGCCACGGCCGCGATCTCTACGACCGCGACCATGCCGCTGCGCAGACCTTCGCTATTGGCGACTTCAATTTCAACTTCGAAGGCGCCCGTGCCAGAATCGCCCTGGCCCGCACTGCGCGCCACCCGACCTGTGCGTGCTTCGCCGCCAAGGTCGCTGATCCGCACCAGAGCCGCATCACCAACGCGCACACGCGCTGCCGAGCCAGACGCCACCGGTGCGCGCACCACAATGCCGGACCCGGTTTCACCAAACGCCACGATCGGCGTGCCAGCGGCAACCGATTGCGCTGGATCGACACGCCGGCGCAGCACGATGCCATCGGCCGGCGCCGTCAGCACCGACGAGTCGCGCGCGCGTTCGACCGCAAGC
>QBMO01000007.1:12944-21816 GCA_003242075.1 Alphaproteobacteria bacterium
GAACAATTCCTGTGTGCGCGCCAAGTCGCGCTCGGCGTTGGCGCGTGCGAGCGCGGCTTCGTCAGCGTTGCTGCCGACACTGGTGCGCCGCAGTGTCGCCAAGCGCTGCCCGCGCCGCACAACGTCGCCGGCGTCGACGTGCAACGTCGCCACCACGCCCGGCGCATTGAAGGAGAGATCGGCCTCGCGCTTGTAGCCAACGAGCCCGCTGGTCTGGACCGCGCCAGGCGTGGAGAGAGAGGCGGCTTCGACGACTTGAACCAGGGGTTGTTCGGTCGCTTGGCGGGGTTCGGCGTCGCCATTGGCCCCGCCGCAGCCCGCCAGCAGCAAGGCCAGCGCAAAAACGCCAACAAAATGAGCCTTCTGCCCCATGGGACCCTCAATTGCTGTGAACGATATAGGAATTATTCAGCGATCACAATGCTTGGTGGAACAATATTTTGTGTCAGCGGGATACGCCGCGGATGCCCACTCGGATCGCTCTCACGCGTCGCCACGCTGGCCCGCAAGGCCTTTAAGCCTGTAGCGTGGCGCGCATGGCGCGCACCAAGGCGGCAGAATACGACGAACGCAAGCACGCCATCGTGGTGGCGGCGGCTTCGCTGTTTGCGTCCGAGGGCTTCGAGGGCGCGTCGGTGTCCGGCATCGCCGAGCGCGGCAAGATCACCAAATCGCTGATCTATCACTACTACAAATCGAAGGAGGACATCCTCTACGACGTGATGATCAGCCACGTGCGCGATCTGGAGAACGCCGCGAACGAGGCCGTCGCCGAGAAAGATTGGCTCCCGGCGCGCAAACTGCGCGAACTCGCGCACCGCTTCATGGCGCTCTATGTCGGCGCCGCCGATCGTCACAAAGTGCTGCTCAACGATTTAAAGCGTTTGCCGAAAGCACGCCGCGCCGAAATCGTCGGCGTGCAGCGCCGGCTGATCGAAACCGTGCAGACGCTGTTGATCGAGATCGAGCCATCGTTGAAGCACAAAGCTGGCAAGAGCTTCGCTGCCGCGATGCTGTTCTTCGGCGCCATCAACTGGACACACACCTGGTTCGATCCCAAAGGCGCCGTCAGCGCCGGCGCGCTGGCCGAGATGGCGGTAGACTTGACGCTCGGCGGCATCGCGAAGGCGGCGGAGTAGGCCGCTATCTAGGCTTCACCCATTCCATAACCAAAAACCACGGCGAGCGCCGATAGCGCTCTGCCTTGGGCTCCGGCGCGCCTTCGATCGGCGCTGGCTCTTCGAAGTGCGTGAGCTGCAAGCCTTCGCAAACCAGCGCTTTCATGTACGCCTGTAACGGCCGGTGGTGGTTGACGATGCGAATGCCGCGCCATTCGGTCCAGAACGCGCGCTCATCAAGATAGTAGTCGACCGGATAGCAAAGCAGCTCGCCACGCGCGTCGCGAAGCCAACCCATCTCGGCGCCGGCTGTGTTGAAGCCATTGAGACTGGCGATGAGCAGTGTACCGCCGGGCTTCAACACCCGCGCCATCTCGGCGATGCCGGCGCGATAGTCGGGAATGTCGATCAGCGCGAGATAGCTGACGACGAGATCGAACGATGCGTCCTCAAACGGAAGCTGTTCGGCCGGTGCCTCGAGATATGTGCCTTGGATGTCTGCCGTCCGCGCGTGTGCGATCAGCGCGGCCGTCGGATCAACGCCCGTCGCCGCAATCCCGTGCGCGCCCAGCATCCGGCAGAAGCGTCCTTCGCCGCAGCCGACATCGAGGGCGTTCTTCGGCGCGCGCGCCAGCGCGCGCGGCAGCATTATCGGATCGAGCACATAACGCCGGCCGAAATCGCCGTGTTCGCCCATGTCGGCGATCCACGCGGCGGCCGACGTTTCCCAACCATTTTCACTCATTACTTAGGCGTCGTACGTCAGCGCTACGCCTTCTGTCACCGGCGTTGCCTGGCAGGTGAGCACATAGCCGTCGGCCAGCTCTTGCTCAGAGAGCCCGTAATTCACCTTCATGCTGACTTCGCCGGCCGTCACCTTGGCGCGGCACGTCGCACAAACCCCACCCTTGCAGGCAAATGGCGCGGGCAGGCCGGCAGCGCGGACATTATCGAGGATGGAGTGTTTGTCCGGATCGAAGGTGACGTTCATGCGGCGGCCATTGAGCGTCACGCTCATTTTGAGGCCCGCTGCTTTCTCTTCCAGCGCCCGCGCCGCCGCCGCTTGCGCCGCCGAGAGCGGGCCGGTGGTGAAGCGTTCGATCAGAATGCGTGATTTTTCGACGTTCTTGGCAAGCAGCGTTTCTTCCGCCGCATCCATCATCGGCCCGGGCCCGCAAATGAAGAACGCGTCGACATGCTCCGGCTTCACGAGCGCCGTTAGTAGATGCTCTACCTTGTCGCGATCGAGACGGCCATTGAAGAGGTCGATCTCTTCTTCCTCGTCCTCAAGAAAGTGAAACAGAGCAAGCCGGTCGAGATAGCGATCCTTCAACGCCGCGATCTCCTCTAGGAACATCACGCCCATAGATGTGCGGTTGCCGTAGAAGAGCGTAAAGCGCGAGTGTGGCTCCATCGCCAGCGCCGTCTTCATCAGCGATAGGATCGGCGTGATGCCCGAACCACCGGCAAACGCCACATATTCGCGCCGCGCGTCCGTGTCGAAAGTCCAGCAAAACGAACCGTGCGGCGCCATCACCTCAAGTTCGTCGCCGGCCTTTAGCTCGTCGTTGACCCAGCTTGAAAACGCGCCGCCAGCGATCTTCTTGACGCCGATCTTCAACACGCCTTCGCTGGGCGAGACGCAAACGGAATAATTGCGCCGCACCTCTTCGCCTCCAATCTCGCGCCGAAAGGTGAGGTGCTGGCCGGCCTTGAACGCAAACGTCTCGCGCAACTGCTCCGGCAGTTCGAAGCGCACCGACACCGCGTCCGGCGTTTCGCGCTTCACTTCGGCCACGCGCAGCTTATGAAAATCGATGCTCGCCATTAGTGACACTTGAACCGGTCAAACGGCTCCAAGCACGCCTTGCAGCGCCACAGCGCCTTGCAAGGCGTCGAGCCGAAACGCGAAATTTCTTCAGTGTTGGAAGACCCGCAACGCGGACACTCCGCCGCCTGCACGTTCTTCAACGCCGATGCCGCAGCGCCTTTCGGCGGCGGCGCAATGCCGTACGCGCGCAATTTCTCGCGCCCTTCATCTGTAATCCAATCGGTAGACCAAGGCGGCGACAGCGTCGTCTCGATCGCAACAGAAGCGAAGCCGCCATCCTCCAGTGCTTTGCGGATCATCTGCTCGATCGCCAGCGTTGCAGGACAGCCGATGTAAGTCGGCGTGATGACGACGCGCTCTGCACTGATCTCGCGGATGATACCGAGATCAAGCACGGAGACTGCGGGGATTTCTGGATCGGGGACGTCTGCGAGTATTTGAAAGAGTTGATCGAAGATCTCATCCGTCATCCCGGACGCGCGAAGCGCGATCCGGGACCCAGGGGCAAACGGTGCGGCCGTGGCTCCTGGGTCCCGGGTCTTTACTTCGTGAACCCCGGGATGACGGTGGTGTGTATTCGTCACCACGTCGCACCAGGATAGGCGCGCTGCAAAAACTGCATTTCGCTCAGCAAGTGCCCGAGGTGCTCCGAATGCCGCCCGCTGCGCCCGCCCAAAACGGGGCGTCGCGCAGCTGGGCGCTCCAGTGTGGCGTCCGCCAGCACCGCATCGATGCGCTGATCCCACGCGCCGCGCAGCGCCGATTTATCGACGCCGACACCGGCCTCGATCGCCGCAGCATCGACCTCGTCCATCACGAACAGTTCGTCGACGAAGCGCCACATCCAATCGAGCCCGGCGATCATGCGCGCGCGGCTCTCTTCGGTGCCGTCGCCCAAACGCACGACCCAATCGCTGACCAAGGTCGCGTGATACGCTGTTTCCTTCACCGCTTTCGCCGCGATCGCTGCCAGCCGCGCATCTTTGGAAGCAGTCAGCGCCGTGAACAAGAGCTCTTGATAGTGCGCGAACAGAAACAGCCGCGCGATCGTCTGCGCAAAATCGCCGTTCGGCTGTTCAACCAGAAGACAATTGGTGAAATCCATCACGTCGCGATGAAAGGCGAGCTTGTCGCCGTCGCGGCCTTCACCTTCGAGTGCGCCCGCTAGATTCAGAAAATGCGTCGCTTGCCCAATCTGATCGAGCGCCACGTTTGCGAGCGACAGATCCACCTCAAGCGCTGGCGCGTGCCCGCACCATTCGCCGAGCCGCTGGCCCAGAATGAGCGAATCGTCGCCGAGCCTCAGCGCATATGTGGCGATCGCGTCCATCAGATGTGCGTGATGCCGTCAGGGATTTTGTAGAAGGTCGGGTGGCGATAGACTTTATCTTCCGCCGGTTCGAACAGCGCCGCTGCGTCGCCCGGATCGGAGGAGGTGATCTGCGCCGAGGGCAGCACCCAGAGGCTCACACCTTCCATGCGCCGTGTGTAGGTGTCGCGCGCGTGCTCGATCGCCATCTTGGCGTCAGCCGCGTGCACGCTGCCGACATGGCGATGCGACAGCCCGCCCTTGCCGCGCACGAACACTTCCCACAGCGGCCATTCCTTCGATGCGTCGCTCATTGCTTCACTCCGCCGCCAGCTTCGCCGCGGCGCGCTTCTCAGCATGCACCCGCGCCGCATCACGGACCCAGGCGCCGTCTTCCCATGCTTTCACACGCGCTTGCATGCGCTCCTTCGCAACTGGGCCTTCGCCTTTCACGACCGCGTAGAACTCTTCCCAGTCAACGTCGCCGAAATCGTAAGCGCCGCGCTCCTCGTTCCATTTGAGCGCAGCGTCCGGCACGGTCAGGCCAATCGCTTCGGCTTGTGGCACGGTGATGTCGACGAATTTCTGACGCAGCTCGTCATTGGTGTCGCGCTTGATGCGCCAGCGCATGCTTTGTTCGGTGTTCGGCGATTTGTCGTCCGGAGGGCCGAACATCATCAGCGACGGCCACCACCAACGGTTCAGTGCATCTTGCGCCATGCGTTTTTGCGCTTCCGTGCCAGCGGCGAGATGCATCATGATCTCGTAGCCTTGGCGCTGGTGAAAGCTCTCTTCCTTGCAGATACGCACCATCGCGCGCGCGTACGGGCCATACGATGTTCGCTGCAGCGGCACCTGATTCATGATCGCCGCGCCGTCGACCAGCCAGCCGATGGCGCCGATGTCGGCCCAAGTGAGCGTCGGATAATTGAAGATGGTGGAGTATTTGGCTTTGCCGGAGAGCAAAGCCTCCGTCATCTCATCGCGCGATGTGCCCAGCGTCTCGGCTGCTGAGTAAAGATAGAGCCCGTGACCCGCTTCATCCTGCACCTTCGCGAGCAGGATCGCCTTGCGGCGCAAGTTCGGCGCGCGCGTGATCCAATTGCCCTCCGGCAGCATGCCGACAATTTCGCTGTGCGCGTGTTGCGACATCTGCCGCACCAGCGTTTTGCGATACGCCTCCGGCATCCAATCCTTCGGCTCGATGAATTCGTCATTGGCGACTCGCGCCTCGAACGCCGCGACCAGCGCCGGGTCTTCGGCGACCGCCGCCTCGGCCTTGCCTTTGCCCTTACCGCTCAGATCGGTGGTGTACATGCGCGCCTCTAGGATTTAGCTGACATTACCATTCACTGACCGCTCGGTCAATTAATTACGTTGACCGAGCGGCGCCCCTAACTTACGCCAATTCGACGCGCGAAGGAGACTGCCAGTGGATTTTGAAACCATCCTCTTCAGCGTGGCCGACGGCGTAGCCCGGCTCACCCTCAACCGCCCCGATCGGCTGAACAGCTTTACCGTCCAGATGCACGACGAAGTCTCGCGCGCGCTGGAAAGCGTCGCGAAAGATGCCAGCGTTCGTGTGTTGGTTCTGACCGCCGCTGGGCGCGGCTTCTGCGCGGGACAGGATTTGTCCGACCGCGCCGTTGCGCCAGGCGGCGAGGGCGTCGATCTCGGCGAGTCGCTGGAGAAGCGCTACAATCCGCTCATCCGCAGGCTGACGACTTTGGAAATGCCGGTGATTTGCGCCGTCAACGGCGTCGCCGCCGGCGCCGGCGCCAACATCGCGCTCGCTTGCGACATCGTCATTGCCGCCAAGAGCGCTAAGTTCATCCAAAGCTTCGCCAATATCGGCCTCATCCCCGATAGCGGCGGCACCTGGACGCTGCCGCGTCTCGCCGGACAGGCGCGCGCCCTCGGCCTCGCGCTCACCGGCGAACCATTGCTCGCCGAACGCGCTGAAGCTTGGGGCATGATCTGGAAGTGCGTCGATGACGATCATCTCATCGCAGAAACAAATGCGCTCGCCGCCAAGTTCGCTGCCGCGCCGACACGCGGTCTTGCCCTAACCAAGAAGCTCATCCGCGAAAGCGGGACGCGTTCACTGGCTGATCAGCTCGAAGCAGAGCGCGATGCCCAACGCGCCCTCGGCCGCACGGCTGATTACAAAGAGGGCGTCGGCGCCTTCATGGAAAAGCGCACGCCGAAGTTTGCGGGAAACTGAGCCATGAATCCGATCACGCTGCAAAACTACGCCGAAGGCAAATGGATCGCAGGCTCTGGCGGCATGGCCGAACTGCGCTCCGCCATCAACGGCGACGTCGTGGCGCTCACCTCGTCGCAAGGCCTCGATTTCAGCGCGATGCTCAACTTCGCGTGCAACCACGGCGGCCCAGCGCTGCGCGCGCTCACGTTCCACGATCGCGCCAAGCTCCTCAAAGCGCTCGCCGAAGCGCTCACGGCGCGCAAGGAAGAACTCTACGAACTCAGCTACAACACTGGCGCCACGCGCGCCGATAGCTGGATCGATATCGATGGCGGCATCGGCACGTTCGCTGTCTATCAAGGCAAAGGCCGCCGCGAGCTGCCGAACGAGCGCATCCTAATCGACGGCGCGCTTGAGGCGCTCTCGCGCAACGGTACGTTCCAAGGTCTGCACGTCTACACGTCGCTGCAGGGCGCGGCGGTTCACATCAACGCTTTCAACTTCCCCGTCTGGGGCATGCTGGAAAAATTGGCGCCGACCTTCCTCGCGGGCGTGCCCGCGATCGTGAAACCGGCGAGCGCGACGAGCTATCTCACCGAAGCCGCCGTGCGCATCATGCTCGAGGCGAATGTGCTGCCGAAGGGCGCTTTGCAGCTGATCGTGGGCTCGACGGGCGATCTCTTCGATCATCTGACCTGCCAGGACGTCGTCTCGTTCACCGGCTCCGCGCAGACCGCCGCCAAGCTCAAGAGCCATCCCGTCATCCAGCGTGAAAGCGTGCGCTTTGTGGCGGAGCAGGACTCTCTCAACGCCTCTGTACTCGGCCCCGATGTAACGCCTGACGCGCCCGAATTCGATCTCTTCGTGAAAGAAGTCGCGCGCGAAATGACGGCGAAGGCCGGCCAAAAATGCACCGCCATCCGCCGCGCGCTCGTGCCCGCCGGGCTGCTGGACGCGGTGCAAGACGCGCTCATCGCGCGCTTGGAAAAGACCACGCCCGGCGATCCGCGCGACGAAGCCACGCGCATGGGCGCGCTCGTCAGCATTAGTCAGCGCGAAGACGTGCGGGCCAAGGTCGCTGAACTCGCGCGCGACGCCTCGATTGTATTCGGCGATCCCAAGGCTTCGCCCGTCAACGAGAAGGGCGCCTTCATCTCGCCGGTTCTGCTCCGCTGCGACCGTCCGTGGGAAGCGCGCGCCGTGCATGATGTGGAAGCCTTCGGCCCCGTCTCAACGCTCGTGCCTTACAAAGATGGCGCCGACGTCATCGCGCTCGCTAATCGCGGTAAAGGTTCGCTGGTGATGAGCGTGTTCACGCATGACACGACATTTGCGCGTGATGTCGTCCTTGGTTCAGGCGCGTATCACGGCCGCCTCGCGTTCATCGATCGCGACAGCGTCAAGGAATCCACCGGCCACGGCTCGCCGATGCCGCATATGATTCACGGCGGCCCCGGCCGCGCCGGTGGCGGCGAAGAGTTGGGTGGCATTCGCGGCGTCACGCACTACATGCAACGCAGCGCGCTGCAGGGAAATCCGCGCGTGCTCAGCGCCGTCGTCAACCGTTACGTTGCCGGCATGCCGGTTGAAGAGGCGACGCAACATCCGTTCCGCCGCAAGTTTCACGATCTGCCGATCGGCTATCAACTCAAGACCAAGTCCCGCGAAATCACGCTCGAAGACATCGAGCACTTCGCGCACTTCACTGGCGACACCTTCTACGCGCACATGGATGAAGTCGCCGCCGCCGCCAATCCGCTCTTCGGCGGCCGCGTCGCGCACGGCTATCTCATCCTCGCGTTCGCGGCGGGACTTTTCGTGGACCCAGATCCAGGCCCTGTGCTCGCGAACTACGGGCTCGACAATCTGCGCTTCGTCAAACCAGTGAAGCCCGGCGACGCCATCCAAGTTGCGCTCACCGTGAAAGACAAAACGCTGCGCAAGCCCGATCAAGGCGAAGTACGCTGGGATGTCGTGGTCACCAATCGCGATGGCGACACCGTCGCCGCCTACGATCTGCTGACGATGAACGCGGCTTAAGCGACAGCCTTCAGCGCCTCAACGAAGCGCGGAATGTCCGCCTCGCTCAGGCCGGCAACGTTTATGCGTGCGGCGTCCGTCATGTAGATGCCATGCACCTCACGCAGGGCCACGACTTGCGCTTCGGTGAGCGGCAGCGTCGAGAACATGCCCTTCTGCGCCGCGATCAGATGCATCGGTAGCGAGTTCACCCGCTCCGCCGCCAACGCCGCGCGCGTGCGCTTGATATGGGCGCGGATGTCATCGAGCTCGTCGCGCCACGATTGGCGCAGCGCTTCGTCAGCCAAAACCTCGCGCACGACCGCAGCGCCATGATCCGGCGGCATCGAGTAATTCGCGCGCGCGCGGCGTTGGCGGCGGAGCGGGTG
>QBMO01000007.1:21826-23698 GCA_003242075.1 Alphaproteobacteria bacterium
ATGGCGGCGAGATTGCTCATCGTGGCGAGGCGCGCTTTCTCCGCCGTCTTCACATAGAGCGCGCCGACGCGTTCGCGATAAATCCCGAAGCTCTTGGCTTCTGACACCGCGATTACGGCTTCGGGCACGCGCTCGACGATGGCGCGCAAGCCAGCGACGTCTTCGTCGATGCCGTCGCCAAAGCCTTGATAGGCCAGATCGAGGAAGGGGATGATGCCGCGCGCGTTCAGCGCATCCGCGAGCGCGATCCACTGCGCAAGCGAGAAATCCGCGCCAAGCGGATTGTGGCAGCACGCCTGCAGGATCACGGCGTCGCCACGCTCAGCTGTGTCGAATGTCGCGATCAACGCGTCCATATCGATCCGTTGCTCGGCAATGTTGAAGAACGGTGCATCGACCACGTCCAGGCGCGCCGCGCGTACGATCGACGGATGGTTCGGCCAGCATGGCTGCGGCAGCACGATGCGCTTTGCGCCGCTCTCGCGCAGCAGATCGCAGCCGAGACGCAGCGCGCCGGTGCCGCCTACGGCCTGGATCGAAACCATGTCGCGGCCAACTTCGCCGAATACGAGCTGGCCCACGAGCTTCAGAAAATCCACGTCGCCTTGCTGGCCGACATATGTCTTCGTCTTCTGCGTCGCGAGCAGCAGCGCCTCGGCATCTTTCACCGCACGCATCACCGGCGTGTTGCCCGACGCGTCTTTGTAAACGCCGACGCCGAGATCGATCTTGTCGCTCCGCGGATCTTCGCGAAACATCTTGATGATCTTCAGGAGCGGATCGGGCGCCTTCGGCGCGAGAGCTTCGATCATGGATTAGTCTTCCAGCGGCCAGGTTTCGAGAACTTCGACGAAGCGCGTGAGCCAGGCATTGGTTTGATGCCCGTCGAGCACGCGGTGATCGATGGTGAGCGATACGTACGCCATCGGCTTGATCACCATCGCATCGGCGCCGCCGACGCTGCGCACGACAACGCGCTTCTCCAGCTTGCCGACGCCAAGGATCGCCGATTGCGGCTGGTTGATGATGATCGGCGTCGCAAGGAGCGAGCCGGAGACGCCGTGGTTGGAAATCGTGAACGTACCGCCTTGCACGTCCGCCGGTTTCAGCGCGTTCTTGCGCGCGCGTTCGGTGACATCCGTCAGTGCCGCCGCCGTTTCTTTCAGTGTCAGCGCTTGCGCGCGCTTGATCACTGGGACGATGAGGCCCTTGTCGCCCAGCGCTACGCCCATGCCGATGTTCGCGTCCTCGAACACTTCGAGGAAATCGTCGTGCCAGCGCGCATTGACGTGCGGCGAAACCTTCATCGCCTCCGCCGCCGCGCGCACGATGTAGGCGGAGAAGGTGAGCTGAGCGCCGCTCTTGGCGTATGTGTCCTTGTGCTTGGCGCGGTGCGCCATGATCGCGGAAAAATCCGCCTCAAAAACCGCGGTCACATGCGGGGCGACTGCGACCGAACGCGACATGTGCTCGGCGATCGAGCGCCGCATAGCATCGTGCGGAATCTTGCCGCCTTTGAGCGCCGCCGCGGGCGCCGCCGGTCTCGCTGCGGGTGTAGCGGGAGCACGCGCAATATGATCTTCAACGTCCTTATGCGTGATCCGCCCGTCGCGGCCCGTTCCCGCGATGTTGGCTGCATCAAGACGGTGATCCGATAACAACCGCTTCACGAGCGGTGAGAGGCGCTGCTCTGTTCCACCGTCATTCCGGGCGGAGCGAAGCGAAGACCCGGAACCCAGGGCAACCGGCGCGATGCTTGCCCCTGGGTCCCGGATCGCGCTCCGCGCGTCCGGGATGACGGAGGTGGTGCGAGAAAGGACACCAAGCACGGCCCCTGGCGCAGCTTCATCGCCTTCGCCCAGCGCGATCGAC
>QBMO01000007.1:23708-38777 GCA_003242075.1 Alphaproteobacteria bacterium
CCTTATCGGTCTCCAGCTCAACGATCGGTTCGTCCTGCTTCACCGCGTCGCCGATTTTTTTCAGCCACACGCGCACGACCGACTTTGAGCCTTCCTGCTCCAGCGGCATGACGATGTTCATCGCGTCGGCCATCAGAACGCGACCTGCTCTTGCATCTTCGCCGCGATGCGCTCGACCGAAGGCAGCGCCCATTCCATCAGTTCGGGATGGTGCGGCGAGGGGATGTCCGGCATCGTCATGCGCGCGACTGGCGCGTCGAGATCGAGGAAGGCCTGGTCCGCGACCACCGCCGCGATCTCGGCGCCGAAGCCTGCCGTGCCGATATCTTCGTGCACGATGAAGCAGCGATGCGTGCGCTTGACGGAAGCGAGCACAGCTTCGCTGTCCCACGGCGCGAGTGTGCGAAGATCGATGATGTCGGCGCTGACGCCCGCCGCGTCCGCCGCCGCTTCGCAGCGCTCCACCATCGCGCCCCACGCGACGACGGTGATGTCGCTGCCCTCACGCACGCGCTTAGCGACGCCGAACGGCAGCGCGAAATCGTCGCCCGGATACGGGCGGCGCGCGCTAGCGGCGTCAAGCATGTTGCGATGCTCCAGAAACATCACTGGATCGTTGCCGCGCAGGGCGGTGCGCAACAGGCCAACAGCATCCTCCGCGTTCGACGGACACGCCACGCGCCAGCCCGGGGAATGCACGAACTGCACTTCGTTGGTCTGCGAATGCCACGGATCGCCGCACTTGAAGAAGCCAACCGGCATGCGCACCACCATCGGCGCCGCGAACCGGTTGGCTGTGCGCCAGCGCATGGTGCCGCAATCATTGATCTGTTCGCACGCGGGATCGGCGTACTTACGGAACTGAATTTCAGGCACCGGCATTAGCCCGGCGATCGCCATGCCGACGGCGCGGCCGATAATGCCTTCCTCGGAGAGCGAGGTATCGAACACGCGGCCTTCGCCATACTTTTCTTGCAAGCCCAATGTCACGCCATGCACGCCGCCCTTGGGGCCGACGTCCTCGCCGAAAATCAACACGCGCGGATTGACTGCAAGCTCGTGATCCAGGGTCCGCCGGATCGCGGTGATCATATTGATGCGCGCGCCTTCCGGCTTCGGCGTGTCGCTCGCGCGGGGCGCGGCATAGCCGGTATTCCAGAGCCCGCCTTCATCCTGCAACGCGCCGTCTTCGCTGAACACGAAGCGCGTCACCAGTGTGGGATCGGAGACCGGGCGTTGATCGGCGATCTGCGCCGCCCGCGCGACGCGCTCTTTGGCCTGCTCTTCGAGCGCCGCCCAATCCTTTTCGTTCATCAGCGAGGGCACGACGTGGGCCTTCAACTTCGGCAACGGATCGCGCGCCCATTCGGCGTCGACGACATCTTTGCTCTTGTAAGCCTGCGTGTCCTGAAACGAGTGCCCCTGCAGGCGCGGCACAGTGAGATGCAGCAGCGCCGGCCCATTGCCGCCGCGCACGTGCGTTACGGCTTCCGCGATTAGCGCCGCGGCCTCGTCAGGCACCGTGCCGTCGCCGTCGAGAACCTTCAGTCCCTGGAAGCTCGCGAGGTTGGCGGCGATGTTGCAGCCGGGTGTTTGCAGCCAGCTTGGCGTTGAGATGCCGTAGCCATTGTCTTCGACATAGAAAAGCATGGGCAGCTTCAAAGTTGTCGCCATCGTCAGCGCCGCCCAGAAGCCATTGGTCGCGACGGATGCATCGCCGCCGAGCACGACGCCGATCGCGCCGTCGTATGCGCGATCGCCCAGAACATTCTTGTGATACTCGATCGCTTGCGCGTAGCCGGCTGTCGGCGTGTATTGCGCGCCGACGCCGCCGCACATCGGCAAGGCTGAGGCGCCGTTGGCATTGGGATAGTTGAACACAACGCCGATATCGCGCCCGTCGCTATAGCCGCCCGCGCGGCCCATGGCCGAACCGAGTGCGTCTTCGAGTGCGACCCCAAGCGAAAGCAGGATCGGGCGCGAGCGATAATACCCGCAGACCGCGTCCTTCGGATGCGTGAGATGCAAACCTAGCAGCACTTGCGCCATGTCGTGGCCGCGGGCGCTGAACTGGTAGAAAATCTTCTTGCCTGGGACGAGCGTCGTCTCCTCGATCGCGTCCATGGCGCGCGAGCAATGGACGAGGTCGGCCACCCGGCGCCAATCGGTTTCAAGGGCGGGGCGGGCGGCTGGTTTGGCTTTGGCGCTCATGGAATGCGAGAATACTGGCGTTCTGGTGCAAAATCTGCGACATTCCGGTCGGCTTTGTGCCAATCGACGCATGAAGTGCGCAGAATAGGCCAACATAGAGCATGAAACATGAGCGCCCCGTTCTGGACGCCGCAGACCGTCGTCTGCTGCGCGCCTTGCAGGAAGACGCCGGCGCGTCGCAATCGGAGCTGGCGGAGGTCACCGGCGTATCGCCGAGCCAAGTCTCGCGCCGCATGAGCCGCCTCAAGGAGGTCGGTGTGTTGCGCGGCATTGTCGGCCTCATCGACGCTGACGCTGCAGGCCTGACATGCTCAGCCATCATCCGCGTGCGCCTGAAGGATCACACCGCCGCCCACGTCAAAGCCTTCCGCGACATGGTCACGCGCATGGATGAAGCGACGCTCTGCGTGATGATCACGGGCGAGGCGGACTATCTCGTGAAGATCGTCGCGCGCGACTTGCCGCACTTTCAGGAGATCGTGCAATCGAAGCTGCTGCGCTGTGGCGCCATCGCCCACATGGAAAGCTCGATCGTGCTGGAGCACTTGAAAGACACGACGGCATTGCCGCTCGACGCGGACTAAGCGCGCTTGGTGTCGGTAACGACCGTGGGCGCAGAGCCTGGCGCAGCAGCGGCGGTCTGCTGATAAAAGCGCATGCGCCGCTCGTCGCCGAGGATGGCGACCAGGTCTTCAACCGTTGTCGGCCGAGAGACGATATAGCCCTGCGCCATGTCGCAGCGCATCGACGCCAGCATCGCAAACACAGCTGGTGTCTCAACGCCCTCCGCCACAACCGCCATGCCAAGCCCATGCGCGAGATCGATGGTGGAGCGCACCAGCAGCGCGTCGCGCTGATCTGTGTTGATGTTTTGGATGAACACCTTGTCGATCTTCAACTCGTGCGCTGGCAATTGCTTTAGATAGGCCAGCGAAGAGACGCCAGAGCCGTAATCGTCGATGGAGATTTTGATGCCGGCGGCGGTGAACATTTCGATGTGTTCGAGCGCTTGTTTCGGATTGTCCATCACCGCGGTTTCGGTGATTTCAAAGGCGATGGCGTGCGGCGCTTCGCGGACGCAGGCGATGGCGCTGGTTGCGAAGTCTGGATCGCTCAGCAGACGCGCGGAAATATTGACCGCCAGCGTCAGTGGCCAGCCGGCGGCGCTCAACTTCTTCTGATCCGCCACCGCCGCGTGCAGCACCCACTCAGTCAGCGCGCGAATGTGGCCAGTTTCTTCCGCCATCGGCACGAACAGATCCGGCGGGATCATGCCGCGGCTCGGATGGCGCCAGCGCACCAGCACTTCGGCGCTCTCGATGCGTCCGCTGCGGAAATTATACTTCGGCTGATGCAGCAGCGAGATATGGCCCGCCTCGAGCGCGCGCCGCATGTCGCCCATCAGCGAAAGATTGAGCGCCGGATCGCCGTAAGCGCCTTGATCGAACAGCGCCACTTTTTGCCCTGCTGCACGCGCTTGATCGAGCGCGATGCTCGCGCGTTCGATCATCCGCGCAGGCGGCTCGCCCTTCGGACGAGGCTGCGCCACACCGATGCTGACATTGACATCGACATTCTGGCCCTCAAGCGACATCGTTTCTTCGAGGTTGGCGATCCAGGCTTCGCCGCGTTTCTTCGCATCGGCTTCGTCGTTGGCCAGGAACGCGACGCACATCACATCGCTCGAAAGCCGCGCCACGGGAGCGTTTGGCGCCATATGTGAAAGCCGTGCGCCCAATGTCCGCATCATCGCGCCGGTGAGCGCATAGCCGATGGCGCCGCGCACGTGGGCGAAGCGATCGACGCCGATGGCGGCGAGGTAGAGCCGCTCCGGCTGTGTCGTCGCCGTCAGCCTGCGCTCGACGGCGACGCGGTTCGGCAGCCGCGTTTCGGCGTCATAATAGGCGAGCTGCGAGATGCGCCGTTCGCGCTCCTTGATCGCCTCGGTCATGGCGTTGAAGCTCTCGGCCAAGCGCGAAAGCTCATCATTGGTGCGCACCTTAACCGTGTCGTAGACGCCCTCGCGCAGGTGTTTTGCTGCTTCTTCCAGGGTCGACAGCGGCTGCGTGATGCCGCGCGCCAAGAACCACGTGCCGATGATCAGACCAAGCAGGCCGATCAGGCCAATCGCGAAAAGCGAGCTGAACAGCGTGCGATAGGGCGATAGCGCGCTCGATAGCGAATAGCGCAACAGCAGTACGCTGCGTGTGCCGTCCAAGGCCGGTAGCGGCATGGCGAGCGCGATGGAATCGCCGCTCGGCGCTTCGAACTCGCGCGCCCGCGGCTGCGCCGACGCAAGCGAGAGATCGATGAATGCGTTGAGCGCCGCGAAATCGGCGGCCGCCGCATCGCCCCAGCCCTGATCCGCACGCGCCAGAATGCTGGCGTTGATCGGCAGCGCGGTGACCTCTTCCAGCGAAGCGAGCCCGTCATTGTCGAGCTGGGCCCCGAGAACAAGCCAGCCGCCGTTGAGCGGCAATTGCGCGATTGTCGTTTGATAGAGCATATCGCCAGAGCGCACGATGCCGCGCGTGGTGTCGTCGCGGTTGAGCGCCATTTGCAGGCCAGGCGAGACCGACGCGCTTGCGTCGCTGTGCTCTCCGACAATCAAGCCTTCGGCGGTGACGAAGAAGCCAAGATCGGCGCCGGTGCGGCGGCGCAGATCGAGCAGCAAGCTGCGCATCGCCGCGTCGTCGCGCGACTGGGCGGCGCTTATGGCATCGGTGGAGGCGGCGGCGTTGAAGGCGCTGTCTTGCAGGTGGTCGAGACGCAGCGCCCAAGTGCGATTGAAAACGCTGCCCGCGCTGACCAATTGCTCGCGCGCCAGCTGATTGGTGGCGCCGGCGATCACGGCATAAGCGGTTGCGCCAATGACCAGCAGCGCCGCGCAGAACAGCCCCGCATAAAGCACCGTGAGTTTGACGCGCAGGTGCCGAAACATCGCTACTCTACCTTCGCGGGCAGATTAGGAGCCTCAGCTGAGTCGCGCATCAGCAACGCGCATAGCGGTTGCGCCTGAAGTGAGCGTTAACCCTTAGTGGCCAGCGCCATGCGCAGCGGCGCGGCGCACCGGAAGATTGATATCCACAGCGCCGGCGCGCTCAAATTGCAGGCGTACCGAAACGGTTTGGCCTTCCGTGAAGGGCTCGGTGACTTCGTAGAACATGAGATGGGCGCCGCCGGGGGCGAGGCTCGCGGTTTCACCGGCGCCGATTTCGAGCGCTTGAATCGGGCGCATCTGCATCACCGCGCCGTCCATAATCATCTCGTGCACTTCGACGCGGCCCGCGCGCGCGCTTTCAGCGCCGATCAGTCTGTCGGCTTCGCTGCCGCCGTTGATGATGGTCAGATACCCGGCTGAGACGTCGACGCCGTTCGGCGTCGGCGCGGCCCAGGCGTCGCGGACTTCCAGTCGGCCAGCGGGAGCGACAGTGGTGTCCGATTGCTCGGGGGCGGGGGTGCAGGCGGCGCAGGCCAGCGCCAGGGCAAAGAAAAAGGCTCGCATACCGCGAGCCTTTCCGTACGACGGAGCACTTGTCACGCCGCACCATTGCCGCACCCCTACGCGCCACTGGCGCGCAGGGTCGCGGGTGGTTGTTACGGCGTGTTGGGGTTGCCGTCGTTGGTTTCTTGCGCGGTCTCTTCGATCGCTTCGCCAGCGTTTTGGATATCTTGGCCGGCGCCTTCAACCGTGTTGCAGGCGGTGAGGCCAGCGGCGCCAACCAGCGCGGTCAGCGCGATGAGCGGTGCAGTAAACTTGCGGGACATATGCGACTCCATTTGTGGGCGCCGCCCCAAGCGGCGCGCGTTGGTGAACGCCGCGCCGCTTGAGCTGTTCCATTTTTCTTAGTTCAGGGAACCGGTGCTCTCGAAAAAGAGCGCCTGGCTCACGGCCGCACGCACCATGTCGGGTGAATACGGCTTGGTGATCAGGAAAGTCGGCTCCGGCCGCTCGCCGGTGAGCAGGCGATCGGGGAATGCCGTGATGAAGATCACTGGCACGTCGAACGACGACAGAATTTCCTTCACCGCATCGATGCCGGACGAACCGTCGGCCAACTGAATGTCGGCGAGCACGAGATCGGGACGCTCGCGCTTGGCTGCAGCGACCGCCGTCGATGCAGTCGCTTCCACCGCGCACACAGAGTGGCCGGCGCCGGTGACGAGATCGCTCAAATCCATTGCAATGACGGCTTCGTCTTCAATGATGAGGATGCGTGCTTTGGTCTGGCGATCGAGTTCTTCGAGCGCGTCGTCGATCAGCGCGTTCACCTCGTCGGTCGAGCGGCCGAGGATTTCGCCCGTCTCTTGCACGGTGAAATTTTCGAGCGTGGTGAGCAGCAGCGCTTGGCGCGTCAGCGGGGATAGGGTGCGCAGGCGCTCTTGCGCCTTGGCTGCGCCGCGCGTCGTCTCTTCGGCTTCAACCTCGATGTTGCCGCTCGACCAGATGCGATGAAAAACGAGGTAAAGGCCGGCGCGCGGATCGACGCTGCGCGGAAACTCCTCGGGGCTGGCGACGATCGCCTCCAGCGTTGCGGCCACAAACGCGTCGCCGCTGGGCTGGGCGCCGGTTAAAGCGCGGGCGTAGCGGCGTAATAGCGGCAGATGAGGCGCGATTTCTCTTGCCAGAGACATATAAGAACCCTTGTTTTCACTCGATTTTTGTGGCTCAGCCGCGTGCACGGTCATATCATTCTCCCATCCCGAAGAGGTAGGGAAAACGTAAACAGCTGAAAAAAGTTCCGCAGAACCGGAACAGGTTGCCACCCTGGGCGTTTTTGACCTTGCGGTTGTTCGGACTTCTCCGAGCTCCTGGGGACGACAGGCAACATGCGGCGGAAAGACGATATGGAGACCTTGGTGTCAAAGAAGCCCCCCCACGACGGAGGCGCAAAGCCCCCGAAGGGGACAGCAGCGACCCACAAGGCGCTGATCACCCGCAACCTTCGCCTTGCTTATGGTGAAGTGGCGAGTGAGTCCGTGCCCGATCGCTTCCTCGATTTGCTCGGCCAGTTGGATCAAGCTGAGGGCAAAAAGCAATGACCCAGCTTGCCGTGTTCAAATCCGAATTGATCGAGTTGTTGCCCAGCCTGCGCGCGTTTGCGCGCTCGCTGGCCCACAACCCCACCCACGCTGACGATCTGGTGCAAGATACGCTGGTGAAAGCGCTCGCGAACGTTGAGCGTTTCGAGCCAGGCACCAATCTGCGCGCTTGGCTCTTCACCATTTTGCGCAACCACTATTATTCGCAGCTTCGCAAGTCGAAGCGTGAAGTCGAAGACGCGGATGGCAAGTTCGCTGCGCGCCTCTCTTCGCGCCCAGAGCAGGACGGCTCGGTCGATCTTGAAGACTTCAAGGTTGCCTTCGCCAAGCTTGCGCCGGATCACCGCGAAGTGCTGACGCTCGTCGGCGCCTCTGGCTGCTCGTACGAAGAAGCCGCGCAGATCTGCGGCTGCGCCGTCGGCACCATCAAGAGCCGGGTCAATCGCGCGCGCAAGCGCTTGTCCGATCTGCTCGGTCTGGACGAAGACGAAACCACCATCCCGGCTGACGGGCGCATGGTCGAGGACACGGCGAACGTGTGATTTCCGGGGGCGAAAGGCGATTTAGCTTCTGGCCTCGCGCATTATCGTTGCGATCAATGCGCGGGCGGATGGCGGTTCTGCTCGGCTTGGCAATGCTGCCGGCCGGCGCAATCGCTATGCAAGTCGGCCTGAACGCGGTTTCCGCGCGCCAGGAAGCCTTCCGGGAAGAGCTCAGCCGTCGTGCCCTTCAGTCCATCACGGATGAGCGACAGATCATCGACCAGACGCGCGAAATGTTGCGCGTTTTAGCGTCGAGCCCCGAGCTTCGCGACATCAACGCGCCTGACTGCCGGATGTGGCTGAACGGCGTCGTCCAGCGCTATCGCAATTTGGCGTCGATCTCCGTGATCTCTAACGATGGCGTCGTGCGCTGCAGCGTGCCGTCGGTGGCGCCAGGATTTCGCGCGCCACCTTCCGACTTGCGCGACCGTGCCGCGTCTCTCGATACATTCGCGGTGGGCTTTGTCGCGCGCGGCCAGATTACCGGCCGGCCGGTGTTGGCCGCCGTCGAGCCACTTCGTGATGCTAACGGTCGCCGCGTCGGCTTTGTCGGCGCGTCGATCGCGTTGTCTGATTTGCGCGAAGCGCTGGATGCGGGACGATCGCGTGACGGCGCGCGCTCCGCCATTGTCGATATGGACGGCCGCGTCGTGGCGGAATCGTCGTTTGATCCAAGCGACGAGAACGCGCCTGGTCTGCCGAGCGCCGACGAAATTCGCAGCATGCTCGGTTCGGAGCCGCGCTTCATCGAAGTCGAGAACGGCGACGCCGTCATCGTGCCATTGCATGAGCCCGATCTCTACGCAGTGATGTCGTGGCCGTCGGGCCGGGCGCCATGGCGCGAAGCGGTGGACGTCACGGCTTCGATCGCGGCTCCGCTGCTGATCTGGCTGTTGGCGATCGCGGCAGGCTGGTTCGCCATCGAGATTTTCGTGGCGCGGCCGCTTTCGACACTGGAATCCGCCGCTCGCGGCTTTGCCCGCGGCGAAGACGTTGGCGAGACGACCGAAATGGCGAGCGCGCCGGATGAAATCCGCGCTCTGCGCCGAACCCTGGCGGCCATGGCCAAGACGTTGCGCGGGCGCGAACAGCGGCTGGTGGAGACGCTCGGCGAAGAGCGCGCGCTGCTGCGTGAGGTTCACCACCGGGTGAAAAATAATCTGCAAATGGTCGCCAGTCTGCTGAATATTCAGGCGCGCGCCGCCGCTGACGAGTCCGAAGCGCGCGGCTTGGCGCGGGCGCATGATCGCGTCCAGCTGATGGCGCTCGTACACCAGCGCATCTACGCCTCGGGCGAGGTCCGCCTCCTGCGGCTCGACGAATTGGCGGCCGAAATCGCCCGCCAATTGCTGCAATCGCGCGGCGCCGCAGCCAAGGACATCAATCTGAAGCTCGATCTGGGTGAGGCCCGCGTCGACGTCGACCGCGCCGTGCCGGCGGCGTTCTTGATTGGCGAAGCCATGTCGAACGCGCTGGACGCGCTAGCCGATGCCGCGGCCGAGCTGACGCTGGCTTTGCGCGAAGATGAAACCGGTGAAATTCGGATCACGCTCGAAGGCGAGGGCGGTGGCGAGACCACGAGCCCCAGCGCGCGCCTGATAGATGCCTTCGCACGGCAATTGGGCGCTGCGATCGGTCGAGATCCACAGCGCCCTTATGCAATCTGGGTGCGCCTGCCGCCGATGGCGACGGCGCACTGAAGTTTGTCGCTTAGCGGCGCGACAAGAGCAGGCCGAGCAGCAAGCCCGCGCCGACCGAGATGCCGATCGCAGCGCCCGGATGCTCGCGCACTTTGTCGGCGGCGAGGCTGACGCTTTCCGTCGCGCGCGTGCGGACATCGGTCGAGATGCCATTAAAGCGCTTGGCAGCGTGCTTGGCTTCTTCACGCGCCGCTTTGTTCGCGGCTTCGGCGAGACGGTTAACGTCTTTGCGAAGTTCTGCGAAATCATCGAGCACGTCCGTTGCGCGCGCCTTCAACGCCGCACGTGCAGCGCCATTCTTGCGCCCTTCTAATTGAGCTTGAGCCATGAGTTTTCCTTCGTTGCATTGCAGCGACGAATGCCGCCTACCGGTTCCAACCCATTTCACGCTGCAAAGTTCCCGCGCGTTCCGCACAGGAACTGCCGCCGCCGCCGCCGCGTTGCTCTGAGCAATATGAATGGAGTTACATGATGTTAGGTTGGGCGCTGGTCTTCTTACTGCTGGCGATCGTCGCTGGCGTGTTGGGATTCTTCGCGCTTGTCGGCATCGCCGCCAGCATCGCCAAAATCCTCTTTCTGGGTTTCCTCGCGGTGCTGGTGATCCACTTCGTCATGCGCGCCGTTCGCGGCCGCTCGGAGACTCAATGAATCTGTTCACGCTCGTTTTTGGCGAAAAGCCACGCCGCGTCATCACGGCACCGCCGTCCAACGCGTCTTGGAAGAACGTACGTGCGACTGCCGATCATATGCCGGTGCGCGCGCGCCGCGCGGAAGCCGATTGCGTGATGGAGACCGGGAAGGGGCGGCTCAAAGCGCGCGGTGGTGAGGATTACATCATCTCCTATGGCCCTCAGGACCATGCGGTTATTCGCAAAGATGTTTTCGAAGCCACCTACGAACCCGTCGGTGAGGACCTATATCGTAAGCGCACGGATGTTGTGTTTCGCTACTTCACGCTGCCCTACGCCTGCACGGTAAAGACCCTGGAGGGTCCGCAGCAGGCCAAGCCCGGTGATTGGATCATGCAGGGCGTTGAGGGTGAACTCTGGCCGATCCCGGCCGAGAAAGCGGAGACGAAATACGATCCTGCCTGACGCAAGTTTCACGTTGAGAGGATACGTATGTTCAAGCTCCCTGAATTACCCTTCGCCATCGATGCGCTCGAACCGCTTATGTCGAAGACGACGCTCGAAACCCACCACGGCAAACACCACGCCGCTTACATCAAGAACATGAACGCCATTCTCGCTGAGCGGGCCGACGCGCCGGCGACGCTTGAAGAAGTGGTCGAGCTCTCCGTGCGCGAGAACAACAAGAAGCTGTTCAACAACGCCGCTCAATCCTGGAATCACGCCTTCTTCTGGGAAAGCCTCACGCCCACGCCGCAAAACCCCGAAGGCGCGCTGAAGGGCGCGATCGATACGGCGTTCGGCTCAGTGGAGGGCTTCCGCGAAAAATTCACCGCGACAGGCGTTGGCCACTTCGCGTCAGGCTGGGCTTGGCTCGTGGCCGATAGCGCTGGCGCCGTGAAGATCATCGATACGCACGACGCGGCCACCGCGCTCACGGAAGCCGGTGTCACGCCCCTGCTCGTCTCCGATGTGTGGGAGCACGCCTATTATATCGACTTCAAAAACGATCGCGCCGCGTTCTTGAAAGGCTTCGTCGAAAAGCTCGCCAATTGGCGTTTTGCCGAGAAGCAGTACGAAGCGGCGCGGAATGGCGGCGCCGGTGCGTGGCGGTTTCCAAACTAGAACGGAACCTGGATTAGGCGTCCGCGTTCTCCAACCAGTTCAATCTGGAGAAACGTCATGCTCTCTTGGGCGCTCATCTTTTTCGTCGTGGCCATCATCGCGGCCGTGTTTGGTTTCGGCGGCATCGCTTCGGCGTCCGCTGGCATCGCGCAAATCCTGTTCTTCCTTTTCCTCGTCCTGTTCGTGGTGTCCTTGATCATGGGCATGGCGCGACGAGGGTAACGGGTCGCGGCAGCTCACACCGGCGCGGCATTGTCCCGGTTCGCATTTGACGCCATAAGAGCGGCAAATTCCGACCCGGGAGGCCCCGCCGATGCGCGCGATCCGTAACTTCATCAATGGCGCCAGCGCGTCCGCTAATGGCGGGCGCGCTGGTCGCGTTTATGACCCCAACACTGGCGCTCAACAGGCCGAGGTGGCGTTTTCCAGCGCGCGCGATGTCGACGCTGCAGTCGCCGCCGCCGCCGCCGCTTTCCCCGCCTGGGCCGCCACCAACCCGCAGCGCCGTGCGCGCGTCATGTTTGCGTTCAAGCAGCTCGTCGAGTCCAACATGGACGAGCTGGCGCATCTGCTCTCGTCCGAGCACGGCAAAGTCATCGCCGATTCCAAGGGCGACATTCAGCGCGGCCTCGAAGTCATCGAATTCGCCTGCGGCATCCCGCATGCGCTGAAGGGCGAATACACCGAAGGCGCCGGCCCGGGTATTGACGTCTATTCGATGCGCCAGCCGCTCGGCGTCGTCGCCGGCATCACGCCGTTCAACTTCCCAGCCATGATCCCGATGTGGATGTTCGGCGTCGCCATCGCCACCGGCAATACGTTCGTGTTGAAGCCGAGCGAGAAGGATCCGAGCGTTCCGGTTCGCCTGGCTGAACTGATGATGGAAGCCGGCGCGCCTGCTGGCGTGCTCAACGTCGTCCACGGTGACAAGGAAGCCGTCGACGCCATCATCGCCAACCCGGACATCAAAGCCATCAGCTTCGTCGGCTCGTCCGACATCGCGCATTACATCTATAGCCACGGCACAGCGAACAATAAGCGCGTGCAAGCCATGGGCGGCGCCAAGAACCATGGCGTGGTTCTGCCCGACGCCGACATGGACCAGGTCGTCAAAGATCTCGTCGGCGCAGCCTACGGCTCGGCCGGCGAACGCTGCATGGCGTTGCCTGTCGTCGTGCCGGTCGGCAAGAAAACCGCTGACGAACTGCGCGAACGCCTGTTGCCGGAAATCGAGCGCATGAAGGTCGGCATCTCGACCGATGCCGAAGCGCAATATGGCCCCGTCGTCTCCAGCGCGCACAAACAGAAGGTCGAGGACTATATCGCCCTCGGCGCGAAAGAGGGCGCGGAGCTCGTGCGCGATGGCCGCGGCTTCAAGCTGCAAGGCTATGAAGAAGGCTTCTTCATCGGGCCCACGTTATTCGACGGTGTCAAAACCGACATGCGCACCTACCAGGAAGAAATCTTCGGCCCGGTGCTGCAGATCGTCCGCGCCGAAAGCTTCGAAGAAGCGCTCGCGCTGCCCAGCCAGCATCAATACGGCAACGGCGTCGCCATCTTTACCCGCAACGGCCGCGCCGCGCGCGAGTTCGCGCAACGCGTTAATGTCGGCATGGTCGGCATCAACGTGCCCATCCCAGTGCCGGTCGCCTATCACACCTTCGGCGGCTGGAAACGCAGCGCCTTCGGCGACACCAACCAGCACGGCATGGAAGGCGTGAAGTTCTTCACCAAAGTGAAAACGATCACCGCGCGCTGGCCGGAGGGGCTCACGGACGATTCAAGCTTCGTCATTCCGACGATGCGGTGAGTCTTGCACGCGATGCTCGAACAAGAAGGGCGCGTCTGGTTTAGGCGAGCCCTTTCTGTTGAAGGTTTGGCTGCGCTGGACGCGACTGCGAGCAGCGAAGGAAGGCCTGGCGAAAGGATCATCGCGTTGCCCCACATCGAGGCGGTGAGTGCACTCGCATCCGAGCTCTTGCCCGGAGCACGCGCCGTCCGTGTTGTTGCCTTCAATAAGACTGAGGCCAGCAACTGGACGCTCCCCTGGCACCAGGATCGCGTCGTCGCGCTGCGCGAACGCATCGACACGCCTGGCTTCACCAACTGGACCAAAAAATCCGGCATTTGGCACGCTGAGCCGCCGATCGAAGTCCTGGAACACATGCTCTTCGCTCGTATTCATCTCGATCCGTCGGATGAGGAGAATGGCTGTCTCCAACTCGCACTCGGCACGCACACGCGCGGCAAGATCGCCGCCGCTGACGCCGACGCCGTCGCCAACGCATCGCCGATTGAAAATTGTATCGCGGCCCGCGGCGACGTGCTGTTCGCGAAAGCGCTCATTCTCCACCGCTCGGCGCCCTCGCGCACCAATGCAAGTCGCCGAGCGATTCGGATTGACTACTGCGCCGAGCGACTACCGCTCCCGCTCGCATGGGCCGCTTGATAGGTTTAGTCAGAACGATAAAAGCTCGTCATTCCGGCGCATCGCGCAGCGTTGAGCCCGGAACCAGGGGCAAACGATGAGCTGGCGGCCCCTGGTTCCGGATCGTGCTTCGCGCGTTGGGAATGACGAAGATGGAGGAAGGCGCATAGTGTCGGACGTTTTAACAAATGCCGCCAACGGCCTCGGCCACATCACGCTTAACCGCCCAACCGCACTGCACGCGCTCAACACGCTGATGTGCGCCGCGATGATCGACGCGCTCGTCGCCTGGCGCGATGATCCCAGCATCCACGCCGTACTCCTCGATCACGCCCCAGGCACGCGCGGCTTTTGCGCGGGCGGCGACATTCGCATGATCGCGGAAAGCGGGGCAGGCGATGGACGCGAGGCGCGCGCGTTCTTCCACACCGAATATCGCCTCAACCATCTGCTCTTCCATTATCCGAAGCCGATCGTCGCGCTAATCGACGGCGTCACCATGGGCGGCGGCGTCGGCATCTCGATGCCCGCGCGCTTTCGCATCGCTACCGAGAACACCACGTACGCCATGCCCGAAACCGGAATCGGCTTGTTTCCCGATGTTGGCGGCGGCTGGTATCTGCCGCGCAAGCCCGGCGCGATCGGCATGTGGCTTGCGCTCACCGGCGCGCGCCTGAAAGCCGCCGATTGTCTCATCGCCGGCATCGCCACGCATTTCATGCCGACCGAAATCCTCGCCGCCGCCCGCGCCCAAATCGCCGGCGCCGCGCAAACGCATGATGCGACGCGCGCGTTGGAAAGCGGCTTGGAGGCGCTCAGCGAATCCGCCGGAAAACCAAAAGAGCTGACGCCCGAAAACATCGAACGCATCAACCGCATCTTCTCGCAAGACAGCGTCGAGGCGATCCTGGCTGCGCTTGGCGGCGATATGTCCGAGTGGGCGCACGGCCAGCTTGCCACGTTGAGCACGAAGTCTCCGCAAGCGCTGAAGGTCAGCTTCCGCCAGATGCGCGAAGGCGCGGCGATGGCGAGCTTCACCGACGAAATGCGCAGCGAGTATCGCATCGCATCCCGCGTCTGCGCGCTGCACGATTTCCAAGAAGGCGTCCGCGCCTTGATCATCGACAAAGATAACAGTCCAGTCTGGAAGCCGGCGACGCTCGATGGCGTCACCCACGCGCTGCTCGATGAAATCTTCGCGCCTCTGCCCGACGGCGAGGAATGGTCGCCGCTTTAGTCTGGACCGCCGGCGCTCTCGCCGGCATGGGTCGATTGAGCTAAGTGGTCATCAAACGAGCGCCCGCCGCGCCAGCCGGCGAGGGCGCCGGCGGTCCATATCAGGAGCACACCCATGACCCGCGTCGCATTCATCGGTCTCGGCAATATGGGCT
>QBMO01000007.1:38787-52222 GCA_003242075.1 Alphaproteobacteria bacterium
AGCCAGGGCCGGCCGCGAGGTCGTGGCCTTCGATCTCAGCGCTGATGCACTCGCCCGCGCCAAAGAGCAGGGTATGACGCCAGCGGCCAGCGCCGCCGAGGCGGTGAAGGACGCCAACGTCGTCATCACCATGCTGCCCGCCGGCCAACACGTGCGCGAAATCTATATGGAAGCGATCCTGCCCAACGCGCCGAAGGATGCGCTGTTGATCGATTGCTCCACCATCGACGTCGACAGCGCGCGCACCGTCGCGCGCGACGCCTCCATGCAGGGCTTCCGCGCTGCTGACGCGCCGGTTTCCGGCGGCACAGCGGCGGCGAGCGGTGGCACGCTGACGTTCATGGTCGGCTGCCGTGAGCAGGATTTCGCCGACGTCGAAGAGGCGTTGAAGCCGATGTCGAAAGCCACCATCCACGCCGGCGACAGCGGCGCGGGCCAGGCGGCGAAGATCTGCAACAACATGCTGCTCGGCATTTCCATGATCGCCACCAGCGAAGCGTTCGCGCTGGCGGACGCGCTTGGGCTCGATGCGCAGAAGTTTTACGACATCGCCTCGAAGGCCTCGGGCCAATGCTGGTCGTTGACGGCGTATTGCCCTTGGCCGGGTCCGGTGCCGGCCGCACCCTCGAACCGCGACTACGAAGGCGGGTTCGCCGCGGCCATGATGCTGAAGGATCTAAAGCTCGCTCAGGACGCCGCCGAAGCCTCAGGCGCGCCAACGCCGCTCGGCGGCGCGGCCGAGGCGCTCTATAGCGAACTGGTCGAGCGCGGCCACGGCCAGAAGGATTTCTCCGCCATCCTACAAATGCTGCGCGGACGCCTTTAAGCCGCGAACAACTTCTCGATCTCGGCCAAGAGTGCGCGCGGCGAGACGGGCTTCGCCAGCGCGGCGTCCGCGCCCGCGGCGATGGCCGCATCGCGGGCCGGCCCGTCCATCGCGCCGCTGATCATGATGATGCGGGTTGCAGCGCAGGCCTCGTCCGCCCGCACGCGGGCGACTAACGCCGGGCCGTCCATGACTGGCATGCGCTGATCGACAAGGATGAGCGACGGCGGCGCCTCGGCGATCATCGCCAGTGCGTCTGCGCCGCTGGCCGCATCACGCACCCGCGCTACGCCCGAGCGCTCCAGGATCGCCCGCAACAGCACGCGCATGCCCTCGTGGTCATCCACGATCAGTACGTCGAGCAGGGGCGTCGTCATGGTTCGCGCTTAAGCGTCACGCCGCTCAAAAGCAAACGGCCGGAGCTTTCGCTCCGGCCGCCGCATTTTCCGTCTGCTGTGAGCGCTTAGTAGCGCGCGCGCAGCGTAACGCCGTAGGTTTGCGGCTCGTTCGTGTACGCGCCGATCGTGCCCGTTTGCAGCGGGGCGCCGAAGCCGCCCGAGATGAACTCGTCGGTGAGGTTGCGGCCCCACACTTCGATGCTCCAGTTTTGGTTCGGGCTGCCGAGGCCGACGCGGCCGTTCAACACAACCGATTCCGGTTGATCCGAGATCGGGTTACGGCCGAGCGCCTGCGTGCGGTACTCGCTGTCGTAACGGCCATCCAGGTAGAAGCGGGCCATCAGGTCTTCGTTGATCGGCAGCTCATAGGTCACCGACGCGGTGACCGAGATCTCAGGCGCTTGCACCAGCGGGTCGCCCGCGAAGATTGTATCGCCGGCCGACGGGGAGAACGACACCGTCGAGTCATTGTAGGCGTCGGTGTAGTTGATGCCGCCTTGGACCGTCAGGTTGTCCGTGAGGCGCGACAGGATGTCGATTTCGATACCTTGGCTGATCGCTTCCGGGATGTTGCGCGTGATGAACGCCGTGCCGTTGAAGGCGTTCAGCTGATAGTCGTGCAGCTGAGCGTGGAACAGAGTGACGTTGAAGAATGTGCCGCCGCCGAGAAGCGTCGCGCGCATGCCGAGTTCGTAGGAGTCGACGAACTCCGGTTCGAAGCCGATGCTCGCCGGGTCGATCGCGAGCGGCCCGGTTCTAGCCTGCGTCGCGGTCATGCCTGGGAAGATGCCCAGGAAACTCGAACGGTCGAGGTTGAAGCCGCCCGCTTTATAACCGCGCGAGTAACCACCGTAGAACATAAGGTCTTCGTTGGCTTCGAAGCGCAACGAGGCCGTACCGGTCCACGCTTCTTCGTCGCGTGAGGACGTCCAGCCTCCGTCAAGCGCAGTGTTTGCTTGTGGTGCGCAGGTGAGTGCCAACAACTGACGGAGGCCTTGGGCGGATGCGCTGCCGCCGTTGGCAGAAGCGTTCAAGCCCGAAAACAATGGAGCGACGAACGCTTCGATGTTCTGCATGGAATCGCAGCTCGGGCTCGAGGCATCGAGATTGGCAACGTATTCTTTTTCAGATTGGCTGTAACGCAGGCCAACCGTCAGCGTGAGCGCGTCGGTCAAGCTGAATTCGTTGTGCGTGAAAAACGCGATGTCGGTGCCGTTTTGGACCCAATTGTCCGCGACTTGGCCGTCGCCGTTGCCGTTCGGCGTCAGGTAGACTTGGTCGAACGGCACGCCTCCGATTGCGCCGAGAATTGACGGCACAGGGTCGTTACCTCCGAAGACGTTGGTGTCGATGAAGGCGCTGGTGTTGTCGAACAGTTCGCGCGTGCCGGCGGTTTGGCCGAAGATGACTGCGTCCGCGTAGTCGGCCGCTTGAGCGCCGAAGCGGATACGGTCGGTCGTGTCGATGTCTTCTTCCGAATAGAACATGCCAACGAGCCAGTTGAGGCGGCCCGATTCACCCTGCAGTCGGAACTCTTGGGTGAAGTTGTCGATGTCGACGGTGAGGCCGTCACGATAAAACAGGTCGGCCTGATTGAAGTCGACGTCCTGTCCGCGCACCGCTTCCCAGCCGCGGAATGCGGTGATGGACGTGAAGTTCAGGCCGCCAATGTCCCAATCGAGTTGGCCCGAAATGCCGCTGTCTTGGACTTGTTCAAGATAATCGCGACCCGGCGTCACTGAAACTTGACGCGCATCTGGATTGTTCACGACGCCGGCCGTGTTCGGCAGGCTGGTGACGCCGAAGGATGGCAAGAACGGAGCGTACGGGTTTCCGATCAAGTAGCCGCCGTTGAGGATGCCCTGAGCCGCCCCATACTGGAGGATCGTCGCCGCGCAGCAATCTTCGTCCGTTTGCGAGTAATCGGCGATAATGCGGAGCGAGGCGTCGGCGCTCAGGTCCCAAAGCGCTTGGCCGCGAAGCGAGTAGCGGTCCTGAGTGTTGTAGTCTTCGCCGGTCAGGTAGTCGGTCATGAAGCCGTCGCGTGCGCGCAACGAACCGTCGAAGCGGAACGACAGCTCGTCGCTGGCCGGAAGGTCGAAGCCCGCGCGCAGCGCGCCGTAGTTCAGATCGCCAGCGCCAGCCTCAATCCAAGCGCCAGGCTCGAAGCCTGGGCCTGCGGTCGTGATGCTGATCGCGCCGGACGATGTGTTGCGACCGTAGAGCGTGCCTTGCGGGCCGCGCAGAACTTCGATGCGCTCCACTTCCGGAAGGTCCGAAATGGCGATGCCCGCGCGTGCGCGGAAGACGCCATCGATGAAGAAGCCGACGGCCGATTCAAAGCCTGGGTTGTCGCCGCCGGTGCCGAGAGCGCGAATACGCGCCGTGGTGCCCAGCGAAGTGGATTGACCCGTGCCGATGCGAAGGCTGGGCGCGAGCTGCTGCAGATCGAGCAAGTTCTCGACACCGGCGTCTTGGATGGTTTCGCCGCTGATGGCGGTCACCGCGATCGGAACGTCCTGGATCGCCGCGGTACGGCCGGTGGCCGTCACGACGATTTCGTCGGACACGTCGTCATCCTGCGCGAATGCAGGGCTGGCCGCGCCCATGGCTGCGAGCGAAGCGCCCGTCAGCAGAATCCAACCCAACTTCGATTTGCTTTTCATAGCCGTCCTCCCAGTGCGTCGGACGCTTTCTTACGCGCGTCGTCGGCAAACAATCGGCATGTCGGGCTGGCGAGCGGGTGCTCCCCCCGCGCCCTACCTGTCCAGTGTGCTATAGCAGGCCTCCACCCCATCCATGTCAACGGTAGGGAACGGGATAACTTGACGCTCGCGTCATAGCGCCTCCAGCCTGCGGCGGGCGAGCCACAGTTACGCTGCGTACGACCCTTGATCTCGAACCGCTTCCGCAACGGAAACTCGTGTGTGCAAGTGCGAAGAGATACGTTAAAACAATATCATGAGCTCTTCATCTGCCCTCGTCCTGTTTTCAGCCGGGCAAGATTCGGCGACCTGCCTGGCCTGGGCGCTCGAGCGATTCGAACGGGTCGAGACAATCGGCTTCGACTACGGCCAGCGCCATGCGATCGAGCTTGCGCAGCGCGCTCCGCTGCGCAGCGCCATCGCGGGGCTCAACTCAAATTGGGCGGAGCGCCTCGGCGGCGATCAGCTTGTGGATATCTCGGGTTATGGCGCGCTGGCTGAAAGCGCGCTGACCTCGGATCGCGCCATCGAGATCGCAGCCAGCGGCCTGCCGACAACCTTCGTGCCTGGCCGCAATCTGGTGTTCCTCACCGTGGCCGCCGCGCATGGGTACCGGCGCGGAAACGATACGCTCGTGGGCGGCATGTGCGAGACCGATTATTCGGGCTATCCCGATTGCCGGCGCGAGACCTTGGACGCGCAACAGCAGGCGCTGGCGCTGGGCCTCGATCGCCCTGTCCGCATCGAGACGCCGCTCATGCATTTGACCAAGGCTGATACGTGGGCGCTCGCGCACGCGCTTGGCGGCGACGCGCTCGTGGCGACAATCGTGGAGCACAGCCACACGTGTTACGAAGGCGATCGCATCCATCGTCACGACTGGGGCTACGGTTGCAACGCCTGCCCAGCCTGCGATTTGCGCTCAAAAGGCTGGCAGGAGTGGCGCGGCCGAGGTTGAGCTAAAATGCGAACAGCTCCCCCGGAGGGGAGCTGTCTGCCTCAGAGCAAGCAAGTGAGAAGCGAGACGCCGTCTCTAGCGCCTTCGTTAGCTGGCGCTCTCGACGTACGCGTCGGCGACTTTGCGCGCGAACTGGTTGATCGCCCGGCGAGCGGCCTGCCACGTATCGGGCGGGCCAAGGATGTCGGCCAAGCTATGGTCGTACCGGCGATGCGTAACTTCCGAGAGCACACGCCCGTCGCTGCTGCGCAGCACCGCTTGCAACTCAGCGCCGCCGATCGAGACGGAGCGAAGGCCATCGAGCCCGAGATTTTGCGATTGCTGCGCCATCGTCGGCCGATTGGGGTCGGCGCCGATGATCGAGATTTCGATGGTGACGTTGGCGCTTTGCCCGACGGTGACGCCGCGTTGCGCGAGTGCGGCGGCGACGCGTTGGGTCACGGTCTCACGCAAGTAGACGCCTTCGCGCGCGCCGAGTTCTTCGTCGACGAGCACTTGGAATTCGGGGGAGAAGGAGACCGGCGAAATGGTCTGGGCGTGCGCCGTGTGCGCGAACGCGAGCACCGCTAAGCTGCAAAAGGCGGAGATAAAGCGCATGGAGGCTCCCTTCAGCGTTTTGTCGAGCATGATGCTGAATTCGCCTGGAATCCAGTCACGATCCCGTAACTTCGCGCTCAATCGTCGTCGTCCTCAGCGTCGTCATCGCCAGGGATGGCGGCGTCGACGACCGCGCCCGTGGTTTTGACAGCGGCGCCTGCGACCGCGCCAGTGACGCCGACTGCTGCGCCGATCACCGCACCGGTTGCGCCGACCGCCGCGCCGACGAGGCAGCCGCCGAGCGGCGCCAGCAGCAGCGCGAGTGCGAGTATTCGGTTCATTTCAAGTTCCCGCCTGATGGGAACATTTTGCGCGACGCCCCGCGCGTCGGCAAGCCGGCGCCGCAGTCAGGCGCGCCAGCGTTCGTCATCAACGTCGACCGTGTCCATCAGATTGGGACGTCCATCGGTCTCGCGACGGAAGGGCCCGGCGTAATCTTGACACTGTGCGTGGCGGCGATCTGGGCCGATGAAGTCGGCGGTGCGGATAATCATGCGCGTGTCGGTGAGCACGAACGTCATGCGCTCGAACAGAATGCGTGCGCTGATCGGCTTGCGGATGAAGCCGCTAACGCCAGCATCCCGCGCTGCTGCAACGCGCGAGGCTTCGGTATGCGCGGTTAGCATCAGCAGCGGCACGTACGGGTTCGGGCTTTTCCGATCCCAACGCACCATGCGCGTAAACTCGAGCCCATCCACGGGCCGCATCATCCAGTCGACGATGACGAGATCGACGGGGCGCACGCGCATCAAATCGAAGGCGTGCTCGGCGTTGTCGGCTTCGGTGACGTCGGTGACGCCGCCGGCGCGCAGCAGGCAGCGCAGCAGAAATCGCATCTGCCGGTTGTCGTCGACGACCAATACGTGAATGTCGCTGACCGATGTCATGTGTCCCGCCCCTCGCTCCAGGAACGGCGCCAACAGCAAACAGACAGTAAATTTCGAGTATCGGGAACAATTCGAGAGGAAAGCCGAATGCGCCACCGGTGACAATCTACCGTAAGCGCATCCGACCTGACGTTTCGCTCAAGTTTTACGGCGCATCGACCAACACGATTTCCGCATCGGCGCTCGCTTCGACCCGAATCTCGTTTTCGTCCTTTATCGCCGCGCCATCGCGCGCTCCGAGTGTAACGCCGTTTACAGTCGCTTCGCCTTGCGCCACCGCCAGATAGAGGTGCCGGCCCGGCGCGGGCGCGTAAGCGACGCTTTGGCCCTTCTGCAACGTAGCGGCGAGCACACGCGCATCTTGCCGGATCGGCAGCGCGCCCGCTTCCTGTTCGTCATCGAAGCCGGAGGCAAGCGTAACCAACGCCCCTGAACGGTCGCCCTTCGGAAACTTGGCCGCGCCCCAATACGGTTTGCCGCCGCGCTCCTTGGGAACGATCCAGATCTGATAGATCGTCGTCGCTTCGTCTTCGAGATTGTATTCGGCGTGGGTGACACCTGAGCCTGCGCTCATCACCTGCACGTCGCCGGCTTCGGTCCGGCCGCGATTGCCGAGCGAGTCCTGGTGCGTAATTGCGCCGGAGCGGACGTAAGTGATGATTTCCATGTCCGAATGCGGATGCGGTGGAAAGCCAGTCTTTGGCTGGATGGTGTCGTCATTCCAAACCCGCAGCGCGCCCCAATGCACGCGCTCGGGATCGTGATAGCCGGAAAAGCTGAAATGGTAGCGGGCCGCGAGCCAATCGGCGTCGTGCCGGCCCAAACTGTCGAACGGACGTTTCTCAATCATGGCAAACCTCTTCGCCGACCAATGTGGCGCCGCGTTTAAGGCCTGCAAGGCACATGTCTGACACCGTCCGCCGTCGCCCAGCGCTTGACGCGGGGCCCGCATGCGAGTGGAACAGCGGCAAGGGAGGGACCCAATGAAACATATTCTTCTAGCTACAGCCGCCTTCGCGCTGGCCGCCTGCGGACAATCCACAGCGCCGGTCGATGAAGCGCCGGTCGCCGCGCAGAGCCTGATGGAGCAGGTGCAGGGAATGGGCGCTGAAGAGCAGCTCGTCTGGGCGGTGACGACGCTCGGCGAATTGCAACGCGCCGATCCGGCCTTGCAGCCGCCGTGCGCCAATGTACGCGGCACGGAATCGCGCGGCGTCATTCCCGCCAATGTCGATCCGCAAAGCCTCTACGCCGCCCATGCCGGCGCGCTGGTGCTTTCGGTTCAGTGCGGCAACCTTGTCAGCCGCGAGCGTTTCGATCCGAATGAGCACTGGCTGCTCGTGATCGCGCCGGGCGCCACTGCCGCGTCAGTGGTGAACTGCGCCAACGCCCGCGGTCAGGACGATTGCCCGCGTGTGGTGCCGGTTGTCGAAGCCGCCCCGGCGCCGGCGCCGGCGACGCCGTAAGCGTCAGTTGCGGTTGAAGCGCGCGATCACGGTCTGCTGCGCGTCCAGGAGCACGAGCGCCTCCTGGTCGTAGTGGCCGTATCGCGTGGCTTCGAGCACAGCGAGAAAATTGCGCTCGGTGTCTCGTTGCATCAGCGTTGGGCACGCCATGCGCGTCATTCCGATGGCGCCGAAGCGTAGCGCTTCGCCGTTATGCGTCACGCTCGCGAACCAGCGATTGCACCCGGTGTAGCCGGAGGCGCCGTCATCCGTGAACTCCAATAGCGCGCCATGCGGGTTGGCGTTCTCATCGTCGATGCGCAGCCAGCTGGTGCCCGCGAGATAGCTTGTGGCCGGGCCGGGCGCCGGCGCGGTGGTTTGCGCACACGCCGCAAGCAGCAGCGCCAGCAGAAGAGAGCGTCGCTTCATCACACTGGATCCCACGGAAACACCGAATTGCTCGCGCCGACATCGGTGTAGTTAGCTTTCATCGCTGGCAGCGCGTGCTCGATAATGCTGGACGGCGACCAGCCTTCGAGCCGCGCCATGCCGCGCACCGGGCGCGGCTGGTTGAATAGAAACACCTCGTTGCCGCGCACCGCGAAAATCTGCCCGGTGGTATCCTTCGCCCCATCCGCGCACAGCGCCACCGCCACTTGCGCCACCTGATCGGCCCGCATCGAGCGCTTGAAGCGCTCCACCCGCGCCGCACTCGCTTCATCCTTCACCGGGATCGAGGCGATCATGCGCGTCCACGCAAACGGCGCGATAATGTTGGAGCGCACGTTCTTGGCTGCGTTCTCCATGGCGACGATGCGCGACAAGCCCATCACGCCGAGCTTCGCCGCCGCATAATTCGCTTGGCCGATATTGCCGATGAGGCCTGACGTCGAGGTGAACAGCACATAGGCGCCGTCCTGCTGTTCGCGGAAGAACTCGATCGAGGCGCGGGTGACGTTGAATGCGCCGTGCAAATGCACGTCGATCACGGCGCGCCAATCTTCGGGCGCCATTTTGTGAAACATGCCGTCGCGCAGAATGCCGGCTGGATTGATGATGGCGTTCAGCCCGCCGAATTCTTTCTTGGCCTGCTCGCACATGGCGACGACGGCGTCGTAATCGGAAACGCTGTCGGAGTTGAAGATCGCTTTGCCGCCCGCGGCGCGGATTTCCTGCGCCACTTGTTCGGCGGGGCCGGCAGAGCCCGCGTCTTCGCCTTTCAGTCCGCCGCCCAGATCGTTGACCAGCACGCTGGCGCCTTCGCGCGCCGCCAGCAGGGCGCACTCTTTGCCGATGCCATTGCCGCCGCCGGTGACGATGACGACCTTTCCGTCCAACACGCCCATATGTGTTTTCCTCCGTTGCGTCCGCTTTAGCGCCTCCTTTTAGCGCGTGCCAGCTTTGCGCGCCGCTTGACGTTGCGGCGCGGCGTAAGGGAGTTTGGCGCGCATGCGGGGCATATTCGGCGCGATCGGCAGCTTCATCGGCTCTCTGTGGCGGACGGCGCAGTTCTGGCGCATCTCGCCGATCGAGGGCGTCCGCACCGGCAGCACGTTGGCCGGCGGGCTGATGTTCCTGGTGATGATCTTCGCGATCATCGGCGCCATCTTGGTGACGCTCGGGTTTGACTTGAGTGACGTTGATCTTTGGTTGGACGCGCAAGGCGGCTGGCTTGATGCCTTAGGTAAGCTCGCCATCCGCGTCGTGCTCGGCTTCATTCTGCTGATCTGCGCCGCAATCGTGATCGCGTTCTTCTTCGATCGCTCCAATCCCGAAAAGCCCGGCTGGGGCATGCTCATCGGCGCGCTGATTGTCGCCTATTTCTGCGGCGTCAATATTTTCGCGCCGCTCTGAGGGCCGTCCATTGGTTCGAACCCGTCCGCCTTCGCCAGCGCCGGGAAAAGCCGCATCCACCAGACCGACGCCACTACCGCGCCGACACCGCCGATCACCACCGCCGCCACCGGCCCGAAAATCCGCGCCATGACGCCTGCTTCAAAGTCGCCGAACTCATTCGATGCGGAGATGAACACGAAGCTCACCGCCGCCACGCGTCCGCGCATCGCGTCTGGCGTCGCCAGCTGGATTAAGCTTTGCCGCACATAGACGGAGATCATGTCGACGCCGCCGGCGATCGCCAGCGCAAACGCCGTCAGCCACAAATATTCCGAGAGCCCGAACACGATCGTCGCCAAGCCGAAGACAATGGTCGAGCCGAACATCCACATTCCAACGCGTTGCTGAAGCGGCTTCACCGCCAACCATAGCGCCACGGTTGCAGCGCCCACGCCCATGGCGGAGCGCAATACGCCAAGTTCGCTTGGCCCCGCATGCAAGATGTCACGCGCGAATACGGGCAGCAGGGCCACCGCGCCCGCCAGCAGCACGACGACGAGATCGAGCGAGATCGCGCCCAGCACGATCTTGTTGCTCCAAACGTAGCGCAGCCCCTCCATGATCATGCCGACGGTGCGCGCATCTTTCACCGGCTCCTGCGCCGGCGGCTTCAGCGCGAACAGCAAAGCAGCGGAGATGACCAGCAGCACGAACGCGGTCGAGTAGGGCGCCGCCGGCCCGAAGGCGTAGAGCAAGCCGCCGATCGCCGGGCCGATGATCAGCGCCGATTGAAACGCCAGTGAGCTCCACGCAATGCCTTGCGGCAGCTCATCGCGCGGGACCAGCATCGGCAGCAGCGCGCTCGCAGCGGGTGGCAGAAACGAGTTGATGATGCCGGCTGTGATCGCGGCGGCGAACACAGCGGGAATGACGATCTCAGGCCCCATACCCGATGCAATCACCAGCCCCAGCAAAATGCCCGCCTTGGCGACGATGCACGCGGTCATGATCAGCCGACGATTGTAACGGTCCGCCGCTTGGCCGCCGAAGAGCGAGAGCACGAGCAACGGCAGGAACTGCGCGAGGCCCACCAAGCCCAGCACGAACGCGGACTCGGCGATGCTTTGGCCGTGTGCGCGGGCGGAATCATAGACTTGCCAGCCCATCGCCGTGGCTTGGATCTGGATCGCAAGCGTCGCGAACCAGCGTGCGCCCCAGAACTGGGCGAACAGCCGATGGCGGAAAATGTCGAGCGAGGGGATGCGGAGGGAGGCCAAGCGCGCCGCTTATGGACCCGCGCCGGGGCGGGGAGCAACTATCACACACGAGCGCGATTGACGTGAGGTGCGCCGCCGCTTAAGCGCGCGCCTCCATGGCCGTCACCTTCTCCGCCGAAAAGCCCGAGCACGCAGCTCAGATCGAGGCTGTGCTCGACCGCGCCTTCGGCCCCGGCCGCTTCGCAAAGACCAGCGAACGCGTGCGCGAACGCGGCGCGCGCCACGAACTGGCGCTATCGCGCGTCGGGTTGAACGAAGCGGGCGAGGTGGTTGGCGTCTGCCGCATCTATGCGGCTCATGCCGGCGCGCCGATCTTCTTCCTTGGTCCGCTGGCGGTCGATCCGCGCGCCCAGCAAGCCGGGCTCGGGCTTGCGCTCGTGCGCGAGTGCATCAGCGCGTGCCGCGCCGGCGGCAGCGCCCCGATCGTGCTCGTCGGCGCCGAAAGCTTCTTTCGGCCCGTCGGCTTCAGCGTTGTTCCAAAAGATCGCGTCAGCCTCCCCGGTCCCGTCGATCCAGCCCGACTGCTCTGGCTCGAGCTAAGGCCGGGCGGTCTCGACAAAGTGCAAGGCGAAGTCACCGCGCCGTTGCGCTGATCACTCGGGCAAACGTCGCGACTCGCGCGTGAAGGTGTGCGTCATCGGCCCGCCGCGTTCCATTGGCTGCGACGTGAAAAAGGTGGTGTCGGTGCACGTGTAAGTGGTTGACCCGCTAGCGCCGAATGGTCCGGGTGAAGCGTAAGGCGCCGTTCCGCGTATGCCCTCCGATTCCACCGTGGCCGTGCCGCTCGTCGCGCCGCCGGCGTCCGTGCAGCCATAAAGTCGGCCGCGCTCTGCGCCCCAACGGCCGTTCGTCGGCTGCGTGGCGGCCTGACCTTCACCGGCGGAATCGGGATACTGGACCCGGAAGTCGAAGTTGAATCCCTCGGTCGTGTAGGTGCCGTCTTCGTTGATGATTAGCGTGAAGGGGCTGATGTTCATGCGAGTGAACGGGATGCCTTGGCGCTGCATCCATTCGCCCGGTCCGCCGCCGGTCAGGCGCCAACGCCCGACCATGCACCGGTCGATTGTCGCCACCGCGAGGCACGAGCCGCACGCCGCAGTGCGGTTGTGGCGCACGCGCAGTTCGATGTTGTCATCGCCTGTATGGAAGGCGAGGCTGCGATAGCGTGCGCCGCCAGAATCGCGCGCATTGGTTTCGGTAGGCCAATCGCCCCAACTCCCGCCGCGTTCATCGCGGACGCGCATGTTGGCGTCGCTGACAGAGTTTTCCCAATTGGCGCAAGCGTAGTCCGCCCAGCCCGGCATGATCACGAAGGGTTTCAGCGTGCGCTGCTGCGAGCCGGTGTTGGCGATCGCCCAAGTTTCGCCGTCTAGACGCGCGCCGAAAGGCAGCGGCCGTCCGCTCGGAAACCGGATCGTGCGCTCGTCATAGGCTTGCGCGAAGTCGAGGAATTCAGCGTCCGACGTCGCCCGCAGCGCGCCGCGTTGCGCTGCTTCGCTGGGGCTCCCGGCCATGGTGTGCAAGAACGGCATCAAGGCGCCGAGGCCTTCCCGTTGATGCTGCCAATAGAAAAACACCGAGGCTTCGTACGTCATCGCATAGAGCGGGCGTTCGTTGGCGACGGCGCCATCGAAGTCCGAGGCATTGTTCCAACGGCTCTGTTCGCCGACAGCCGCCGTCGCGAACACTTCTGCCGAACCTTCGATCCACCACAGCCCATAGCCTGCCGACGAGGCGTTCTGCGCTTCCGACAAGCTCGCGAGTTGAACGCAATGAAACAGTTCGTGCGCGACGATGTACTGCATCTCTCCGCTGGTGTTGTAATTGTCCATCAAGAACAGGGTGACGTGGCACTCCGACGTCTCCGGTCCTTGCCCGGGCATTGTCCAGCCGGAGGCCTGACCTTCCTTGCGTTCCGTCGCCAACGGCTCTGACGTTGAGAACGTGATCAGGATGGTGGTGTTGTCGAAGCGATAGCCGCCGAGCCCATCCATGCGCTGCGACGCTAACCGCGCGCCTTCTTCGACCGCCCGGATTGCGCCAGGCGCCAGCAGGCGATCGACGTTCACATCGCCAATGCCGCGTATCCAGCGCGTGCCGGCCGGCGTCTCGAAGCTGAGGCGAAAATACTCGACGCATTCGATCGTCCCGGCCGACCAGGCCGGGTCATCGCCGTACGCCGCCACATCGAAGGTGCGGACATAATCGGGATTGCATTCGGCAAATTGCGCTCGTGACGGCGCGATGTTGAGCATCGACGCTGTCAGCAAGACGAGCATGAGGAATAGGGCTCGGCGCATCGCCGTCCTCCGCACTGTGGTCCCTCAGCGGAACGCTAGCACGCAGATCGCCGCAGTGTCGCGCGTAACGACGCGAAACTCAGAAGTTTCACAAACTCTCGCGCCGCCAGCCGAGCATCAGCAGGGCCAAGCCCAGAAACGCCCATGCCCACCCGGGCCCCAGCGGCGTCGCTTGCGCAGCGCGCACGACATAGGCGCCGTTACGC
>QBMO01000080.1:0-6599 GCA_003242075.1 Alphaproteobacteria bacterium
GCCCACTAGGAGAGCTTCATGGATTTCGCGCGCACCCGCGACATCATGGTCGAAAGCCAAGTCCGCACCAGCGATGTGACGGACACGCGCATCATCCACGCCATGCGCTCGCTGCCGCGTGAGCGTTTCGCGCCGGCGCATAAGCGCACCTTGGCTTATGCAGACCTGGAGCTTGAAGTCGCACCGGGCCGCACGCTGTTGCGCCCGCGCGATCTGGCCAAGCTGCTGCAGGCCTTGGCGCCGCAGGGCCATGAGCGTGGTTTGGAGATCGCTGGCGCGACCGGCTATGGCGCGGCGGTGCTGGGCGCGTGCTGCAAAGAGGTGATCGCGCTCGATCCTGATTCCGATCTGTCGTTCGCAGCGCGCGCGGCTTTGGAATCCGCTGGCGTCACCAATGTCAGAACGGTATCGACCGCGACGGTCGATGGCTGGGCCGATGATGCGCCGTATGACGTGATCCTGCTCAACGGTGCGGCTGAAATCGTGCCGGAAGCTTGGTTCGCGCAATTGGCGCCAGGCGGGCGGCTGGGCGTCATCGTGCGCGATGGTCCGGCGGGCGCTGCACGCATCTACACGCGCTCCGGTGATGGGGTGGCTTACCGCACGGCGTTCGATTCGTTCGCCGCCGTAGCGCCAGGGCTGACGCGCCCGCACACGTTCGCGCTCTGAAGCGTATTGCGCGCACGGAACGAGTGTGTGCGCTGCATTAACGTTCCTTTATTGCCTGCAACACAGCATGGTCACGAACTTACGCAGCTGATTCCGCTGCAACGCGCTCGCGCTCGTGTGGACGGGAATCACTGTGAACTCTAACGTTCGAGTCGCAACCGACTCGTTTGGTATTCGTGAGGCTCGAGATGGCGCTCCAAGACCCGCAGGCCGAACCTTCGATGGAAGAGATTCTGGCGTCGATCCGCCGGATCATTTCCGAGGAGGAGCAGGCGCCGACAGCGGAGCCTGTGCTCGATCTCACGCAAACAGACGAGCCGACAGGCGGCGCGGACGATGACATCGTTTTTGAAGCGGTCGAGCAGGCCGTAGCAGAGGAAACGCCCGTGCCAGCAGCCGCGCCCGTTTATGTCGAACCGACGCCAGCGCCGACGGCGCGCGCGCATGTCTCCGATCCGACCGACTCGCTTCTCGCCACGCCGACGACGAATGCTTCGGCGGCCGCGTTGGCGCGGCTCGCGGGCACGCTCCGCATCTCAGAACAGCCCGGCCAGACGGTCGAGGGCGTTGTCCGCGAACTGCTGAAGCCGATGCTGAAGGAATGGCTGGACCGCAATCTGCCATCGATCGTCGAGGCGCGGGTCGAAGCGGAACTTGAGCGGATCGCCCGTTTGGCGCGCTAAGCGTAAAAATCACCGAATACGAAGCGCCCTGGCCTCACCGCCGGGGCGTTTTGCGTTTGCGCGGTGTGCACCTGCGAAAAGCCATCTCGCGTACCCGCCCTCGGCCCTGCTATAGCCCTCAGCGCAATGATCGAGACCACATTCAATCCAAAAGAAGTCGAGCCGCGCTGGAGCGAGGCTTGGGAGCAGTCCGGCGCCTTTAAGCCGACGAACGATCCGAAGGCGGATTCCTTCTGCATCGTCATCCCGCCGCCCAACGTCACCGGCTCGCTGCACATCGGGCACGCGCTCAACAACACGCTGCAGGATGTGCTGATCCGCTTCGAGCGGCTGCGCGGCAAAAGCGTGCTTTGGCAACCGGGCATGGATCACGCCGGCATCGCCACGCAGATGGTGGTGGAGCGTCGCCTCGCCGAAGCCGGCGCCAACGAAGATCGACGCTCGCTGGGGCGCGAGGAATTCATCAAGCGCGTCTGGACGTGGAAAGAACAGTCCGGCGGCATGATCTTCAATCAGCTGCGCCGGCTCGGCGCCTCATGCGATTGGTCGCGCGAGCGCTTCACAATGGATGAAGGCTTGTCGGCCGCGGTGCTGAAGGTCTTCGTGCAGCTGCACAGAGAAGGCCTGCTCTACAAAGACAAGCGCCTGGTGAATTGGGACCCGCACTTCGAAACGGCAATCTCCGATCTCGAAGTCGAGAACAAGGAAGTGAACGGACACTTCTGGCACTTCAAATATCCGCTCGAACACGGCGAGACCTATCAGTTCCCGATCGCGCACGACGAAGCCGGCAATCCGACCGAGTGGGAAACGCGCGACTACATCGCTATCGCTACGACGCGTCCAGAGACGATGCTGGGCGACGGCGCTGTCGCGGTGCACCCGAGCGATAAGCGCTACGCTGGCATCGTCGGCAAGCGCGTGCTGCTGCCGCTGGCCGATCGCTACATCCCGATCATCGCCGACGAATACCCCGATCCAACCTTCGGCTCGGGCGCGGTGAAGATCACCGGCGCACACGATTTCAACGACTACAAAGTCGCCCGCACGCACGACCTGCCGCTCTACGTGTTGATGGACACGAAGGGCCGCATGGCTGACGCCGAGCACGTGCCGGCGAAGTATCGTGGGCTTGATCGCTTTGAAGCGCGCAAGCTCGTGGTCGCCGACATCGAGGCGCTCGGCCTGCTCGATCGCGTCGAGAACAAGAAGATCATGCAGCCCTTCGGCGATCGCTCAGGTGTCGTCATCGAGCCGATGCTGACCGATCAGTGGTACGTCAACGCTGGCGAACTGGCGAAGAGCGCGATTGCAGCGGTCGAGACCGGCAAGACCAAAATCGTCCCCGAAAGCTGGTCGAAGACCTACTTCCAATGGATGCGCAACATCGAGCCGTGGTGCGTGTCGCGCCAGCTCTGGTGGGGGCACCGCATCCCGGCCTGGTACGGCCCGGACAATCACGTGTTCGTCGAAGAGAGCGAGAGCGCAGCCAAAAGCGCTGCGCGTAAGCACTACGGCAAGGACGTCGCGCTGCGCCAAGACGAGGACGTGCTCGACACCTGGTTCTCATCGGCACTGTGGCCATTCTCGACACTCGGCTGGCCGGAGAAGACGCCGGAGCTCAAGCGTTTCTATCCGACCTCCACGCTCGTCACCGCGCACGACATCATCTTCTTCTGGGTGGCGCGGATGATGATGTTCGGCCTGCACTTCATGAAAGAAGTGCCGTTCGACGAGGTCTACATTCACGCCCTGGTCCGCGACGCCAAGGGCCAGAAGATGTCGAAGTCCAAGGGCAATACGATGGACCCCTTGGAGCTGATCGACAAATTCGGCGCCGATGCGCTGCGCTTTACGCTCGCGGCAATGGCGGCGCAGGGCCGCGACATAAAGCTCAGCGAACAGCGCATCGAAGGCTATCGCAACTTCGGCACCAAGCTCTGGAACGCCGCCCGCTTCGCACAGATGAACGAATGCGCGGTCTGGGATGAGTTCGATCCACGCTCGCCGAATGAGACAGTGAACAAGTGGATCATCGGCGAAACCGCAAAAGCAGCGGCCGCAGTGACGCGCGAACTGGAAGCGCGGCGCTTCAATGAAGCGGCGGGCGCGCTCTACAAGTTCGTCTGGAACATCTATTGCGACTGGTACCTCGAATTCATCAAGCCGCTGCTCAATGGCGACGATGAAGCAGCCAAGATCGAGACGCGCCGCACGGCCGCATGGGTGCTCGATCAAATTTTGATCCTGCTGCACCCATTCATGCCTTTCATCACCGAGGAGCTTTGGACGCGGCTCGGCGAATTCGGCGCCAAGCGCGACCGCATGCTGATTGTCGAAGCTTGGCCGAACCTGAATGAAGACTTGATCGATCCCGCCGCCGAGGCTGAGATCGATTGGATGGTGCATCTCATTGAAGAGACGCGCTCGACTCGTTCCGAGCTCAACGTCCCGGCGGGCGCGAAGATTCCGCTTCTGCTGATCGGCGCAGATCCGATGAGCGAAGCGCGGCTCGAGCGTTACCAAGATCTGATCGATCGCATGGCGCGTCTCGAATATTCGACCAGCGCTAAGGCAGCGCCGGCGGGCTCGGTGACGTTCGTGCTCGATGGCGCGACGGTGGCGCTGCCGCTCGAAGGCGTTGTCGATCTGCCTGCCGAGGCGGCGCGTCTGGCGAAGGATATCGCCAAGCTGGACGCCGAGATCGGCAAGATGGACGCGAAGCTGAACAATGCCGAGTTCGTCGCCAAGGCGCCGGACGAGGTCGTTGATGAATTGCGCGAGCGTCGCGCCGATGCTTCGGCTTCATCAACCAAGCTGAAGCACGCACTCGAGGAGATCAAAAGCTGATGCGTATCTTCGTCACCGGCGCATCCGGCTTTGTCGGCGGCGCGGCGACGAGCGCATTGGGGCTAGCTGGGCACGTCGTGCGGGCGATGTCGCGGGCGCCGAAATCCGATCCCAGCATTGCTGCGCGCGGCGCCACGCCAGTGCGCTGCGATCTGGAGACCGTAACGGGTGAGCACATCGGCGACGCAGAAGCCGTGATCCATTGCGCGGCGTTCGTGGAGCAATGGGGGCCGCGCGATGCGTGGAAGCGCTTTAACGTTGATGGCACGGCTCGCATGCTGGCGGCGGCGCGCCAAGCCGGCGTCAAGCGCTTCATCCATATCGGCACGGAAGCGGCGCTCTTTCATGGGCAGCATTTGCGCGGCGTGGACGAGACATACCCGCTCGCGCTCAACTCGCCCTATCCGTATTCGGCGACGAAGGCCCAGGCGGAGAAACTGTTGCGCGACGCCAACGCGCCTGGCTTCGAGACGATCGTGCTGCGCCCGCGCTTCATTTGGGGGCCGGGCGATACGACGCTGCTGCCGGTGATCGAAACCATGGCGCGTGAGGGCAAGTTTGCCTGGATCAACGACGGCGCCGCGCAAACCTCCACCACCCATATCGCCAACCTCGTGCACGCCATCGAACTGGCGCTCACGAAGGGCCGGCCGGGTGAGGCCTACTTTATTCTCGATGATGGTGTGCGCTCGATGCGCGAGATGATTGCGGGCATGGCCGCATCGCGCGGCATCGCTCTGCCGGACAAGTCCATCCCCGGTTGGGTTGCGGACGCCGTTGGCGCGACGTGCGAGACGTTGTGGAGCGTGTTGCCGCTCTCCGGCGCGCCGCCGCTGACGCGGTTCAGCGCCATGATCATGTCGCGCGACGCGATCCTAAAGGACGATAAGGCCCGCGCCGAGATGGGCTACCGGCCAGTGATCAGCGTCGAAGACGGCATGCGAGCGCTCTAAGTCCCTGGCTGTACGTACGGCACGCGCGCGAACAGTTCGCGCTCTGCCCGGCGCGGATCGTTTTCGACGCGCGCGCTGTTATCGAAGATCATCGTGGCGCGGTCAGTGAGCCTGTAGGGCGCCCAGCCCGGATCGCCGCTGCGTGCAAAGCGCAGCAGCGCATCCATCATTGCGCGCGACATCGATTCCGCATCGTTCGTCCGCGCGCCAATCCATTCCGACGCTTCGAAATTGCCGAACACGAGCGGGATATCCAGCGTGTGCGGCGCGCCGAAAATGCCGCCCTCCGCCGGCGCGCGCCAGTCGAGCTGATAGGCGAAAGCGGGCGCGCCAGCGCGGGCGCGTTCCTCCAGCTCGATCAGCGCGCCGCGCCAAGAGCGGCTCGCGGTCGTGGCTGCGAAATACACGTCACTGGGCGAATACGCGGGATAGAGCGCGCGATACACTGAGATGACATGCGCCGGCAAAATGTCGACGCGCATGTTGGCGGCGAGGCGGGCCGGCAGAGCGTCCCACGTAAGCGCGAAGATCGTTCGGTCGGCGCCGACGAAGCCGCGCGTTTCGTCGTGCGTGTTGCCGATCACCATCGGGATGTCGAGCGATTGCGGCGCAACGCCCGGATAGAACGGATGGCGGAGCAGATGGCGCTGATCGAGCACCGGCCCGAAATAGAGTGAAGCAAAGCCGAGCACCGGGTCAGTCGGCGTCAGCGCTTCGATCAGACGTTCGGCGGGCAGGTTGGCCACATCGCGCGCATTGTACGCAGCCAGCCCAAGCGCGGCGAGATAGGCGTCCGCCCTGCGCGTTGCGTTGAGCGGGCCTGAGGCCGTGACTTGCTGCCCACTCATCGTCCAGGCGCGGTGGAAGAGCCCCGCCGCCGCCGGCATCGCCATCAATGTTGCGATTTTTGCGCCGCCGCCGGATTGACCGAACACGGTCACGCACGATGGATCGCCGCCAAACGCGGCGATGTTGTCACGCACCCATTCGAGCGCGAGGATGAGATCGAGTTGTCCCGCATTGCCGCTGTCGGGAAGGCCGTGTGCGGCGAGGTAGGCATAGCCAAACGCGTTCAGCCGGTGATTGAGTGTGACGACAACGGCGTCGCCATAGGCGGCCAGCCGCGCGCCATCGGTGACGGCGCTTGATCCGGAGCCGGTGTTGTAAGCGCCGCCGTGAATGTAAACGAGCACGGGCCGCGCGCCGGAAAGCGACGGCGTCCACACGTTTAGGAAGAGGCAGTCTTCGCTCTGTGCTTCGCCGTCCAAACCGCGCTGCGGGCATGCGGGGCCGAACGCCAACGCATCGCCAACGCCGCGCCATGTTCGTGGGCGCTCCGGCGCATGAAATCGTCGCGTCGGCGCGCCGTAGCGGACACCCTTGAAGCTCACCACGTCCTCTGCCGCGCCGCGCACGCGGCCGTGGCGGGTGCGCGCGATAGGCG
>QBMO01000080.1:6609-8667 GCA_003242075.1 Alphaproteobacteria bacterium
GGTGATATGGCGCCGGCCAATATCGAAGCTGCAACGAAAGCGCGGCGGTCGAGGATCGTCATGCGGCGATCATCCGACGCCGAGCAGTGCGTTGCAATCGCCGCCGCGCCCGCGCATCTTCGCCGCTGCTTCACGGAGGCTATAGCGTGACTGAAATCGTCGATCTCGCCAACCTGGACGACACGCTGTTCCAGCGCCTTTACAAGGAGCGCATCGAACCTTGCTTTGCGTCGAACGAAGCGGGCCGCATCGAAGCGGTGAAACAATTTCAGACGCGCGCCTGGATCGGCGGCGCTGTCGTGTTGGCGATCGCGGCGATTGCCTGGGTGTGGAGCGGCGAGGCGCAGCTTGGCTTGGTGCTGGGATTCATGGGCGCGATCGGAGCCGGCATCATCGCTTATCAGCCGTTGGCGAAGCTCGGGAAGAAGCTGAAACAGGAATATTGTGGCGCCATTGCCGAGGCGATGGGCGCAAGCTTTCAAATGGGCGGCTTCGATCCGCCATCGCTCGACCGCCTCAAAGACTTGCGCCTGCTGCCCAGCTATCAGCGCTCGAGCTTCGAGGACCTCTTCCACGGCGACCACAAAGGCGCGAGTTTCGATCTTTACGAGGGCCACCTCGAACAGCGCACGACAGACAGCAAGGGTCGCACGCGTTACAGCACCGTCTTCCGCGGCCAGCTCATTCGTATGCATTTCCCGCGCGAGTTTCTCGGCGTCACCATCGTCCGCCGTGATGCCGGCGTGTTCAACGTGTTCGGCGGCGGCAACAATGGCGGGCGCAAGCTCGAACGCGTGCGGCTCGTCGCGTCCGAGTTCGAGAAGGCGTTTGAGGTGTGGGGCACGGATCAAGTCGAGGCGCGCTATCTGCTGCATCCTGTGATGATGGAGCGGCTGATCGAGTTGGAGCGGGGGCTCAAGGGCAAACGCATCCGTTGTGCGTTCGAGGGCGGCGATCTGCTGGTGGCGGTGGAAGGCGGAAACTTGTTCGAGCCCGGCGATCTGTTCAAACCGCTGGTCGATCCCACACGCGCGCGGCGCATCTTGGATGAGATTGCAGGCGTCGTGAAAGTCATGGATCAGGTGCTGACCGCGCAAGCGCAGCGGCCCTGATATGGATCGGCTTCCGGTCGAGCCCAGCGTCCTATTGCCGTTTCTTCTGGCGGTGTTTCTGATTGAACTCACGCCAGGGCCGAACATGGGCTATCTCGCGGCGCTGTCGGCGTCCGAGGGCCGCACTGCGGGTTTCAAGGCGGTGCTTGGCATCACGCTCGGCCTCGCCTTCTACATGTTTCTGGCGGTCTTTGGCGTTGCCGAAATCATCGCCGCTGCGCCGATCGTGCTTGGCGTGCTGCGCTGGGCGGGCGTGCTGTTTTTGCTTTACCTAGCATGGGAAGCTTGGCGTGGTGCGCGCGAGACGTCGCCCGGACACGCGCGCGATGTCGATCATGCGCCGTTCTGGCGTGGCCTGATCGCCAATCTGCTCAATCCGAAAGCGCTGGTCTTCTACGTCGCGCTGTTGCCGGGGTTCATCATGACGGATCGCGCGCCGTTTTGGGCCCAGGCGTTAATCCTTGGCACGGCGCACTTGCTGATCAGCGTTGTCATTCACGCCGCGATTGTCATCGGCGCAGCGCGCGCGGGACGCATTCTTGCCGCATCGTCGCACGCATTGGCGGCGCGCCGCGTGATGGCTGTGGGGATCGCAGTGGTGGCGCTTTGGCTTGCGTGGGAGACGCGCTCGCTATGAGCCGCTGACATTCACAATCGCGCCGCGCCCGGCTTCGTCGCCGATGGCGAGATGTTTTCCGTCGGCGCTCCATGCCAACGACGTCACCGCGCCTTCGCCGGGCTCGTCCAATTCCATGCCCAACTGATCGCTGAAGCGAACGAGGATGGCGGCGCCGTCCGCGTAGCCGATGGCCAGGGTTTCTTCGCTGGGATGGAATGCGACGGCCGTCACCAACGCCTCGCGCTCGCCCGGCTGCAAAGGCGCTTTGCCCTGCGGGCCGAGCTTGCCGACGAACGGCCAGACGATGGCGGCGTTAGCGCCTGACGT
>QBMO01000080.1:8677-13666 GCA_003242075.1 Alphaproteobacteria bacterium
AAAGCTGCGCGTTTTAGAAGGGTACCCGTCCATGCGGAGATCGATCTTGTCCGGCAGCCGCCAGCCATGCAGCGAATTTTCCTGCATGCCAGTGACGACATACTCGGCTTCAGGCGAGATGGTGACGGCCAGGTGTGAGCCGGACCATGGCAACGCCACGCCCTTGTCGTCGGCCATCAGCATGTAACGCACCGTGGCGCCGCCATAGTGCGTGGCGGCCAACCGCCGGCCTTTCGCATCAAGCGCCAAGCCGCCGACTGTCGAAGGATAAGCGAAGCGATGCGCCTCTCTCCCCTCGCGAAACACGATAGCGTTCTTGCCAACGCCGGCGACGATGACGCCGGAGGCGGGGCTGGCGACGAGGTGATCCACCCACTTGCCGAGCTCGGCGAAAGTCTCGGCGCCGCCATACGGAGAGATGAGCGCGACGCGCCCGTCATCGCCGCCGGTGACGAGGCGTTTGCCGTCGGGGTGGAGAGCGGCGGATAGGATGGCGCCATCGTGCGCCTGGATCGGGCGCGCATCTTCAGCGAGGGACGTGACGCGCACGGTGCCGTCGCCCAGCGCGAAGAGCGCCTGATCGCCGATCCAATGCACGCTGGAAGCGGGCGCGCCGAGCGCGAGCCTGCGGCCGTTTGTGTAAACCTGCGCGGTCACGCCGCGCACGCTGCAAACGCGGCTTCCAGCTCCGCGCGATCGAGGTTGCGGCCGATGAAAACGAGGCGCGACACGCGCTTCTCATCGTCGCGCCAATCGCGTTGCGTATCGCCCTCAACGATCATGTGGACACCCTGGATGACGAACCTCTTGGGCTCATCCGGGAAGGCGATAATGCCCTTGAGGCGGAGAATGTCGGGTCCGCGCTCCTGCGTGATCTGATTGATCCAGGGCAGCAGCTTTTGCGGATCGATCGGCTTTTCCGTCGACATGGAAACGCTGGTAATGCCCGCGGCGGCGACGTGGTCGTGGTCGTGCTCGTGATCGTGGTCGTGATGCGAGTGGTCATGGTGGTCGTGTCCGTCGTGGTGCGCACAGGCGTCGTCGCAATCGTGATCGGGCAGGAAGTGCGGGTCGATTTCGGTGACGCGGTCGAGATCGAAGGCGCCGAGATCGAGGATGGCGTCGAGCGGAATGTCGCCGCGCATCATCCTGTGCAGCCGAGCCGTCGCGTTGACCGTGCGCAGCTGGCGTTCGATGGCGGAGAGTTCGTCCTTCGACACCAGATCGGTCTTGTTCAGCAGGATGACGTCGGCGAACGCGATCTGCTCGGCTGCTTCTTCGGACGTCTTCAGCTGTTCGAGAACGTGCTTCGCATCCACAACCGTCACGATGGCGTCGAGCTTCGTCTTCGCGCGCACATCGGCATCCACGAAAAATGTCTGCGCTACCGGCGCTGGTTTGGCGAGACCAGTGGTCTCCACGAGAATCGCATCGAAGCGGCCTTTGCGCTTCATCAAACCTTCAATGATGCGGATGAGGTCGCCGCGCACGGTGCAGCAGACGCAGCCATTGTTCATCTCGAACACTTCTTCGTCGGCGTCGACTATGAGGTCGTTGTCGATGCCGATCTCGCCGAACTCATTGACGATGACGGCGTACTTCTTGCCGTGCTGCTCCGTCAGGATGCGGTTCAGGAGGGTGGTTTTGCCGGCGCCCAGGAAACCTGTGAGCACTGTAACGGGGACGGGTTGGGACATGGCCCTTTAGATAGCTATTCCGGACGCGTACGCCAGCCGCTAGGCTGCCGCCAGAAGTGGGGAGACGGCCATGAAGGGCTGGATGCGCTGGGTTTTGCTGATCGGCGGAGGCTTGATCGCCGCCGCTCTGCTGGGCGCGGGGCTGTTGGCCTATCTCGTCACCCGCCTCGACGTGCGCGGCGAGGTGGAGCGGGCAGTGGAAAGCGCCACTGGGCGCGATCTCACCATCTCCGGCGATGTCGGCGTCAGCTATTGGCCAGTGCTCGGCCTGCGCGCCGAGGACGCAACCTTGGCGAATGTCGAGGGCGGGCGCGCACCTGCTTTCATCGCCGCGGACGAGATCGATATTGGCGTCGAGATCAGGCCGTTGTTCGATCGGCAGGTGGTCGTGCGCCGTCTGGTTCTGCAACGTCCGCGCATCGCGCTAGAAGTCGATAGTGAAGGTGCGCCGAATTGGGTGCTGACGCCGCGTCGCGCACCGCCAAGCACAACGCCGCCGCCGACCAGCCCAAGCGAGCCGGCGATCGATGTCTCGCGAACCAATCTCCGCGAAATCCGCATCGTTAATGGCGAGATCAGTTTCTACGACGCCCGCCGCGGCTCCGGTTGGCTCGTCGGCGACGCCGACATCAGCTCCTCCATAACCAGTCTCAATGAGCCGATGCGCGTCGAAGGCTCGGTGCGCTACAATGATCGGCCCTTGGACTTGGCGATCGACATCGCACGCCCGGGCGCCGCGTCGCGCGGCGAGCTCACGCCGATCCAGTTGGAGATCGAAAGCGAACTTCTCAACGCCACCTTCGCCGGCCAAACACTGGCGAGCTCCGGCGAGATTGCAGGCAACGTGCGCGCCTCCGGGCCAAGCTTGCGCGATCTCGCGGCGTGGAGCGGCTCGCCAATCCAAGGCGCAGTTGGCTTCGGGCAATTCGCAGTGTCTGGCCGGCTCGTTGTCGGCGGCGGCGCATACGAGTTCAGCAATGCCGGCTTTGCCGTTGATCTCGTGCGCGGGCGCGGCGATTTCGTGCTCTCGGAAGTGCGCGGAAAACCCTATCTTAGCGGGCGATTGGAGCTCTTCGATTTCGACTTGAACCCCTATCTCACTGGCGAAGCGCCGCCAGTCACCACAGAGGGACAGGCCGAAGTCGCGGCTGCCATGCCGGACGCGGGCTCTGGTGCGCCAACCGCGGAAATCGCCGTCGTGGAAGCGCCTGATCGCGCGCTCGACGTGCGCGAAGCGCCGAGTGAAACACCGATCGACTTCTCTGGGCTGCACGCAATCAATGCGGATGTGGAACTGGTGACGGCGGCGTTGCTGGTTCAACGCATGCGCATCGACCGGTCGCGGATCAATCTGGTGATCAATGATGGCTACATGGCCGCCACCTTGCACAATCTGACGCTCTATGGCGGCTCGGGCCGTGGTCGGTTCGAGATCGACGCACGGGCGCCGGCCACACGCATCGTGCAAGACATCACTTTCAACAATCTCGACGCGCGCAGCTTCCTTACTGACGCGATCAACTTCGGCAATATCGAAGGCCGCGCCGAAATCAGTATCGACATTAGAGCTGAGGGCCGCACTCAGTCCGACCTGCTCTCCAGCCTCGATGGCGGCACGCATGTCGAAATCGTGTCGGGGGTGCTTCACGGCGTCGATCTCGGCGGCGTCGCCAGCACCATTCGCAACGCGCTGCGCGGCGAGTTGATCGCACCGGAAGCGCGGACGCCGTTCCAGGGTTTCTCCGGCACATTCGCGATCGCCGACGGCGTGTTCGCGAGCGACGATCTCAGTTTCAACACCACCGATCTGCGCATTCCAGGCATCGGCGTGATCGATGTCGGCCAACGACGTCTGGACCTCAGGCTCGCGCCGCGCTCGCCGCGAGGCGGGATCGTCTTCCCGTTCTCGATCCGGGGCCCGTGGGCGTCGATTTCCTACGCCAACGACATGAACGATCGGGCTCAGGCCGAAATCCTGCCGCGTGTCCGCCAGGTGGAGGCCGCGTCGCGGGCCCAGGCGGCCGGAAACTAGGGATTTATAGGGGGCGAGGCACGGCGTGGACAGGCCGGGCGAGCGCCGCTATAGACCCTCGCTCCGCGCCGGACCCGTCCGGCAGCCGGTCTGCCTGGGTAGCTCAGTTGGTAGAGCAGCGGATTGAAAATCCGCGTGTCGCTGGTTCGATTCCGGCCCCAGGCACCATTTTTCGCCACCCAAATTCCGATCTTCCGGCCTTGCCTCCGCCTCACCGCGGCAGAAGATAGCGGCTAGAACCGATCCGGATTTTGGGAGGACGCCTATGTGTGAACATCACGCCGCCGCCAACGAGAGCGCCAAGCTCGTCGACGTCGCCAAGATGGATCGGCGCCACTTGTTGCGCGGTCTGGCGACGGGGACACTTGTGTTGGTCGCCGGCTGCGCAACCAACGAAGTGACGGGCCGCGAACAATTCATCATCATCGATGAAAGCCAGTTGCAGCAGGCGTCGCTCTCGGCGTGGGCGCAGATGCGCCAGCAAGTGCCGCAATGGCGCAACGCTGCCGCGCAACGCCGGCTGGAGACGGTCGGCAATCGCATCGTGCAAGCCGCCGGTCGTGGCGGCCAATCCTGGGAATTCGTGCTGTTCGACAGCCCTGACAAAAACGCCTTCGTGCTGCCGGGCGGGCAAGTCGGCTTCTATCGCGGTCTCTACGAGATCAGCGACCGAGACGATTACCTTGCTACCGTGCTCGGCCACGAAGTCGGTCACGTCACCGGCCGTCACGCTGCCGAGCGTTACAGCCGCGAAGCAGCAGCACAGACCGCGCTTCAAGTTGCGGGCACGCAGATCAACAGCCAACTCGCGATGGCGGCGCTCGGCTTGGGCGCGCAGGTGGGCTTGAGCTTGCCGTTCTCGCGCGAGCAGGAAGCGGAAGCCGACATAATCGGGCTCCAGTATATGCAGCGCGCCGGCTACGATCCGCGCCAGTCGATCCCGTTCTGGCAGCGCATGCAGTCGGGCGGCGGCTCGCGTCCGCCGGAGTTCCTCTCCACCCACCCCGACCCGGACAACCGCATCCAGCGGCTGCGGAACTACATCAATCAGCAGGGCTGGGGACCGGTTTGACCGCGTAAAAACAGCATCTTGGCCGCGCCTTGCTTATGCAGGGCGCCGGCGCTAGGTTCCGCGCCCGGATTTCGCGCTCAGCCCGAGCACGGAGCCTGGAAAGAGTGCCGCCTTAGCTCAGTTGGTAGAGCATCGGCTTGTGGATCCAGTGATCTAACCACTCATGAGGCTACCTAAGCATCTGAAAA
>QBMO01000081.1:0-2755 GCA_003242075.1 Alphaproteobacteria bacterium
CAACAACCCCAACCGCACGCTCGAAAGCAACGGCCCGGACACAAAAGTCCGCGGGCCCGCCGCCGTGATTTACGAGCGCTATTTGCAGCTCGCACGCGATGCCGCCAGTTCCGGCGACCGTGTTCTCAGTGAGAACTATCTTCAGCACGCCGATCACTATTTCCGTCTCGTCCGCTCGATGCAGCCGGCCCAGCCGGTGCAGCAACAGCAGCACGATCGCTACAACGACGAAGATCGCGGTGGCGACGACGAAGGCTCGCAGCAGGAAATGGATCGCGGCGAAGGCGGCGACGTTTCCGCTGAGCGCGAAGATCAGCCAGACGCAGAATTCCCGCAGAGCCAGCAACAGCCAAATGGTGACCGCGATCCTAATCGCCGCCGTGGCCGTCGCAGCCGGTTCCGTCCGGGCGAAGGTGAAGGCGAAGGCGCAGAGGCCCGCGAAGGCGGCGAAGAACCGCGTGAACCCCGCGAACCACGCGAGCCACGCCCGCCGCGTGAGGGCGAGCAACAACAGCGCGCTGAACGCCGTCCGCGCCCCGAAGGCGAAGAGCGTCGTGAACGCGCGCCGCGTGAGCAGCGCAGCGAGACTGAAGGCCGCGAAGGCTTCTCCGACGGGCCGAAACCCGCCTTCCTCCGCACGACTGAGTAGGCGTTAGCGCTTCGACGTCGGCGGGCGCGGCGGCGCAGCTAAGCGCTTCTCTAGATACTCGCGCGCGTGACGCTCGACGTCCGCGAGGTGATCGTCGCCCGGGTCGCGGCCACGGAAGAAGTGGTCGGCGCCGTCGATAGGCGCGCCATCCACTTTGATGTTCTTCTGCGTGCGGATGCGGCTGATGACGCGTTCCATATCCTGCGCCGTCGTCACGCTGTCACGCGTTCCATAGATGATGACGCCCGACGCCGGGCACGGCGCGAGGAAGGACAAATCGTAGTGGTTGGCCGGTGGGGCCACCGCGATGAAGCCGTCGATCTCGGGCCGGCGCATCAGCAACTGTAAGCCAATCCACGCGCCGAACGAATACCCGCCCACCCAGCACTGCTCGGCGTTGGGGTTCATGCTCTGCAGATAATCGAGTGCGGATGCGGCGTCTGAAAGCTCGCCCATGCCGTTGTCGAATATGCCCTGGCTGCGGCCGATGCCGCGGAAGTTGAACCGCAGAACGCCGAAGCCCTTCGAGACGAACAGCTTGTAAAGCTGCACCGTAACCCGGTCCTGCATCGAGCCGCCCGCGCGCGGGTGGCCGTGGAGGATGAGAGCGATCGGCGCGCCTTCTTTCGGCGGCTCTTGGTAGCGGCCCTCAACGCGCCCAGCGGCGCCCGGGAAAATCACTTCTGGCATTCAATGAGACCCCAGCCAGCGGTGTGGGTACATCCGCAGGCAATTCTTGACCAAAACACTCAGGTATCTTAGCTCTGCACCAAGACAGGCCCTCAACCGTATGGGCCTAAAACCCCCGAAGGGGGCGCCTTCTAGCACGAGAATTTGGGGGCGTGCGAGGGCGCGGGAAGGGACGGCGATGCGTTTAACGTCGAAGGGCCGCTATGCGGTAATGGCCATGGCCGATTTGGCGCTCCACGGAGGCGGTGAACGCGCCGTGCCGCTGCAGGATATCGCCCGCCGTCAGGAGATTTCGCTCTCCTACCTCGAACAGCTGTTTGCCCGCATGCGCCGGGCCGGGTTGGTGTCGGGCGTCCGCGGCCCTGGCGGCGGCTACCGCCTCGCGCGCGCGGCCGATGTAGTCACGGTCGCCGAGATCATCGCGGCGGTGGACGAGCCGATCAAAGCCACGCGCTGCGAGGAAAATTCACCCACCAGCTGCATCGGCCGCAGCGGCCGATGCATCGCGCACGGCCTCTGGCAGGAGATGGGCGATCGCATTCACGGCTTCCTCGCCTCCGTCTCGCTCGCTGACGTGCTGGAACGCCGCTTCGACGGCGACGCGCGCGTTGCCGCGGAATAGGACGCTATGACCAAGACGCCGATCTATTGCGACTATAACGCCGGTGCGCCGATCCGTGCGGAAGCGGCGGTGGCGATGTCGCGCGCGATGGCCAGCGCGGGTAATCCCTCGTCGGTGCATGGCTTCGGCCGGCGTGCGCGTGCGTTGATCGAAGATGCGCGTGAGAAGATCGGCGCAGGCGTCAGCGCCGCGGCGGAGAACGTGGTGTTCACGTCCGGCGCAACAGAAGCGCTTCAGATCGCGATGAGCAGCGCGGGCGCTGCTTCGCTCATTCTTTCGGCGGTCGAACACGACGCGGTGTTTGAACACGCGACGCGGGCGCTGAAGGCTGACCGCATTGCGCCTGTCGATGCGTTTGGCATCATCGATCTCGATGCGCTGGCGGTTCTGCTCGCCGCCGCGCCGAAGCCCGCGCTCGTCGCGCTGCAACTCGCCAACAATGAAACCGGCGTGATCCAGCCTATCGCGAAGGCCGCCGCGCTGTGCCGTGAACATGGCGCGCTTCTGCTCGTGGACGCCGCGCAGGCGTTTGGGCGCATCCCTATCGACATTGTCGATCTCGACGCGACGTACCTCGTCGTCTCCAGCCATAAGCTCGGCGGCCCTATGGGCGTCGGCGCACTGCTCCTTGCACCCGGCGCGCCTTTCGTGACAGCACGCTTCGGCGGCGGACAGGAACGCGGGCGTCGCCCTGGCACCGAGAACGCCGCAGCGATCGTCGGCTTCGGCGTTGCCGTCGAATGGGCGCTGCGCGATCTCGATTCCGAAGCTATGCGCGTTGCCGCGCTACGTGA
>QBMO01000081.1:2765-13515 GCA_003242075.1 Alphaproteobacteria bacterium
ACGTGATCGCTTCGAAGCGGGCCTACCGGCTGACGCCGTTGTCTTCGGCGCCGGTGCATCGCGCCTGCCCAATACGTCAAATTTCGCGCTTCCCGGCCTGAGCGCCGAGACCGCCGTAATCGCCATGGACCTCGAAGGCGTTGCGGTGAGCTCTGGCGCGGCCTGTTCGTCCGGCAAAGTGAAGTCGAGCCGCGTGCTCGCCGCGATGGGCGTTGCGCCGGATTTGGCGAAGGCGGCGTTGCGCGTCAGCTTTGGCCATGAGTCCAAGGAAAGCGACGTCGACGAGGCGCTCGTCGCGTTGAACAAAATTGCGGCGCGCCGCGCGCAAGGAGCGGCGGCATGAGCGCGGTGAAGGACACGATCGATCGCGACACCGTCGCCGCTGCGCGCGCGCTCGAGTCGGAAAAATACAAACACGGCTTCATCACCGATCTCGAACAGGAACTGGCGCCGCCAGGCTTGAACGAAGGCATCGTGCGTTACATCTCGGCCAAGAAGAACGAGCCGGACTGGATGCTGGCGTGGCGGCTCGAGGCGTTCCAACGCTGGCAGACGATGGAGGAGCCGACTTGGGCGCTCGTCCACTATCCGCCGATCGACTATCAAGCCGCGCGCTATTTCGCGGCGCCCAAGAGCGGCGCCAATTACAAGAGCATCGACGACGTCGATCCGGAAATTCTGGAGACGTACAAAAAGCTCGGCATCCCGTTGCGCGAAGCGGAGGTGCTGCTGGGCGTCGAAGGCGCGCCGCGCGTGGCGGTCGATGCCGTGTTCGACAGCGTCTCGGTGGTGACGACCTTCAAGGCTGAATTGGCGAAGGCCGGGGTGATCTTCTGCCCAATTAGCGAGGCGGTGCATGAACATCCCGAACTGGTGAAGAAATATCTCGGTTCGGTCGTGCCGAGCTCCGACAATTTCTTCGCGACGCTGAACAGCGCTGTCTTCTCGGATGGCTCCTTCGTCTATGTGCCGCCCGGCGTGCGTTGCCCGATGGAGCTCTCGACCTATTTCCGCATGAACGCGCAGGGGACCGGCCAGTTCGAGCGCACGCTGATCATTGTCGATAAGGGCGCCTACGTCTCCTATCTCGAAGGCTGCACCGCGCCGATGCGCGACGAAAACCAGCTGCATGCCGCTGTGGTCGAACTCGTCGCGCTCGACGACGCCGAGATCAAATACTCGACCGTGCAAAACTGGTGGCCGGGCGACGCCGAGGGCAAAGGCGGCATCTACAACTTCGTCACCAAGCGCGGCGATTGCCGTGGCGCGCGCTCGAAGATCAGCTGGACGCAAGTTGAGACCGGCTCGGCGATCACCTGGAAATATCCAAGCTGCATCCTGCGCGGCGATGATAGCTCGGGTGAATTCTACTCGATCGCCGTCACCAATGGCCGCCAGCAAGCCGACACCGGCACCAAGATGATCCATCTGGGCAAGAACACGCGCTCACGGATCATCTCGAAGGGCATCTCTGCCGGCCATTCCTCCAACGCCTATCGCGGCCTCGTCTCCGCGCACGCGAAGGCGACCGGCGCCCGCAACTTCACCCAGTGCGACTCACTGTTGATCGGCGACAAGTGCGCCGCGCATACCGTGCCTTATGTTGAGACGCGCACACCAGACGCGCAGTTCGAACACGAAGCGACGACGACGCGCCTGTCCGACGATCAGCTTTTCTATCTCCGCTCGCGCGGCATTCCCGAAGAGCAGGCTGTGGCGCTGCTCGTGAACGGCTTCGTGCGCGAAGTGCTACAGAAGTTGCCTATGGAGTTTGCCGTGGAGGCGCAGAAGCTCTTGGAAGTCAGCCTCGAAGGAAGTGTCGGATGACGACGACGAAGCCTTCAGACACCGAATACTGGTTCGCGCGCCGCTATCCGATCGGCAGCATCAGCCGCTCCATGGCGCCGGTCCACTGGAAAGGCTGGCTGGTCGTCGCTGGTTTCGTGACTTGCTTGATGCTCGGCGGCGTCGCGTTTGCCTGGTTCGGCGCGCACGATCGCATGGCGATGGGCATCGCGCTCTTTGCGCTGGCGGCGTTCATCGGCGGGCTTTGGTTCATTAGCGTCACCCGCGTGCGCGGCGATCCTATTCGCACGGTTGCAGATTATAAGAGGGACAAGCCCAGTGTTTGACGTTCGCGATCTGCATGTCGCCGTCGGCGGCGCCGAGATCATCAAGGGCCTTACGCTCGCCGTGCCGGCGGGTGAGACGCACGCTATCATGGGCCCAAACGGCTCAGGCAAATCGACGCTCGCCTACGCGCTCTCCGGTCGCGATGGGTACGCCGTGAGCCAAGGTTCGGCGACGCTCGATGGCGAGGATCTGCTTGCTCTCGAACCGGAGGAGCGCGCGGCGCGCGGCCTCTTTCTCTCGTTCCAGTATCCGGTCGAAATCCCCGGTCTCTCCGCGATCGCCTTTCTCAAGGCGTCGCTAAACGCGCAGCGTCAGTCTCGCGGGCAAGACCCGATGCCCGCGCCGGAATTGCTCAAGCTGATGCGCGAGAAGGCGGCGGCGCTCAAAATCGATCCGGAGATGTTGAAGCGGCCTCTCAATGTCGGCTTCTCCGGCGGCGAGAAGAAGCGCTTCGAGGCGCTGCAAATGGCGGTGCTGCAGCCACGCTTCGCTATTCTGGATGAAACCGATTCCGGCTTGGACATCGACGCCCTCAAGATTGTCGCCGAAAACGTCAACGCGCTGCGCGCGCCGGATCGAGCCATGTTGGTGATTACGCACTATCAGCGTCTGCTCGACTACATCAAACCCGATAAGGTCCACATCCTCGTCGCCGGCCGTATCGTCGCCAGCGGCGGACCCGAACTGGCGCTCGAACTAGAGCGCGCTGGGTACGACAAATATCTGAGGGCGGCGTGAACCAGTTGGTCGACCTCCCGACGCGGCGCGTGGAAGCCTGGAAATATTCAGACTTGCGCGCGGCCGTTGGCGATAACGTGCAGTTCGCGCTGCAGCGTGATCGCGCGGCGCCTGAGGTTGGGCTCGCGTCGCAGCGCGCGGGCATTATTGGCGCACTGGCGGCGCAGGCCGGCGAAGTTGAACGCCTCTCCGTTGCCGAGGGCGAGTCTGTTGCGCGCGTCGATCGCCCAAGCGGCGACGGCAATCTCACGCCGCGGCTTCTCGACGTTGATGTTGCAGCCGGCGGATCTCTGACGCGCGTTGTCGTACAGCAGGCGAGCGACGCGGTCGTTCTCGATGCGGCGCACGTGACCCTCGGCGCCGGAGCGACGTTCCGCCAATTCGTACTGAGCGAAGGCGGGAAGTTGGCGCGGGTCGAAACCCATGTGAACGTCGAAGGCGCGGGCGCGCACGTTGAGTTGAACGGGGTCTATTTGGCTGGCGCGGGCAAGCACGCAGATTTGACGTCCGTCATCACGCACAAGGCGCCTGGCGCCACGACGCGGCAGCTCATCAAGGGCGCAGCGGCCAAAGGCGGACGCGGTGTCTTTCAAGGCAAGATCCTGGTCGAGCGCGCGGCGCAGCAGACGGATGCGCGGCAGTATCACCATGGCATGCTCCTCGAAGCCGGCGCCGAGGTCTTCGCAAAGCCCGAATTGATGATCCACGCCGATGACGTGCAATGCGCGCACGGCAACACGGCGGGCGGACTCGATGCAAGCGCTAAGTTCTATCTCCGGTCACGTGGCGTGCCCGAGAAGCAGGCGCGGGCCATGTTGATCGAGGCATTCTTGTTGGCTGCTTTGCTTGAGGGCTTGCCGGCCGAGGTCGATGCTGAGCTGCGAGAGCGTGTGAACGTTTGGTTGGAGGCGTCGATATGAACGCGCCCCTGATTAAGCGCCCGTTCGATGTCGCGCGCGTGCGCGAGGATTTCCCAATCCTTGCGCGCAGCGTCAACAATCGCCCGCTTGTCTATCTCGATAACGCTGCCAGCGCACAAAAGCCTGACGCCGTGATCGAAGCGATGGCGGCGGCGATGCGCGGCTCCTACGCCAACGTGCATCGCGGGCTGCACACCTTGGCCAATGAGACGACCACGGCCTTCGAGGCTGCGCGTGAGACGGTGGCGCGCTTCATCAATGCGCCGTCTCCGGAGACGATCGTTTTCACCAAGGGCGGCACGCAGGCGATTAACATTGTCGCTGCTGGGCTCGCAATCCAGCCCGGCGACGAGATCGTGGTCTCCGTGATGGAGCATCACTCCAACATCGTGCCGTGGCATTTTCTGCGTGAGCGCAAGGGCGCAGTGCTGAAGTGGCTCGATATCGATGATGATGGCCGCATTGATCTGGACGCGCTCGACGCGCTGATCGGGCCGCGCACCAAGATGGTGGCGCTGACGCATATGTCGAACGTGCTGGGCGTGGAAACGCCGGTCGCCGATATTGTGCGTATCGCACACGCCAAGGGCGTGCCGGTGATGCTGGATGGCTGCCAGGCGGCTGTGCATCGGCGTGTCGATGTGCAGGCGCTGGACGTCGATTTCTATGCTTTCACCGGCCACAAGCTCTACGGGCCTACCGGCATCGGTGTGCTCTACGGCAAGCGTGAGCGGCTTGCGGCGCTGGCGCCGTTCGAGGGTGGCGGCGAGATGATCGACATCGTGGAGCGCGAGCGCGTGCTCTACAACGATCCGCCCCATCGTTTTGAAGCGGGCACGCCGCCGATCATCGAAGCGATCGGCTTGAAGGCCGCGATCGACTGGTACGAGTCGCAAGATCGTGCAGCGATCGATTCGCACGAAGCCGCGCTACGCGATCGCGCCATGGATGCGCTGCGCTCTTTGAACTGGATTAAGCTGCACGGCCAAGCGGCCGACAAAGGCGCGATCGTCGCTTTCTCCGCCGAATGCGCACACCCGCACGATCTCGCGCAAATTCTGGATAAGCAGGGTGTGGCGATCCGTGCCGGCCACCACTGCGCGCAACCGCTAATGCAACGCCTAGGCGTCACCGCGACGGCGCGGGCGAGCTTTGCCTGTTACAACACGATGGAAGAAGTCGATGTGTTTATCGAAGCGCTGCACAAAGCGCGGAAATTGTTGAGCTGAACGATGGACGGCGTCACCCCCGCGCAAACGGCGATCCCGAAAGCCGAACTCGACCGCATAACCGATGATCTGGTGGCGCAGTTCAAAACTGTGTTCGATCCCGAAATCCCGGTTGATGTTTACGAATTGGGCCTCATCTACAAGGTCGATATCAACGACGAAGGTTTCGTCGATATCGAGATGACCTTGACCGCTCCCGGCTGTCCCGTTGCGGGCGAAATGCCTGGCTGGGTGGAAGACGCGGCGCGCAAGGTGAACGGCGTCACCGGCGCCAAAGTGAACCTGGTCTTCGAACCACCTTGGACGCCGGCGCGCATGAGCGACGAAGCCAAGCTCGAACTGAACATGTTGTAGATCATGAGCCGCAGACCCAGACCCAAGATCGTGACGCTGACCGAGACAGCGGCTGACCGCGTAAAGGCGATCATCGCCGCGGGGCAAAAACCCTACCTGCGCGTTGGCGTCGTCAATGGCGGCTGCGCCGGTATGGAGTATTTGCTCGAATATGCCGACGCGCCGGATGCGCTCGATGAACTGGTCGAAGATCAAGGCGTGCAGATTCTGGTGAAGGCCGACGCGATCCTGTTTCTGCTGGGCTCGACCATCGACTACGAAACGACGCGGCTCTCCTCGCGCTTCGTCTTCCGCAATCCAAACCAAACCGACGCGTGCGGCTGTGGCGAGAGCGTCACCATCGAACCCGCCACGCTAGACGGTTAAGCCATGGCGGCGAGCGGCTTCCACGACTTCGTCCGTGAGCTGTTCGCAGGCGTTGGCGCTGTGCAGATCAAGCGCATGTTTGGCGGCGCCGGCGGCTATGCCGATGGCGTTATGTTTCTGCTGATCGCCGACGATGTCATTTATCTGAAAGCCAATGACGCGCTGAAAGCTGAACTCGGCGCCGAAGGTTCGGGCCCGTTCGTGTGGACGCCGGAGAACGGGCCGCGCGCAGGTGAGCGGGTAGAGATGGGCTATTGGCGTTTGCCCGAGAGCGCGCTCGATGATCCGGATGAAGCCACAGTCTGGGGGCGCAAGGCGTTGGCGATCGCGAAGGCCGCCAAGGTGTCGTTGAAAAAGCCGAAGCGCTAAATATCGGGCATTCCGTCTTTGTCGAGATCGCGGGCGCGTGTGGCCCAATCGGCGTCGGGGTCTTCGCGGCTGAAGCCGAACCAGCCCGCCAGCGGCGTCTCCCGCCACTCGGTCCAGCCGCCAATGCCGATAAGGATCAGCGTCGAGGGGATCAGCGCGGCTGCCAGCATCACAAGCATGAAGTAGCCAGGCGCGGCCTTGATCTCGGCCCACGTCCCGCCTTCCAGCCAGATGCGGATGACCTCCGCCAGCCAAGCCAGCTCTTGCATAGGCGCAGTCTAGCAGAGCGCGGTTAAGCGCCTTTGAAGTTAGCCGGACGCTTTTGGAAGAAAGCTTGGACGCCTTCGCCGAAATCTTGCGTGCGGCCGGCCTCGCGCTGGGTTTCGCGCTCGTCCTTCAATTGCTCGTGCCAATCGGCGTCGAGCGAGCGCCACACCATTTGCCGGATCATACCGAGCGTCCGGGTCGGGCCGTTAGCGAGGTCTGTGGCGATCGCCGTCGCGGTCTGCATGAGTTCGGCGTCGGGTACGCAGCGATTGATTAAGCCCCATTCGAGCGCCTTCGCCGCCGGGAGCTTCTCACCCAGCAACATCATTTCCATCGCCCGCGCCCGCGTCGTCATGCGCGGTAAATGGTAGGTCGCGCTGCCGTCCGGCACGAGGCCGATGCGGCGGAAGGCTTGCAGGAAGTAGGCGCTCTCGGCGGCGACAATGATGTCGCCGAGCAAAGCGAACGAGCAGCCAATGCCAGCGGCGGGGCCGTTGACCGCCGTGATCAGCGGGATTGGCAGGTCGCGCAATTTGGTGACGAACGGATTGTAGTGCTGCTCAAGCCGGACGCCGATGTCGAGTTTGCCGTCCGTGCCGGTTGGTGCATCGCCCCCGGCGAGATTGGCGCCGGATGAGAAGCCGCGGCCCTCACCAGTGAGCAAAACCGCGCGCGCCTCTCGCGCCGCGCGATCCAAGAAGGCGTCGACCTCTTCGATCATGTCTGGGGCGATGGCGTTAAGCGTCGCCGGATCGGAAAGGGTGATCACGGCGACACCGCCGACCTGTTCGTACTTTGCCTTCGCCATCGTTCACTCCCGGATTTATCGGGAGCTTAACAGAGGCCGGACGCTCTGGGATACATTGCCGAAGCGGCAGCTACGCGACGTAAAGCACCGGCGTTGCGTCAGTGGTGACCTGATTGCGGCCGTTGCGCTTGGACGAATAGAGGCACGCGTCGGCGCGCTCGATGAGGCCAGCTGGCGTGTCGCCCGGCTGAAGGCGTGCAATGCCCATCGAGACCGTGACTTGGCCGAGATCTTCGTTGGTCGAGCGTCTACGCAGGCGCTTGGTCTGAATGGCGGCGCGTAGCGCTTCCGTGGTTTGCGCCGCGGCGCGCATGCTGACGCGCGGCATGATCATGGCGAACTCTTCGCCGCCGTAGCGGGCGATGAGGAAATCCGGCCGCGCATGCGCCTGCATGGCGCTGGCGAGGAAGCGCAGGATCTGGTCGCCTGTGTGATGACCCCAAGTGTCGTTGAAGCGCTTGAAATGGTCGATGTCGCAGAGCACGAGGCAGAGCTCGGTGTTCTGGGCGCGCGCTTCCTCGAGGCGCATGCGTAGCGTTTCGTCGAACATGCGCCGATTGGAGAGACCGGTCAGGCTGTCGGTGAGCGATTCCACGCGCACCGATTCCAAGCTCGCGCGCAGCGTCTCAATCTCACGGGTGGAGCGCTGCAGCTGTTCGTTCAAGTGCTGATTGTGATTGGCCATGTCGAGCGTCGCCGCGGCAAGGCTCGAGACGACTTGGCGGATTTGATCGGGCGCAAGGCTGCGGTTCAGGTCGGTGGCGGCGGTTTCGAGGGTGCGGCCGTAGTCGCCGCTCTTCTCTTCCGCTTGTTTCAGGAACGAGACGACCTGACCGAGATCGCGGGCGATTTTTTCGCCGGCCAGAACGATCTGTGCCGATGCCCCGAGGCCGGTGAAGAATCGCTCGTAAACTTCCGTATTGAACTCAGCCGTAAAGCCTTCGCCGGTGGCGATGCGTCCATCGATGGCGTCGCGGAGCGGTGCGTTGCGGCCTAAGCGGTAGGCCAGCCAAACCTCATAATTCGCACTGGTCGGCGGGACGGCATGCAGGCGCATGAGGTCCAATGTTTCCTGGCCCACGGCTTCGCCGCCGGGGCCTTGGAGGAGTGCGTCTTGGTCGCTCACGCGTGGTTGATCCGCGAATCTGAAGTCACTGACAGCAGGACGCTAGCGGCCAGGAAGTGAGCGAGAGGTAAACTCGGGCGTTAATCCGGGTAGTAATTAGTAATTGCCCTTACGTGGGGGGCAGGGTTTAGGCTCTCCGCAAAGGCCCAGGAGGCACACCCATGAATAAGCCAGTCGAACCAGCCATTGAGGCTGCCAAGGCGCAGATGCAGGCGGCGCTTGAGGCCCAGAAGCGCGCCAATGTGCGGCGCGGCCCGCCGAGCGCGGCGCAGCGTAAGGATCGGCTCACGCGCTGCATCACGCTGCTGCTGAACCATAAGGATGAGTTGGTCGACGCGATCCAGGCCGATTTCGGCACTCGCTCGCGCGACATGACGCTGCTCACCGATGTCGCCGCCGCGATCGGACCGCTGAAGCAGGCGCGCGCGGAGCTGGACGGCTGGATGAAGCCGCGCAAACGCAAAGTGACGCCGGCAGCGCTCGGTCTGTTCGGCGCCAAGGCGGAAGTGCGTTACCAGCCGAAGGGCGTGATCGGCATAATGACGCCGTGGAATTTCCCGGTGCAGTTGGCGATGGACGCTGTCGCTGGCGCGTTCGCGGCGGGAAATTCAGTGATGCTGAAGCCGAGCGAGTTCACACCGGCGACATCGGCTCTGCTGGCGCAATTGTTCGATCTCTATTTCGATGAGGAGGAGATCGCGGTGATCCTCGGCGGCGCTGACGTGGGCGCTGCCTTCTCTGGTCTGCCGTTCGATCATTTGATCTTCACTGGCGCGACGTCGGTTGGCCGTCACGTGATGCGCGCCGCGGCGGAAAATTTGGTGCCGGTGACGCTTGAGCTTGGCGGCAAATCGCCGGTCGTGCTGGGCGCGAGCGCCGATCTGGCCAAGACGGCAGCGCGGATCATGCAAGGCAAAACGATGAACGCGGGCCAAATCTGCCTGGCGCCCGATTACGTGCTGGCGCCGAGCGCGAGCGTTCCCGGTTTCGTGAGCGAGGCGAAAGCTGCGGTCGCCAAGATGTATCCGGCGATCAAGGACAATGGCGACTACACCGCGATGATCAATCAGCGGCACTACGATCGCGTGCGCGGGCTGATCGCGGATGCGCGCTCGAAGGGCGCCGAGATCGTCGAGATCAATCCGGCCAACGAGGACTTCTCACAGCAGGAGCACCGTAAAATTCCGCCTACGCTAATTGTCGGCGCCACCGACGAGATGAGCGTGATGCAGGAGGAAATCTTCGGGCCGGTGCTGCCGATCCGCACCTATGCGTCGCTCGATAGCGCGATTGCCGAGATCAACGCACGGCCACGTCCGCTGGCGCTCTATTACTTCGGCGAGGACGAGACCGAGAGCGAGGCGTTGCTAGCGCGCACGCATTCGGGCGGCGTCACCATCAATGACGTGATCTTCCATTTCTCGATGGATGATCTGCCGTTCGGCGGCGTCGGGCCCTCAGGCATGGGCGCCTATCACGGCCATCGCGGCTTCATCGAGTTCAGCCACGAAAAGGCGATCTATCGCCAGATGAAGGGCGAACTGCTGGCCATGCTGCGCCCGCCTTACGGCGATACCTTCCGCAAGCAGGTCGCCGGCAGACTGAAACCGTAAAGCGCGCCGCTACTTCCGCTTCAGGAACGCCGGCATGTTGTCGCCGAAGCCTGGCGCATCGTTGTCGTGCGGGGCAAGCGTGCCAGGGCGCTTTTCGGCGCGGCTGTTGCGATCGCCGCGGTCGGAGCGTTCCGAGCGCGCGCGTTGGCGCGGCGCAGGCTTGGCCTCTTCGGCTCGTGGCGCGTCGCTTGGCGCGGCTTCGGTTTGCTTGACCGGCTCGGTTGACGCTTCTGGGCGTTCGCTGTCGCGTTTCACGAAGCGCTGCTTCTTTTCGCTGATGCGCTTGGTGTGTTCTTTCTTCAGCTCCTCGGCGCGGCGGCCGCGGCCGCCTGTGTCGCGCGGATCGCCGATGGCGGCTTCCGGCACGCCTTCGATGATGGCGCGCTCGATCGGCTTGCCGGTGAGCTTCTCGATGGCGTCGAGGCTTTTCTTGTCTTGTGGCGCGACCAGCGTGAACGATGCGCCTTGCTTGCCGGCGCGGCCGGTGCGGCCGATGCGGTGGACGTAATCGTCCGGGCTGCGCGGCGGCTCGTAGTTGAAGACGTGGCTCACGTCCGGCACGTCTAGGCCGCGTGCGGCGATGACCAGCGTCAACGTCCGCAACGGCATCATCTTCTGCAACCGCAAGACCGACGTCGATGTGGTCGCGCTTTCGCTAAAGCGTCACGGCTTTAACGCTGCGCCCATACACGGCGATCTCGATCAATCGGTGCGCACCAAAACGCTCGACCGCTTCCGCTCCGGCGAACTCACCTTTCTGATCGCCTCCGACGTCGCCGCACGCGGCCTAGACGTGCCGGACGTGAGCCACGTCTTCAACTACGAGC
>QBMO01000082.1:0-1171 GCA_003242075.1 Alphaproteobacteria bacterium
CCGAGGTTAAGCTGCTTCGCGGGCGGCGTGAATCGCGAACTTGTTCAGAGTCGCCTTAGCGCGCCATAAGCGAGCCAGCCTTGCGCGACGCGGTCTGGATCGTGCCGCAGCGCCAGTGCGAGCGCCGCATCGAGATCGTTTGCCGCGACGTCGAGCGTGATCAGCGCGGTGATGTCGTTTTGATAAAGTGCGTAGGCGTCGACAGCGTCGTGCAACGGCTCCGCCCGCGCCGGCGCGGCAACCAGGAAGGCGAGCGCCAGGAGGGTGGGGAAACGCATCCGGCCTTCATGGCCCGGAACGCCAGTGTTGCGAAGGGCGGCGCCGCCTTGCCGCTTTTGGCGCGGGCGTCCATAACCCGCGGCCATGCTTCGCTTCGGCCTCATCATCGCGGCGGTCGTCTTCGTCGCCGACCAGATCAGCAAATGGCTCGTGCTCGGACCGGGCCGGTTCAGCCCTGAGGGCTGCCTCGAACTGGGCTATAACTGCCGCTTCATCGAGCTGACGCCGTTCTTCGACCTGCAAATGGTATGGAACCGGGGGGTCAGTTTCGGGCTGCTGCGCGCCGATCAGGATCTGGCGCGCTGGGGCCTCGTGGCGCTCTCATTCGTGATTTCGGGCGTCTTTTTGTGGTGGCTGAAGAGCGCTGAGCGGAAGTGGACGGCCGCTGCTTTAGGGCTCGTCGTCGGCGGGGCGCTGGGCAATGTGATCGACCGCATTCGCTTCGGCGCCGTGGCCGATTTCCTTGATTTCAACGGGCTTTGGTTCCCCTGGGTGTTCAATGTGGCCGACGCCGCGATCACCGTGGGCGCCATTCTGCTCGCTTTCGATATGATCTTCTTGACCGAGTCCGAGCCGGGCAAGGGCACGCCTTGGAGCCAGATCAGGGCCAGGTTCGCCCGTCCGGGCGGCGGCCAAGGCGGCTGACTTTTCGGGCGAATTCGCCCCATAACCGTCACGATGAGGGGCGAACCCCTTCACTGGGACTGCGGCTTGGCGGGTGCGTCTGGCCTCGCTAGAACGACCAGAACCTGAGGGAGACGCGCGTCCGATGAACAAGTCTATTGCGTTGATTGCGGTTCTGGCCGCCGCGGCGACCGCCAGCGGTTGCGGGACGGTTTCGCGGATCGTCGGCGCGGGCAAACAATCCCCGGACGAATTTCGCGTCGTCACC
>QBMO01000082.1:1181-9855 GCA_003242075.1 Alphaproteobacteria bacterium
GGATTACAGCCTGCGTCCGCCGCGGCCAGGCGAGGCGCGTCCGCAAGAGTTGGCCGCCGACGCTGAAGCGCGCGCGGCGCTGTTCGGCGAAGAAGTTGGTGTCGCCGCCACGCAAGGCGAGCGCGCATTCATCGGCGCCGCCGGTGCTGACGCTGTCGATCCCAGCATTCGCGATCAAATCGATTACGAAGGCCAAGGCGTCGTGCGTCGCAGCGAAGGCTTCGTTGATCGTATACTCGCCTTCGGCGGCAGCGGCGCGGCGCCGTCGACGCCGCTCAACGCCGAAGCTGAAGCTGAGCGCATTGAGCGCGACGAAGCTATTCGCCGCGCGACTGGCGGCGGCCAAGTCACGATCGCGCGTGATCGCGGCGGAATCCGGTTGCCTGGCACCTGAGCCCGCTAGTGGCGGCTCGCTGGGCGCGCTTCATCGCTTTCTGTTTGGCGTTTATGGCGCTTGCTTCGGCTGCGCCGGCGCGCGAACTGCCGCGGCCTGAGACTTTCACCCTGCGCAACGGCATGCAGGTGGTGGTTATCCCCGATCGCCGTGCGCCTGTCGTCACCCACATGGTCTGGTACCGCGTCGGCGCGGCTGACGAACCGCGCGGGCACTCCGGAATCGCGCACTTCTTCGAACACCTGATGTTCAAGGGCACGCGCACGATTCCGCCCGGCGAGTTTTCGCGCCAAATCGCCCGCAATGGCGGCGACGAGAACGCCTTCACCTCGTGGGATTACACCGCCTACCACGTGCGCATCGCGCGCGACCGGCTCGATCTTGTCATGCGCATGGAAGCCGATCGCATGCGCAATCTGCGCTACTCGGACGAGACGTTTCTCTCCGAGCGCGACGTCATCGTCGAAGAGCGCCGCCAGCGCACCGACAATAATCCAGGCGCGATTTTGGGTGAGCGGATGCGCGCCATGCTGTGGCCGCACCATCCGTACGGCACGCCAATTGTCGGCTGGCTGCATGAGATCAACACGCTTGATCGCGCTAGCGCCGAAGCCTTCTACGAAACCTGGTACGCGCCGAACAACGCCATCCTCGTCATTGCCGGCGATATCTCGGCCGAAGAATTGCGTCCGCTGGCGGAGCGCTACTACGGGCGCTTGCGGCCGACGCGCGATTTGCCGTCGCGCACCTGGGTGTCCGATCCGCCGAGCATCGGGCCGATGCGGGTGACGCATCGCGACGAAAAAGTGCGCCAGCCTTCGATGACGCGCATGTATCGCGCCATCAGCTACGGCACCGACACTGGCCGGCAAGCGCACGCGCTCGATGTCGCCATCGAAGTGCTGGGCGGTTCGGAGACGAGCCGCATTTATCGCGCGCTGGTCGAGGAACAACGCATCGCCGTCAGCGCCGGCGCCAGCAGCAATGCTTCCGGCCTCGGCGGCGGCAGCGTCTCGGTTTGGGCGACGCCAGCAGATGGGGTAACGCTGGAAACGGTGGAAGCCGCGCTTGATGCGGTGATTGCCGAATATCTGCGCGACGGACCGACCGAAGTTGAGTTGGAGCGTGCAAAATCCTCGCTCTCGGCGGCGGCGATCTATGCGCGCGACAGCCAAGAATCGCTCGCCAACATCTATGGCGCGTCGCTGGCCCAGGGTGAGTCGATCGATGATGTGGTGAACTGGGCCAACGACATTAGCGCGGTGACGCGCGAGGAAGCGCTGACGCTGGCGCGCGACACACTCGACATCGATAGCTCTGTGACAGGCTGGCTGCTGCCGCTGGAGGCAGCGCAATGATCCGCGCTCTCGCTTTGGCTTTCGCGCTCTGTGTGAGCGCGCCACTTGCGCCAGCATTGGCGCAGACGCCGCAAGTGACGGCGCAGTCCGGCGTCGATATCGAACGCATCGTCTCGCCCGGCGGCATTGAGGCGTGGCTGGTTTCGGATTCGACCGTGCCGATGGTGGTCATGCGCGCCTATTGGCGCGGCGGTTCGGCCATCGAGCCGCAAGACATGGTCGGTGTCACCAGCGTGATGGCCGACATGCTGACGGAGGGCGCGGGCGCGCTCGACGCCAACGCGTTCAAAGAACGGCTGCAAGATTTGAATATGTCGCTCGGCTTCTCAGCCGGTTGGGACGGCCTCGGCATGAGCATCACGACGCTCAGCGAAAATAGCGACGCGGCCTGGGAAATGGCGCGCCTGGCGCTGCATGAGCCGCGCTTCGATGCGGCGCCGTTGGAGCGTATTCGCCGGCAAATGATCGTGGGCCTGCGCACGCGCGAAACCAATGCGGGCTATCTGGCCAACCTTGCTCTGGATCAGGCGCAATATCCTGGTCACGTTTATGCTGGGCGCACATCACGCGAGAGCGTGGCAGCAATCTCGCGCGAAGGTCTGATTGAGCGGCGCGCGGCCTTGTTCAATCGCGCCACGCTGCGGATCACCATTGTCGGCGACATTGACGCCGCGACCGCTGGCGCCGCGGTCGATCATATTTTTGGCGCGCTGCCGCAAGGCGCCGCGCCGCCCGAGCCAGCGGATGTCGTCTTAAGTCCGCCAACGCCGCTCATAGTCCGCGAACTGCCGCAGCCGCAAAGCCTCGTCGTTTTCTCCGGGCCCGGAATTCAAGACGAGGATCCCGATTGGATTCCGCTCGCGGTCGCCAACTATATCGTCGGCGGCGGCGGTTTCTCGTCACGCTTGGTCGATGAAGTTCGCGAGCAGCGCGGGCTGGTCTACGGCATCGGCACGGGGCCATCCGTGCGCGAACACAGCGCGCTCATTCGCGGTTCGGCGCAGACTGAGAACGGCAATGTCGCGCAGGCGCTCGAAGTCACGCGCGACGTGCTGCGTCGGCTCCACACGGAAGGCGCGACGCAAGCCGAAGTGAACGACGCCATCACCTATCTCACCGGCGCGTTCGCGCTCGATCTCGATAGCAATGCCAAGATCGCCTCGGTGGTGCATTCCTATCAAGCCGCCGGGCGCGACATCGATTACATCAACCGCCGCAACGATCTCATCCGCGCGGTGACTCTGGAAGACGTCAACCGCGTGCTGCGCCGGCTCTATAATCCCGATGCGTTCACGTTCGTGGTGGTGGGGCAGCCCGAAGGGCTTACGCCAGCCGAGTAGGCGTCAGGCCGCTTTCGCAACCGCGCCGTCAAACTCCGCCCGCCAGCCAGCGACGAGCGCGCGATTGTCTTCGTCCCACGGATGGAAGCCCGGGCGATACCAGGCGAAATAGGTTTTCTTGTTGCGCGAAAAGATGCCCGGCGCGCGCCACACATAGCGGCGCACCGCTTTGGCTGCGTCTTTGTAGGAATAGCCGTCCGCCGTGAGCAGCAGCGCGGCATAGTGGATGATGTTGCGCGTGAAGAAATAGGTGATCAGCGCCATGGCGATTGTGCGGCGCATGTAACGCTGCAGCGGCGACCAGTGCTTGGTGGCGTGCAGGAAGACGTCGTAGGCGACGGCCTTGTGCTCGGTTTCTTCCATGGCGTGCCAGCGCCACATGCGTTCGATGCCGGGATCGGCGTTCTCGAACAGGTCGAGGTGACGCGCGTGCGCGTCGGCCATCATGGCGGTGAAATGCTCCAGCGCGATGGTGGAAATCAGCATACGCATCGGCCCGCGCGACCGGGCGAACGCCACGCGCTCGCGCACGCCAGCTTCGACCTCGGCCACCGGATACTTGTCGCGATCGATCAGCTGATTGAGTTGGTGGTGCTCGCGTGAGTGGATCGCCTCCTGCGCGATGAAGCCTTTGACGTCCTCGGCCAGTTTGCCGCTGAGCTCGCCGCGATAGTGGCGCACCGCATCGATGAAGAGCCGCTCGCCATCCGGAAACGTGATCGAGAGCGCATTGAACACCGCCGTGCCGACCGGATCGCCGCCCAGCCAGTGACCGGTCTTGGCTGCATCGACATCAAAGCGAATGTCGCGCGGCGGGATTTGCACGTCGGCGGGTGTCGATTTGGCGGTCATGTTTGCACCTCGGGGGGAGAACCTCGGCTAGACTTGCGTTCTATCGGCAATTTGGCTCTACTGACAAAAATGTCAATAAGAAAAACTGGTAAGGTTCGCACCCGCCGCACTCCGGAAGCGGCGCGCGAGCACATATTGGCGGCCGCCGAGGCGCTCTTGGTGGAGCAGGGGCCGCTGGCGCTGAAGCTGGCCGACGTCGCGGCTGCGGCGAGCGTCGCTAACGCCAGCGTGCTGCATCATTTCGGCGCCATCGACGCGCTGCACGCAGCCCTCATGGACCGCATGGTGCAGCAACTGGTCGCGGACGTGCTCGCACTCGCCGATCAGGCCGGTGGACCGGAGATCAAACAGGAAGCCGTCGTGCAGGCTCTGTTCGATGTGTTTGAAACGCGCGGCGCGGCGCGGCTTGCAGCATGGCTCGAACTCACTGGCGAATGGCGGCGGCTTTCGAGCGTGCGCGAGGCGGTGCAGCGCGTGGTTTTGAAACGCGTCTCGTTCGGCGACCTCGACGCGCAACAAGCCGAAGACCTGGTGTTGATCAGCGTCACGCTGGCCATGGGCGCAGGCCTCTTCGGCCGCTCCCTCGCACAACTGATCGGCCGGCCTGCGGGACGCACGCGCGAGGTGGCCGCGGAAGTTTTGCGGACGTTCGTAGCGGCGCAGACGTGAGTGCAGATCACATATCCCGCGCCAAATCTTCGTCCGAGTCCGTTTCGTGCGCGTCGCCGAGGCCTTGCTCGATTAGGGCGTCCCATGCGCCTTCGGCATTGTCGGCGAAGCGGAAGAGGGTGAGGTCGGCGGGATCGATCATGCCGTACTCGACTAATTTGTCGAACGAGACGATCTCGCGCCAATAGCCTTCATCGATCAGCACGATCGGCACATGCGAGGCTTTGCGGGTTTGGCGCAGCGTCAGCAGTTCGAACAATTCGTCGAACGTGCCGAAGCCGCCGGGAAACACCACCAGGGCATTGGCGCGCATGGCAAAGTGCATCTTGCGCATGGCGAAGTAATGAAAGTTGAAGGTGAACTCCGGCGATTGGTAGGCGTTCGGTTCTTGCTCCATCGGCAAGCGAATATTGTAGCCGATGGACGGCGCGCCGGCTTCGCGCGCGCCGCGATTGGCGGCTTCCATGATACCGGGCCCGCCGCCAGTGGCGATGACGTTGCGGCGGATGCCGCCTTCCTCGCACAAGGCCCCGCCGCGTTCCGACGCAAGCCGCGCAAACTTGCGCGCTTCGCCATACCAAAGCGCCTGCTTGCCCGGTCCGCCTTCGCGAATGCGGGCGCTGCCGAAGACGACGATGGTCGAGGCGATGCGCGCCGCTTTCAGCGCCACCTCGGTTTTCTCGTATTCGAGCATGAAGCGCACGCCGCGCGTGGATTCGCTCAGCAGAAAATCCTGATCGAGCGCCGCCAGCCGGTAAGTCGGCGAGGCCATCTGCAGGGAGTTGGTTTTGGGATGTGGGTCCATTGAGTCTGCTTAGCACAAACTCCGTCATTCCGGGGCGACCGGAGGTCGAGCCCGGAACCCAGGGGCCGCCAGCACGTCGCTTGCCCCTGGGTTCCGGGCCTCGCTGCGCGATCCCGGAATGACGAAACAGAATGTGATAGGCTGCACTGATTCATGCCCATCCGCCGTTTGCCCCCCGAAGCCGTGAACCGCATTGCTGCGGGTGAGGTGATTGAACGCCCTGCGGCGGCGGTGAAAGAGCTGGTCGAGAACGCGCTCGACGCCGGCGCCAAGCGCATCGCTATCCGCATCGAGCGCGGCGGCTTGGGCCTGATCGCGGTTGAGGACGATGGCGGCGGCATTCCGCGCGATGAATTGGCGCTTGCGGTCGAGCGCCACGCTACGTCGAAGCTGGAAGCCGGCGCGAGCGGCGATGTTGACTTGCTCAACATTCACACGATGGGTTTTCGCGGCGAAGCGTTGCCGTCGATCGGCGCAGTGGCGCGGCTCTCGATCACGTCGAAGGCGCGCGGCGGTGAAGGCGCTTGGGTGATCGAAGTTGAGGGCGGTGCGCTGCATCCGCCGAAGCCAGCCTCGTGGACTGGCTTGAGCGAAAGCGGCGCGCGCATCGAAGTGCGCGATCTTTTCTTCGCGACGCCGGCGCGGCTGAAATTCATGAAATCCGAGCGCGCTGAGATGATGGCGGTGTCGGACATCGTCAAACGTCTCGCCATGGCGCGGCCCGATGTGGCGTTTTCGCTGGAGCATGATGGCCGCACCAATGTGCGCTTGGCGGCCGAGCTTGATCCCGAGAATGAAGGCCGCCGCGCGCGGCTCGCCGCCATTCTCGGCGCTGACTTTGCGCCCAATTGCATCGCCCTCGATCAAACCCGCGGCGAAGTGCGGCTCTCGGGTTTTGCCGGCTTGCCGACCTTTCATCGCGGCACGCGCGAGCATCAGCATTTGTTCGTCAATGGCCGCCCTGTGAAGGATAAGCTGATCGTCGGCGCCGTGCGTGCGGCCTATCAGGATTTGCTGGCGCGCGATCGCCACCCGGTGGCGGCGTTGTTCCTCGATCTGCCGTCCGGCGACGTCGATGTGAACGTGCATCCGGCCAAGACAGAAGTGCGCTTTCGCGATGCGGCTTTGGTACGGGGCTTGATCGTTGGTGCGCTGAGCCACGCGCTCGCGGGCGCAGGCCATCGTGCTTCAACCACGACAGCGCGGAGCGCGCTCGATGCGGTGCGCGCTTTTGAGTCGCCGCAACCGTTCCTGCGTTCGACTACTCACGCATGGGGTGCTGCGGAAGAGCGCTTGGTCGCTGGCGATTTTATGATGCCGAGCGGGCGCGTGGATGCGTTGCCGCGAGCTTTGGCTGAGCATAGCGCCGCTGGCGATTTGGAATCCGCCATCCACGCTGCGGTGAACCACGATCCTGAAGACGCGCGCTTCTTCCCGCTCGGCGCGGCGCGTGCGCAGGTGCACGAGACCTACATCGTCGCGCAAACGGAGGACGGCATCGTCATCGTCGATCAACACGCAGCGCACGAGCGGCTGGTGTATGAGCGCATGAAGCAGATGCTGGCCAATGGCGGCGTGCGCCGGCAGGCTTTGCTCATTCCCGAAGTGGTCGAACTCGATCCCAGCGAAGCGGAAGCGCTCGGCGCGCGTGTGGAAGAGTTGGCGCAGTTGGGGCTCGTCATCGAGCCGTTTGGTCCCGGCGCCATGCTGGTGCGCGAAACGCCGGCTTTGCTTGGCCACATCGATGCGGCTGGTTTGCTGAAAGACCTGGTCGACGATGTTGCTGAACTGGGCGAAGCGCATGCGTTGAAGGAGCGGCTGGAAGAGGTGTGTTCGTCAATGGCGTGCCGCGGTTCGGTGCGTGCGGGGCGGCGTTTGACCGGCGACGAGATGAACGCGTTGCTCCGGCAGATGGAGGCGACGCCGTTTTCCGGCCAATGCAATCACGGGCGGCCGACTTATGTCGAGTTGAAGCTCTCCGACATCGAAAAGCTCTTCGGACGCCGCTAAGGCCCAAAATACCCCGAAAACGCCGCAAACCGGCTCGCTCTTCGCTTGCCAAGCGGGTTCCGAAGGCGAAGATGGCGCGGCTAGAGGGAATCTCGGGGATACCAATGAAATCACTCACTCGGACTATGGTCGCCGCAGCGGCGTTGGCGATGATCGCCGCGCCGGCTTACGCGCAAAATCTCAACACCGGCGCCACCGGCACGTACGGCCAAACGCAATTGCGCGCCGGCTTCGAGCCTGATCCGTTCACCGTCTCGGTGCTCGGCGGCGGCCCCGTCGACATGAGCAGCGTCAATGCCGACTGCAACGGCTTCGTCGCCACGCGCGCCAGCTACACGCTGCGCTACACCGCCAACGTCGCCGATTTTCCGGCGCTCTACATCGGCGCGACATCGGACGCCGACACCACGATCGCGGTGCGCACGCCGAACGGTCAGTGGGTTTGCAATGACGACAGCAACGGCTTGAACCCGATGGTGGCGATCCAGCAGCCGCGCAATGGCCGCTATCAGATCTGGGTCGGCCGCTATGGCACGGCGGACGAAAATGCCTCTGCGCAGCTCTTCGTTTCGGAAATCGGCGGCCCGTCCGCGCCCGACGCGACCACTGGCGACGCGCCTGACTTCTCGCTCGATCCCGCCTATGGCGCAGTCGATATCGTGGCCGGCTTTGAGCCCGATCCGCACACTGTCGCGATCGATGCTGGCGGTTCGATCCATGCTTCGGTGATCAGTGAAATGTGCACCGGTTGGATCGCGCGCGCGCCGGACTATCGCGTGAACTGGACGGCGGGCTCTGGCTCGCTGCCGCTCATTTTCTCGGTTACGTCTGAAGCCGACACCACCCTCGTCATCAACGACGCGGGCGGCAATTGGCTGTGCGACGACGATGGCGGCAATGAAGGTCTCAACCCGGCCATCACCATCCAAGGCGCGCCGTCGGGCCAGTACGACATCTGGGTCGGCACCTACGCGGAAGGCGACCTGCAGCCGTCGACGCTGCACGTCTCGGAACTCTATTCGCAGTAAGCGAAACGCATTTGACTAAACATCAGGCCGCGCTCTTCGGAGCGCGGCCTTTTTCTTACCAGGCGCCGGTGTTCGGCATCGAGGCCCACGGCTCTTGCGGCGGCAAGCGATCGCCTTCCTGCAAGAGCTCAATAGAGATGCCGTCAGGCGAGCGCACGAAGGCCATGTGCCCGTCGCGGGGCGGGTGACCGGATTTCTGATGAACCCGGGCACCCTTG
>QBMO01000082.1:9865-11547 GCA_003242075.1 Alphaproteobacteria bacterium
CGCCGTCCATGAGCTTCTGACACGTCGCGTAGATGTCCTTCACGCGATAGGCGAGGTGGCCGAAGTTTCGGCCGCCGCCATACTCGTTCTCATCCCAATTATAGGTGAGTTCAACCATCGGCGCTTTGCGCTCGCGGGCCAGTTCGACGTCCTCGGGCGCTGCCAGAAAAACGAGCGTGAAGCGGCCGCCTTGGTTCTCCATGCGGTTCATCTCGACCAAGCCCAGCTTGGCGCAGAAAAAATCGATCGCGGCGTCGAGATTGCCGACGCGGATCATGGTGTGCAGGTAGCGCATGCGTGTCCCTCTATCGTCCGACCTTACCAAACGGCGCTCGGCGGCGCGCCGTCAAATATTTCCGCCAAACGCCGCAGCGTTCCCGGCGTGATGCCCTCCGGCAACGCGTCGCGTGCGAACCAGCCGCGCTCAGCGATCTCGTTGCCGCCACGCGGCGCGCACGGGCGCCACGTTTCGACCTCGTAGAGCGCGATGTGATCGTTCGGGAAGTTGGCGTGGTTTGCGTAGAAGCCGAGCAGCTTGGGCGCGCCGATCGCTTCCGCGCCGCCTTCCTCAGCCAGCTCGCGCACGCCGGCTTCAATGGCCGTTTCGCCCGCTTCGACACCGCCGCCGGGCAAGTGCCAGCCCTTGGCGTAGCCATGCCGCACCAGTAGGATGCGGCCTTCCGCGTCTCGGCAGAGCATACGCACGCCCAGTGTCGCTGGACGGCGGAAACGCCACCAGGTGCGCAAGATTGGCGTCAGCACTGGCCCCAATTTGATGCGCCATTCGCTCATCGTGTGCAGACGTGCCTTGCAAATGCAGTGGCGCTAAAGGCGCCTCCGCGGCGCCTAAGCGTTTGATCATTCAGTGATCGCGTTTTCGTGAGCGCGACACCTGCGCGCGGGCTACACTGTGCGTCAAGCTTGCGTAACGGGATACACTTTGTCATCCGCGCCGCCAATGACACCGATTGCACTGCCGCCGCCCAAGTTGGCCGGCGGCCCTTACATTATGGGCATCCTCAATGTGACGCCCGATTCCTTCTCCGATGGAGGCGTGAGCGAAGGCGCTGCCGCGCCGCGCGGGCTCGCCATGTTGGAGGCGGGGGCGGACATTATCGATGTCGGCGGTGAGAGCACGCGCCCCGGCGCGGCCCCGGTGGAGGAGCGCGAGGAGATGGCGCGCGTCGTGCCTGTGGTCGCCGCGCTGCGCGCAGCGACGCGGGCGCCGATCTCGATTGATACGATGAAACCGGCTGTCGCCATCGCCGCTATCTCCGCCGGCGCCAGCATGTGGAACGACGTCAACGCGCTGCGCGCGCCGGGCGCGTTGGAGACAGCCGCCTCGCTGCATCGCCCCGTCGTGTTGATGCACATGCAAGGCGGGCCGCGCTCGATGCAGTCCGAGCCGCGATACGATGACGTGGTCGCCGAAGTGATCGCGTTTCTGCAGGCGCGCATCCGCGCCGCCGAAGAGCGCGGCATCGAAGATATCTGGGTCGATCCCGGCATCGGCTTCGGCAAGACGCTCGAGCACAATCTCGCTCTGCTGCGCGCGACCGCACGTATCGTTGAAGAGACGCGCAAGCCGGTGCTGATCGGCGCCTCGCGCAAGCGCTTCATCCAGGCGCTCGACGAGCGCGCCAAGGACGCCGGCAGGGGCCGCCTCGGCGGTTCCATCGCGG
>QBMO01000082.1:11581-13509 GCA_003242075.1 Alphaproteobacteria bacterium
GTGCGGGTGCACGACGTGGCCGAAACCGCGCAAGCGCTGAAAGTCTGGCGCGCGACGATCTAGCCGTGCGATGAAGCGGCCATGACTTACCAATCCAAAGGCCGCGTTCTCATTGTCGCCGGTTCGGATTCCGGCGGCGGCGCGGGCATTCAGGCTGACATCAAAACGGTTACCGCGCTCGGCGGCTACGCGATGACGGCGGTGACGGCGATCACGGTGCAAAACACGCTGGGCGTGACGAACGTCCATCCGGTGCCGCCGAACATCGTGCGCGAGCAGATCGAAGCGGTGATGGGCGATCTCGGCGCTGATACCTGGAAGATCGGCATGATGGGATCGGCTGATCATGTGCGCGCGGTGATGGAGGCGTGGTATGCGGTGGGCGATGGCGCGCCGGTGGTGCTCGATCCGGTGATGATCGCCAAGGGCGGCGCATCGTTGCTGGACGGCGACGCCATCGCTGTCATCCGCGACGAACTGATGCCGATCGCCGCGATCGTGACGCCGAACGCGCCGGAAGCGGAGGCGCTGACGGGCGTCGAGGTGCGCGGGCTCGATGGGCAGATGGATGCCGCCGACGTGCTGGTGAACCGCCTCGGCGCTTGGTCGGCGCTGATCAAGGGCGGCCACATCGCCGGCGACATCATCCGCGACGTGCTGCTGACGCGCGAAGGCTATCGCGTCTTCGAAAGCCCGCGCATCGAAACCCGCGCCACGCACGGCACCGGCTGCACGCTCGCCTCCGCCATCGCCGCGTATAATGCGCACGGCGAGCCGCTCGAACCGTCAGTGGAAAAGGCGCGCGCTTACGTGATGGAGGCGATCCGTCACGCGCCCGGCTTCGGGCAGGGACATCAGCCGTTGGGGCACAATTGGCCGTGCAAAATCGCCTCTTAGGCGAACCGCGTTCACCTTAAGCCGCGTGACTGCTGGCGTGGGCGCGCCGGAGCAGCCATAGAAAACGCGATGAAAATCTGGATCGTGCACGCCTTCACGGATCGCGTTTTCACCGGCAACCCGGCCGCCGTGGTGCCGCTGGAACGCTGGCTGCCGGACGCCGTGCTGCAAGCCATAGCTACTGAAAACAAACTCAGCGAGACCGCGTTCGTCGTCTCAACTGGCCTCAAGGGCAATTACCAGCTGCGCTGGTTCACGCCGTCAACGGAAGTGCCGATCTGCGGCCACGCCACCTTGGCGGCGGGCGCGATGATTTTGAGCGAACTTCACTCAGATCTCGAAGTCGTGGTGTTCGACACGCACGCGGGCGTGCTCGTCGTGCGCACGACGCCGGAAGGCTACACGCTCGATCTGCCGCGCAAGCAGCGCTCGCCCTGGACGCCGGATGATGACGTGGCGCTCGCACTCGGCGTCGATGAAATTTATGACGCGTTCGTAGGCGAGTACGCCAATGTCGTGCTCGAAAACGAAGAGGCCGTCGTCAATCTGAAGCCCGATATCGCGGCGCTCAACACGATCATTCGCGGGCCGCGCCAGGGCATACTCGTCGTCAGCGCGCCGGCGGATGAGGGCAAGCCGTACGATTTCGTGCAGCGCTTCTTCGCGCCGGGGGCCGGTGTGGACGAAGATCCGGTGACGGGTTCGGCGTTTGCGGACACCGCACCCTATTGGTGCGATCGGCTCGATCTCGAAAGCGTTGTTGGCAGCCAAGCCTCGCGCCGAGGCGGCTTTATTCGCGCCATCCAGACGCTCTCCAGCGTGCGCCTGCTAGGGCAGGTGGCCGTTTATCTGCGCGGCGAACTCGATCCGGCGCTCGCGCGCCTGCACAACCGTGTCGAGGATCATCCCGAAGCGCCCAAACGCAAAAAGCGCCGCCCGCGCGCAGCAAAGCAGCTGCCGGCGATCTTCGAAGATCCGATGCTGCCGGGCCTCGAGCGCGACGGCGCCCTGCCGCCACCCACCTCACACCC
>QBMO01000083.1 GCA_003242075.1 Alphaproteobacteria bacterium
CATCCAGCGGAGCACGAGCGCGTTCTCATCATCGATTTCGGATCTCAGGTGACGCAGCTGATCGCGCGGCGCGTGCGCGAGAACGGCGTCTATTGCGAGATCCATCCCTACAACAAGGTCGACGGCGCCTTCCTCAAAACTTACGCGCCGAAGGCGATCATCTTCTCCGGCGGTCCGGCGAGCGTCACCGAAGGCGAAAGCCCGCGTGCGACTGAGGATGCGTTCAAGCTTGGCGTGCCGATCCTGGCGATCTGCTACGGGCAGCAGACGATGCATGTGCAGCTCGGCGGCGTGGTCGAGGGCGGGCACGCGCGCGAGTTCGGGCGCGCCGATGTCGAGATCAGAAAAGCGTCGCCGCTGTTCGAGGGCGTGTGGGACGTGGGCGCCCGCTATCCGGTGTGGATGAGCCATGGCGACCGAGTGACGAAACTGGCGGACGGCTTCGAAGTGATCGCGACCAGCGAGAACGCGCCGTTTGCGATCGCCGTCGATGAAAAGCGCCGCTTCTACACGACGATGTTTCACCCCGAAGTCGTGCACACGCCGGACGGCGGCAAGCTGCTGCGCAACTTCACCCATCGCATCGCCGGCATGAAGGGCGATTGGACGATGGCGGCGTTCAAGGACGAAGCCATCGCCCGCATTCGCGCGCAAGTCGGCGACGGCACGGTGATTTGCGGGCTGTCGGGCGGCGTGGATTCGAGTGTGGCGGCGGTGCTGATCCACGAAGCGATCGGCGACCGGCTGCATTGCGTGTTCGTCGATCACGGCCTGATGCGCAAGGACGAGGCGACGCAGGTCGTCTCCCTCTTCCGCGACCATTACAACATTCCGCTCATCCACGCCGACGAAAGCGAACGCTTCATCAGCGCGCTCGAAGGCGTGTCCGATCCCGAAGTGAAGCGCAAAACCATCGGCAAGCTGTTCATCGATGTGTTCGAGGAGAAGGCGAAGTCGATCGGTGGCGCGCAGTTTCTGGCGCAGGGCACGCTTTATCCGGATGTGATCGAGAGTGTGTCGGCGATTGGCGGGCCGTCAGTCACGATTAAATCGCACCACAATGTCGGCGGCTTGCCTGAGCGCATGAACATGAAGCTGGTCGAGCCGCTGCGCGAATTGTTCAAAGATGAAGTGCGCGCGCTGGGGCGTGAGCTCGGGCTGCCGGATACGTTCGTGGGGCGCCATCCGTTTCCGGGGCCAGGCCTCGCCATCCGCGTGCCGGGCGAGATCACGCGCGAGAAGCTGGATATTTTGCGCGAGGCCGATGCGGTTTATCTCGATGAAATCCGCAAGGCCGGTTTGTACGACAAAATCTGGCAGGCGTTCGCGGTGTTGTTGCCGGTGAAGACTGTCGGCGTCATGGGTGATGGGCGGACGTACGAGTACGTCTGCGCGCTGCGCGCCGTGACGAGCACGGACGGCATGACGGCGGATTTCTTCCCCTACTCGATGGACTTCCTCGGCCGCGCCGCCACGCGCATCATCAACGAAGTGCGCGGCGTGAACCGGGTCGTGTACGACGTGACGTCGAAACCGCCGGGGACGATCGAGTGGGAATGAGCTAGCTCAGCGGTTCAGCGCGACGAACGCGATCACCGTCAGCACGCCGAGCACGAACATGATCGCCAGATGCTTCCAGCTGACGGTTTTGGTGTTGTTCTGATCTTCAGCCATCGCGGGATTGTAACCTGGCGACATCGGCACACCATCCCAGCAAGCTGGGATATGCGACGGTTGAACAGCAGGACGCGCTCAGCGGCGCATCGCGCTAAGCGGCGCGCCGATTTGGCCGGCTACCAGCGCTGCGAGAATTTGCGGCGCGGGCGGGATGCGCGAGATCGGGCCCATGATCCAATCGCGGATGAAGACGAGCGCATCGCTGTCGGATTGGTACGCCGGCGTGAACATCCAGGAGGCGAGCTGATAGAGCCGGATGTGCCAGAGGCGCAGGCGGGCGTATTCGTCGAGCGCTGCGCCTAAATCCGATTGCCATTCCAGCGCGCGCGCCAGCGCAAACGCATCGAGCAACGCCATGTTGGCCCCCTGCCCGAGTTGCGGGCTGGTGCAATGCCAGCTGTCGCCTACATGCACGACATCGCGCGAGAGCGGCGAACGCAGCGTGCGGTGAGCGTAGGATGCGAAAACGAGATCGGCGTGGCTGTTGATCTGCGTCAGCAGCGGTTCCGTCGCGGGCCAGAGCGCGCGGACTTCATCTTTCCACTGCGCCAGATCGGCTGAGACCCAGGCCTCGCGCGCAGTGTGCTTCAAGCTCCAGAAAAACGCTGCCTGGTTGCGCTGCCCTCCCGCCAGTTTGCCGATCGGCATAACGCCGACCATTTTGCGCGCTTGAAAATAGCGCTGCTCCAAAGCGGCGGGATCGAACGCTCCCGCCCAATCGAGGCTCGCCCACAATGCACCGAACGGCAGCGGGGCTTTGGGTTGCTGAGAGAGCGGCGAGCGCATGCCGAGTGCGTCGATTACGAGATCGAAGCGCGAGCTTTGGCCGCCGTCAGCGAATGCGAGCCGTCCGCTGGACGCACTGACGACCTCGCGGCCGCTCTCGATCTCGGCGCCCGCTTCAAGCGCTGCGTCGTAGAGCACCTGAAAGAGCGCGCCGCGATGGACGCCGAGGCCGGTTTCCGCGCTCTCGCCACGCGCATCGTAGCGGACGTCGAGCACGACGTTCTGGCGCGGTGTGTTGCAACCGATGAGCCGCGTGATTGGTGCGCCGAGCGCGCGCATCGCCTCGCCCGCGCCGATCTCATCGAGCACAGCCATGCCAACCGGCTGCATGATAATGCCGGAGCCGAGCGGGCGTGGGCTGGCGAACTGGTCGTAGATCACCACGCGCGCGCCCTGCCGGCGCAGCAATGCGCCAGCGCTCAAGCCCGCGACACCGCAGCCGGCGATGGCGATCTCACGCGGCCGCATGCTCAGCGCCGTTGCAACGCGGCGACGTAGAAGCCATCGCACCCTGTCAGGCGCGGCGTCATTTGCAGGCCGTGCGTGCGCGTGCGCGCCGGTGCGGGAGCGGTCAGCGTTTTTGGTAAGAACTCCGCATCGGTGGCGAGGAAGGCCGCCACTTGATCCTCGTTCTCTTCCGGCAGGACCGAGCATGTAACGTACACGAGCGTGCCGCCGGGCTTCACCAAAGGCGCGGCAAGCACGAGCGCTTGGCGTTGTTCTTCGAGGCGCTTGGCCAATGCATTGGGACGCAAGCGCCATTTCGAATCCGGGCTACGCCGCCAGGTGCCGGAGCCGGTGCACGGCGCATCGACCAACACCACGTCCATCCGCCCGCGCAAATCTTCCAGCGCGTCGCGCGTGCGCAGCGGCGGGCGGATTTGCAGATTGCGGACGCCAGCGCGGTCGGCGCGTTCTTTGATCGGCGCGAGACGGCGGCCATCGACGTCGTGCGCGAAGATTTGGCCTTTGTTCTGCATCATGGCGGCCAGCGCGAGCGTCTTGCCGCCGCCGCCTGCGCACACGTCGGCGATCTGCATGCCGGGTGCTGCGCCCGAGAGCAACGCTGCGAGCTGGCTGCCTTCGTCCTGCACCTCGAACCAGCCTTTGACGAAACTCTGCTCGGTCGCCCACGGAAACGTGCGGCCCTGTTTCCATGGGATGCGCACGCCTTCGGGCGCGTACGGCGTCGGCGATGGCGGCTCGGTGAGCTTGGGGCTTTCGCCGAGGGCGGCGATCAGTTTCTCGCGGTCGGTTTTCAGCGTGTTGGTGCGGAGATCGAGTGATGCGGGTGCGGCAAGGGCCGCGCCCTCCTCGGCGCGTTCATCGCCGAAGGCGCGTGTGAGACTGGCGTCGAGCCATTCGGGATAATCGCCGCGCACCCATGGCGGCGCGTCAGCGATGTTGTCTGACGCAAGTGCGGTGCGTTCGGCTTCGGTCGGCGGCGATGGCGCGTGCGGGTCTTCGTAGAGGCTTTGCTCGATCGCCTCCGCACTCCAGCCGAACCCCCAGCGCAACGCGCCCCACACCCACGCGCGCGGCGTGTCGTGCCCAATGCGCCAAGCGCTCGATTGCTTCCAACGCAGCGCCCCGAAGACGAGATCGCCGATCTCGGCGCGGTCCTTCGAGCCGGCGAAGCGATGCGCGAGCATCCACGCTTTCACAGCGTCCGCCGCAGGCTGGCGCTGGTTTTCGAGCGTGGAGAGGATTTCGATAGCGGCTTGCTGACGAGCGCCCGGGCGCATGGGTGTACCCCACAAAAAAACAGGAGGCCGGACTTAGCCTAGATCGCCTGCCCAAACACCAGGAGATTCCCATCCGGCGCCAGGATGCACAGCTCGCGCTGCTTATAGGGCTTGTCCGCTGGGCCATGGATGTTGCCCGCAGGCATGGCGTCGAGAACCGGTTTCAGTTCGGCGTAGAGTTTTTCGATGTCTTCGACGTCGATATAATACGCAAAGCGCCGGTTGCCGGGCGGCGCGTCGTCATCGTTCTCTTTCTGCATCAACCGCACGCCTGCGCATTCGCGCTGGACGTAGGCGTAGTCGCCCATTCTGAAATAGGTGGTGAAGCCAAGGTCGTTGAAGAACCTCAGCGCCGCTTCGATGTCAGGCACATGGATGAAGGGCGTGATACGAATGAAATTGTCGCCGCCCGTCATCGTTAGCTCCCTAGCGGATAGTTCGGCGCTTCGCGTGTAATCGCGACGTCATGGACGTGGCTTTCGCGCAAGCCGGCCGAGGAGATTTTCACGAACTTGGCTTTCGTGCGCATCTCTTTCAGGTTCGCCGCCCCGACATAGCCCATCGAAGCGCGCAGGCCGCCGATGAGTTGGTGGATGATGTTCGACACCGCGCCCTTGAACGGCACGCGGCCCTCAATGCCTTCCGGCACCAACTTCATCTGATCGGTGACCTCCTTTTGGAAGTAGCGATCGGCCGAGCCGCGCGCCATGGCGCCGAGCGAGCCCATGCCACGATAGCTCTTATAGGAGCGGCCTTGATAGAGGATGATGTCGCCTGGCGCCTCTTCCGAGCCTGCGAGCAATGAGCCGATCATCGCCACTTCCGCGCCGCCCGCGAGCGCCTTGGCGAGATCGCCCGAAAACTTGATGCCGCCATCGGCGATGATCGGCACGTCCGCCTTCTGCGCTGCTTTCGCCGCATCCATCACAGCGGTCAGCTGCGGCACGCCGACGCCGGCGACGATGCGCGTGGTGCAGATCGAGCCTGGGCCGATGCCGACTTTCACGGCGTCCGCGCCTGCATCGATCAGCGCTTTGGCGCCATCAGCGGTGGCGATGTTGCCGGCGATGATTTGGGTGTTGTTCGAGGCGCGCTTGATGCGGGTCACGGCGTCGAGCACGGATTTTGAATGGCCGTGCGCCGTATCGATAACGACGACATCGACGCCCGCTTCGATCAGCGCCAGTGAACGCTCGTAGCCCGCGTCGCCAATGGTGGAGGCCGCGCCGACGAGCAAGCGGCCACGCTCGTCCTTGGCGCGGTTCGGGAAAGCTTGCGCCTTCTCGAAATCCTTCACTGTGATCAGGCCTGAGACGCGATTGGCCTCGTCGACCACGATCACGCGCTCGATGCGATTCTTGTGCAGCAGCTTCTTGGCTTCGCTTTCATTGACGCCGTCTCGCACCGTGACGAGATTTTCTTTCGTCATCAGATCAGCGACGGTGTCGGTCATGTCGGCGAAGCGCATGTCGCGATTGGTGAGGATGCCGACGAGCTTGCCAGTCTCGCGGTCGACCACTGGGAAGCCGGAAATCTTCCGCGCTTCCTTGATTAGGATGATCTCGCCGACCGTCTGATCCGGGAAGATCGTGATCGGATCGATCACCATGCCGCTCTCGAACTTCTTAACCATCTTCACCTGGTCGGCCTGTTCGGCGGGCGTCATGTTGCGGTGAAGGATGCCCATGCCGCCGGCCTGCGCCATGGCGATGGCGAGCCGCGCCTCGGTGACGGTGTCCATGGCGGCGGAGATGAGCGGGATGTTGAGGGTGATGCCGCGGGTCAGGCGCGTGGCGGTGTTGACGTCGGCGGGCAGCACTTCGGACGCGCCCGGTTCGAGGAGCACGTCGTCAAAGGTCAAAGCTTCACGGATTTCCATGGACGGCTGGTAGAGATTCGAGCCGGACTTGTCCAGGGTGGGCCGCTGATAGGAGCCATCCCATGCCGCAAGTCGCCCTGGAAACCGTCGCGCCGCAGCTGATCGCGGCGGTCACCGCCCGCGTTGAGATCAAGGACATCATGGGCGCGTGGGAGCCGGCGCTTTACCAGGTGAAGGCGTTCCTGGCCGAGCGGCCGGACTTGGCGGCGAGCGGCCGGCACGTGTTTTTGTACCACCATCCGACGCAACGGGATCAGCCTATGGAGATCGATTTCGGCATCGAAGTGGCCAACGCGTTCGAGGGCGGCGGCGCAGTAAAGTGCGTCGCCACGCCAGAGGGGCGCGTGGCGATGGCGGTGCATGTCGGCGCGCTCACCAGCCTGCCGCAAACCCACATGGCGATCCACCAATGGTGCGCCGTCAACGGACACGCGATCGGCGGCTTCTCGTGGGAGACCTACACCTGGGGCGACGGCGCTGACCCGGTAGAGACGATCGTGCGCTACGCGCTGCGCTAGCTCTTCCGCCCCATCGCGACGACATACACTTCCGAACTCTCGGCCCTGCTGGCCTTCGGCTTGGCGTGTTTCACCGTGGCGAAGTTTTGCTTCAGGCGCGTGAGCAATTCGTTGTCGAGCCCGCCTTGGAAGGCCTTCGTGACGAACGAGCCGCCGGGCGCCAGATGCGCGAGCGCGAAATCGGCGGCGGCGTCCGCCAGCGCGCCGGTGCGGATTTGATCGGTGCGCGAATGGCCGGTGGTGTTGGCGGCCATGTCGGAGAGGACGACATCGGGCGGCCCGCCGAGGGCTGCCATCAGCACGCCGGGCGTGGCGTCATCGAGCAGATCGAGCTGGAAGAAGGTGGCGCCGGTCAGCGGCTCGATCGGCAAGAGATCGACGCCGACAATTTTGCCCGCATCGCGCTGCACCGCGACTTGCGCCCAGCCGCCTGGGGCCGCGCCCAGATCGATGATGCGCGCGCCGCGCTTCAAAAGATGAAACTGCTCGTCGAGTTCGATCAACTTATAGGCGGCGCGAGCGCGGTAGCCATCGGCGCGCGCGCGGGCGACGTAAGGATCGTTGAGCTGGCGGCGGATCCAGTTGCGCGAGCTTTCCTTGACCTTCTTGTTCTTGACGTTGGTCGTCATCTGGCGCTCGCCGCTGCCTGAGGTCGGCTTGCCGGTCCAGCGGCGCTTGGGGGCTTCGTCGTCGCTCATGAGCTAGCCCCGTGCGCTGCCATCAGGCGCATCAGCACGCCTTCACGCAAACCCCGATCAGCGACACGAATGCGTTGCGTCGGCCAAACACGCAGCACGGCGTCGAGAATAGCGCCGCCGATGACGACCAGATCGGCGCGGTCCTTGCCGACACAGGGGCTTGCGGCGCGTTCGTTCAAGCTCTGATTCAACATCCGCGCGATGGTGGCGCGGCATTCGGCGACGTCGAACCAATAGCCATCTACACGCGCGCGCGTGTAGCGCGGCAGGCCCATGTGAACGCCGGCGAGGCTGGTCACCGTGCCTGACGTGCCGATGACATGCGCTTTGCCGGCTGCGAAGGCCGCGCGCAGATGCGCTGCGTCGCCTACCGATTCAAGTTGCGCAGCGAGGCGCGTGACCAAAGCCTCGTACCAAGCTTCGCGACCCGTCGCCGGCTCCTCTTCCTCCTCCGCCAAAGTCACCACACCGAGCGGCGCAGTGCCCCACGCCAGGATCGGCGCTTCTAACGGATTGGCGAGCACCTCTTTCGGGCGCACCCAGGAAAGCTCGGTCGAGCCGCCGCCAATATCGACGATCAGCGCCACCTCGGGTTCGGGCTCGATCAGGCTGGCGCAGCCAAGCACGGCGAGCTGCGATTCTTCCTGCGAGGTGATGACTTCGAAATCCAATCCCAAATCGCTCTTGATGCGGTTGAGGAAGGTCACGCCGTTCGATGCGCCGCGGCACGCTTGCGTGGCGACGCAGCCGACGGCGATTGGCGACCGCGCTTCGATGCGTTGCGCACAAGCGGCGAGCGCTTGGTAGGCGCGCGCCATCGCTTCGTCGCTCAAGCGGCCGGTGTGAGCGAGCCCCTCGCCCAGTCGCACGATGCGCGAATAGCCATCGACGACGCGCAAGCCATGCTCGCCGTCCGGCGCCGCAATCAACATGCGGCAGTTGTTCGTGCCCAAATCGAGCGCGGCAAACAGCGGCGCTCTCGAGCGCGCGCTAGTCCGTCCACCGCTGCGCGACGGGGCTTGGCGCCCATCGCTGTTCATTACTAACCGTCCGGCGAAACGACCCTCGTCGCCCCGCAATTGCCTATTCGGGCCGACGTTAGCCTCTTTAAGCGCTCAAAGCAGCGGGCTTTTGCCTGTTTTCTGCCTCGTTCCCGGGCGGTTGGGCTCTGTTGGACACACATATTCGTGTCCAGGGCTCCAATCCTTGTGACGGGCGTTATCGATGCATACGTTACTCAAGCAAGGGCACAGGAGGTTAGAAGGAGGAGAACATGCGCGAAGCGAAATTCTCCATCGGTACAGTGGTCCGTCACCGGCTTTTCCCATTCCGGGGCGTGGTGTTCGACGTCGATCCAGAATTCTCCAACACGGAGGAATGGCTTGCGGCGATCCCAGAACCGGTGCGCCCGGATCCCAACCAACCCTTCTACCATCTCTTCGCAGAGAATTCGGACAGCCATTACGTCGCTTACGTCTCCGAACAGAACCTCATTGCGGACGAGAGCGGCGAGCCAGTCGATCACCCGCAAATCGAGCTTCTGTTCGATGAAACGGACGACGGCGAATACAAGCTACGCCCCGAAGCGCTGAACTAAGCGCTGGCTGCAAGGCTAACGGAACGGCGGTCGCACAAGCGGCCGCCGTTTTCGTTTATGTGCGCTGGAACGGATAGAAGTCGCTGCCGAGCGGCAGAATACGCGTGAGTTCGTCGAGCGCGGTTCGCACTTCGCCGACCAGCGCGGGATCGCCGCAATCGGACGGCGCGATCTCTTCGCGGTAGTGTTTGCGCACCCAGGCTTCGAGCTGATCGGCGAGCGCGTCAGTGAGGAAAGATCCCTGCGCCGCCGCGGCGCGCTCTTCCGCCATCATCACGATACGCAAGCGCAGACACGCAGGCCCGCCGCCATTGCGCATGCTTTCGCGGACTTCGACGTACTCCACCTTGCCAATCGCTGCATCCGCCTGAGCGACCATCTCAGCAACATAGGCAGCCGTCTTGTTATTCTCGCGCACTTCGCTCGGCGCAATGAGGGTGAGCTGCGACGCGCCGGGTAGACGCACCAATTGCGAATTGAAGAGGTAGGACGAAACCGCGTCGTCCAAGCCAACGCGCGCGCTCGGGACTTCTACGAAGACGGGGGCAAAGCCTTGCGCCTTGGTGCGCACTTCGGCGTAGAGCGCTGCCTTATCGGCGAAGGCGTCTTCGTGGTGGAATAGCACATGCTCATGCGCGACGGCGACGACGTCATTATGGAACGCGCCCGCGTCGATGGCTGAGGCGGCTTGCCGCGCGAACACTGCGCCGACGCCAAGACCGTGCCGGCGCGCTATGGCTTGGCTGGCCTCCAAGGTCTGGCGCGCTGGAAACCCGGTCTTGGTCTCACTCGCTGTCCGGCCATAGACGAAAATCTCCACGCCCGGCGCGCCTGCGCTCGCCGCCATGCGCATGTGATTGGCCGCGCCTTCGTCCGAGAGCGCGTCATGCGGCGTGAGCGAGGAGTGCACGGCAAAACGCGACTCGTCCGGCAGCAGCCGCCGCAAGGTGCGCTCCGTCTGATCCGCTTCGAGCAAGCGATGCAGCATGGTCTGCAGATTGGCGACGCTGGCGTGGAGCTTGCCGTCGGCGCAATCGGCGCTTGGCGAGATGGTCGCCGCGTTCGCCGCCCACATGGCGGAAACAGCCAATGCCGCACGCGCGATCGTCGGCTCGCGCTTCCAAGCGCTTTCCCACACGGCCGCGTCCGTGCCTGTAAAACCAAGCGACCGAAGCCAGCCGATGTTCGGCCGCTCATGCGGCGGCAACACGCCTTGGCTTAAACCAAGCGCGCGCAGGTGGCGCATCTTGGCGATGCCCTGCAGCGCCGCTTCGCGTGGTCGCGCCACGGAATCTCGATTGCGCGCCGAGGCAAGATTGCCTTCAGAGAGGCCGGCATAATTGTGCGTCAGCCCGACGAGACCGTCGAAGTTGATCTCTTCTGCGCCGCTCATTCCGGCAGCCCGGGCGCTGCGATAGCGGTCGCTTTTTCAGCCGCTTGCGTGGCGACCGGGTAAGCGACGTAATCGGCGGCGTAATAAGCGCTCGGACGCAGCGACCCGGAGAGGCCTGGCCCGCCGAACGGCATCGCGGCTGTCGCGCCGGTCGTCGGCCGGTTCCAGTTCAAGATGCCGACGCGCAATTCGTTCTTCGTGCGCGCCCACAGCGCCGCGTCGTCGCTGATCAGCCCGCCCGCCAAGCCGAAGCGCGTGGCGTTGGCCACATCGAGCGCGTGGTCGAAATCCTTGACGCGATGGATCTGCAACAGCGGCCCGAACAATTCTTCGTCCGGTGTTGCGAGGCCTGTGACGTCGATGACGCCAGGGGAAACAAACGCGCCGTCGCGCTTCAGCGCCAGCACGACCTTTGCGCCGATGGCGGACAAGCCTTCTTGCATCTTCACGGCGCGATCGGCGGCGTGCGCGTTGACGAGCGGCCCCATAAAGGGCTCCGGAGAAGCATTGGCTTCTCCGACCAAAAGTTTCGCCGCCAAATCGGCGACAGCTTGCACGATAGCTTCGCCTTCGGCGGTGTCCGGCACGATCAAGCGTCGCGCGCACGAGCAACGTTGCCCACTCGTGGCGAACGCGGAGTGCACGATGAGATTGGCGGCCGCTTTCTCGTCCACCGGCGGCCACACGATCAGCGCGTTGTTGCCGCCGAGTTCGAGCGCCAGCAGCACGTCGGGCCGGCCAGCGAATTTGCGGTGGATCAACGCGCCAGTATGCGCCGAGCCGGTGAACAGCACGCCGTTCAGACCGGGCGCATCGAGCAGCGCGGCGCCGGTTTCGTGCGCGCCTTGCAGCAGATTGAGCACGCCAGCAGGCAGGCCCGCCTCTTCCCAAGCTTCAGCCATGAGCGCGCCTACGCCAGGCGTGAACTCGCTCGGCTTGAGCAAAACGCAATTGCCCGCCAGCAGCGCCGGGACGATGTGGCCGTTCGGCAAGTGGCCCGGAAAGTTGAACGGCCCGAACACAGCCAGCACGCCGTGCGCATGGTGCGAAAGCGCCATGGCCCCGAAGGGCGCTTTCTCATCGCGCGCGCCTGCCCGCTCGCTCTGTGCGCGGATCGAGACCTCAACCTTGCCGATAATGGTTCCAACTTCGCCCCTGGCGTCCCACGCCACTTTGCCCATTTCAGCGCTGATGGTGCGCGCCAAAACGTCGGCGCGTTTTTCAATCGCCTTCGCGAACGCGCGCACGATTGCAACACGCTCGTCAAGCGGACGGCGCGACCAAGCCGGAAACGCAAGCCGCGCGGCGGCCATCGATTCGGCGACATCGTCGAAGTTGGCGGCGCGCCCTTCCCAGACTTTGTCGCCATTGGCGGGGTTGTGCGACGAGAAGCGCTCGCCCGACCCTGCGCGCCAGGCGCCGTTGATGAAGAGTTCAGTGCGCATCGCTCACCCAGATCAGCGCCTCGTCGCCATCGTTCAGGCCAAGTGCCGCCAGCGCCGCGCGCGGCGCGCGGACGCCCTCCGATACAAGTGTTGCGCGCGTGGAGACGCAGCGAAAGTCATTCAGGCGCGGCGACGCCAGCAAGGCGCGCTTGCTGGCGTCTGGCGTGTCGTCGGCGATCACACGCACGCGGCGTGACTCGCGCTTGGTGCGGATGTGGTCGCGCTGCGCGCTGACCAGCGGGCCGCCGTCAAAAATATCGACCACGTTGGAGAAGCTGAACCCTTCCCACTCCAGCAGCTTGCGCGCGCCCTCTCCGTCTGCGTGGCACTGACCGATCACCGCACGCGCCTCGGCCGGCAGCAGATCGATATAAATTGGATGCTGAGGTGTGAGATCCAGGATGAATTGATTGTCGGTGGTGGCGCTCAATTTGTCCGCTTCGGCGAAATCCATGCGAAAGAAGTGCCGGCCGACCGCTTCCCAGAACGGAGACACGCCATCGGGCGAGACGACGCCGCGCAGTTCGGACACCACCTGTTCGCGGAAGCGATGCGGCGCGGCCGCCATCAGCATGTAGCGCGATTGCGCCAACGCGCGGCCAACGCCAGCTGCGCGGTGCTCGGGCCGCACGAACAGCGAGCCGACTTCGCTGCAGCCGGTGAAGTCATTGACGCCGATCAGCACGTGCATATCGAAGCGCTGGCCGACGACGGCTGACGATTGTGCTTCGCGGATGATGCGGAAATTGAAGAAAGGCGGCGTCTCGCCGATCGTCGCCTTCACGCCGCAACAGCCGGCGAGGACGCCGCTCTCGACATGCTCGAGCGCCAGGAAATAGCGCTCGGCCCCGGGCGTTGTCGCATCCGACGCGAAGCTCGCGGCGGAGAGTTCGAGTTTCGTCGCCATCGCTGCGTCGTCGAGCATCAGGCTGGTAAAGCCGGTGCCGGCGATAGCGCGCAATTGCTTGAAGCCTTCGAAATCCTGCGGACCGGCGGCGCGCATCACATAGGTCGGCGCCGTCACGAGCGCAGGCTCTTCACATCAAACAAGCCGCGCTCGACGCCGGCCAGCATGAGGAACGAGAGCTTGGCGCGCTCAGTGAAGCTTGGGATCAGCGCAAATTCCTGATCGCTGTGCAGCGCCCCGCCGCACGGACCCAGCGTGTCGATGTTGGGGCAGCCAGCGGCGGCCAAGTTGTTGCCCTCGCAGACACCGCCCGAGGCCTGGAACTTGAGATCGAGGCCCAGCGCTGCGCCGGCGCGATGCGTCCAGGCCGCCATGGTGCGCTGTTGATCGTTGATCGGTTTGGGCGGGCGGGTGAAGCCGCCGTGCAGATGAGCGACGATGCCATCGCGCGCATTCGCGGCGGCGGCGATACGCGCGACCTCGGCTTCCGCCCACGCTGTGGCTTCAGCATCCGGCGCGCGGGCGTTGAAGCGCAATACGGCGCGGTCCGGCACGACATTGACGGCGCTGCCGCCATCGATCGAGCCGACATTGAAAGTAACGCCCTCGCGCTTGTCGTTGAGCGCAGCCAGGGCAAGTGCTGCGTCGGCGGCGGCGAGGATGGCGCTGCGGCCATCGGCAAACGCACGGCCGGCGTGTGCTGCGCGGCCGCGCAGCACGAGACTGTAGTTGGCGGAGCCCTTGCGCGCATCGACGAGCGCCCCGTCGGCGAGCGCCGGCTCGAAGGTCAGGCCGAGGTGCG
>QBMO01000084.1 GCA_003242075.1 Alphaproteobacteria bacterium
AACCGCATCGACGACCTGCTCCCGTGGGCCTACGTGTCGTAGAACCACCGCTTACCCCGTTCCAACCGTAGATCAGGTTGATCTCCTTAAAGGCAGGAGCGCTGACAGACCATTGAAAGTCAGAGAATACGAGGCCGAGGTTTCTTATCGTCGAAATCTTTGAAAGCATGGCTGTGTGGAATCGGTGGGTGAGGCGTGCTTAGTATCTAGCGCGATCAGCCAAAGAGCAACGTGCGTGTTAGGATGCGCCGACGATGCATGACGGCCCCCACTTCAATTTTTCATTGCTCCACCTTCTCAAGAAAGGGAGCCTCCGGCAAACCCGGGGCGGTTCAGCATGATGTCCTTTGTTGCTTGCTCTGCGACGCTCAATCCTCTCGGATGAGTGCGTCGTACTGCTGTTGAATTTTATCAGCAGACGCGCCCTTGGGCACCGTCCATTCAAGACCATCATGAAATTGCACAACGACCGGTGCGTGCGCCGCACGTTGTGCAATTTTATGCCGTAGCAGCTGAAAGTTCTCGTACGGGCCGACCGGAAATTTGTTGCTCTGCGATGGCTGTTCTTCTGCGTTCATATAGATGTTTGGGTTATTCTCGGGTCTCACGACCCATGCTCATCATACACCTGTGAAGCTTCGAACTCGGCGACGGGATTTCCGAACAGCGCGCGTTTTGGTCCATCGATGACAGCGAACGAAAAAAGAACAACCCAGGCGTCACCTGGCGAAAGTGACGCTCGCCTGGCATGGCCGTGAACAATGAGTTAGAAAGGCCATAAAGCGCGTTCCAAGAATGGTCCGCGCCGGCGTGGGGTCCAATCCATGAGTGTAACGGAAGCAATTAGTTCATCTCTGGACGCACTACATCAAACGTACGTCCAGATTCTGGTCGGCGGCACCCTCGCTTTGTTGCTCAGAGGCAGCGCCCTTCTCCTTCTATTCGTCGCTTCGATGATTTCGCGAAGAGCAACCCAGGTAAGGCTCAAGCGGCTGAATGAGGAACTTACCCTCTACCAGTTGTTTCAAACTCGGCCCGCAGCACTCGTCGCGAAGAGTGTGGAACTCCAGCTTTGGACTGGGCTCTTCGCATTTGCGTTCGTCGATGTATGGGCGTTTTCCTCCACATCGACAACGCAACCGCCTGTGGGGTTGGTCATTGCGGTGGTTCAAGTTGTTCTATGCGGAACGGCCGCCTGGTTTCTTGCCGATCTGTTCAGATTGGTGCGACCGCAATCCAAGTTCGAAAAGTACGAGTCCTCGGTTCGGAATCGAATAACGAGAATGCGGGAAGGGTTGTCAAAAAGACGCCAGCAGTTGCGTGATCAGCAAGAAGAACTGGCGCACATGGACAATCTTTGGGACCAGGCCGATTCCTTGGCGAGACAACAACCAGATGGACCGGGGGCTCTGGCGGGTGCTCAAGCAGATGCGCCCGCACGGCAAGCGGCGGCGGCGACGCAGGCACCACAGGAAGCACCAGCTGAAACACGCCCATTCAGTCCATCCGAGGCGGAACGTCATACCTCGTCCGGCTCAACTCGACGGGAGGAGGGCGCCTCCGTAGCTCCACCAGTTTCGGCTGAGGCAGCCTCAGCGACACCGAGTCAATTGCGGCCCGAGAGGACTCCGAGCGCCTCCGTCTACCAATCGTCCTGGATAAGCGGCCACATCAAACGTTGGCCCGAATGGGGCTCTTACGGCTTCATCACCTCTGACGCCGGCGAGGACTTCTATGTGGATATCGAGAGCCTTGCGGGCCTTGAACCGCTCGTAGAGGGGCATGTGGTGCTCTTTCAGGTGGCCCCCGGCAGCCCCAACCGAAGGGCAGCACTCGTCTGCAGTCTCGGTAGTTATGGCCAGGGTCGGGTCAATGGAATTCGAGGCAACGTGGGTTTCATTACCATTTTTGACAGCCAACGTAGCGCGAGCATCTATTTCCGCCTTCCAATGGGTTCTTTGCCTGATTTTGATGTCGGAGATACAGTCGGGTTCAGATTCGGAAGGAACATTATTGGGCCGACCGCTGAGAGAATTGACACCGACCTTGGACGAAGGCCTCGACGCAATGAGCAGGTCTAGTCGCAAGTCACGGGGTCGGCGCGCCGACCGCTCAACGCGAGCCCGCCGCCGAAGTGTACGACAGCTGAGATGCCGTTTCCCGAGCGAGGAATTCAGTGCTTAAGCGATTATCTGAGATAACAAACACAGACGCGCAGTTTGACTCAATAGTGATCGTTGATCCAGAAGACGGCACGATAAGGTCAATGTGCGTCGATGACCATTACGCGGCGCTCGAAGCCATAGAGCTTTGCCCTCACGTATCACCAGCGGTGCGCGTTGTGTTTGAGCGCGCGCGCAACGCATTCCTCTATGCATGGTTCGCTCATGACTTGACCGCAGTGGCTGAAAGCCAGGCGTATGCTGCACTTGAAATGGCTCTGAGAGGCCATCTTGGAGGCGGAGCTAAGTCACGTGTGCTGCGCGGAATTGGTGAACAACTACACGCAGTTTATATGACCGGTGCGCTTGACGATTTCCCATTGCCCCAACACGAGGGCACAAGCGATCGGAAAACATATTTTGATCAGCTCAATGCATTGATCCGCCGCTCGCGGAATCACCTAGCCCACGGGACTGAATACATAGGAACTCCAGGGGCCGTGCTGGATTCACTTCATCTTTGTGCCAGCTTGATAAATCATCTCTACCAAAAGTCCCGCAACCCAGCGCGCAACAAGGATACTTCAACCGACAAACTCTTGAGAAATTTTTATTTTTGAGGCCGTTTTTCCAAGTTAGCCAGTTGCGTTTCTAGCTGAGTGATCGCAGGCGCACGACGAAGATAGCGTGTTTGATCGACTGCCGAGCGAATGCCATCCAACTTTGTCGCCAGGAAGGCACGCTGTCCTAGCCACGCACTCGATTTGCCCCCACCAAGAAATTGTTTTCGCGGCGGAGCGCCAAGCTCAGCGATGTCTAATCGCGCAGCCTCAATATCATGATCAATCTGCATCAATTCGAGGCGACTCGTCGCACAAATTTCCTGGACTTGTATGAGGACCTTTCTTGCGTCGTCGAACCTGCCTTGTGTTCGGAGTAGGCCGGCTCGCGCAAGGAGGCCGACGGGCAGGTGAAACATCTCGCCAGCATCGCCGATTCCGTGCACAGCAAGTTCAATGTATTGGTTGGCCTCCCCATGTTTTCCTGATTGCGCCGCGACGAGGCCTGCGGCGAGGTGGTCTAGCGCTGTGTCGAGCCGCTTCGCAAGTGAGGCGTTCAGCTTGAGTGCCTGTTCTGATCGGCGGCGCGCTTCGTCGTCTCGCCCCATCTCAAGGAGCAGGTCAGCGAGGAAGTAGCCCTGCCATCCAGTGAGAATTTGCCGGCTTGAATGCTCTGTCACAACAAGGCGCTCTGCTTCCAGATAGGAGTTCAGTGCTTTTTCCTTGTTTCCACTGAAATGGAGTGCGCGCGCCAAGATCACGAGGCAAATGGAACGCTGGAACCCATCCGAAGGCCCGTTACATTGCCGCACCGCCTCGGTGCCAGCATCAATCGCCTTCTGAACTTCGCCCAGGGATAGCCATGTGTCACTCAAGTGGCGCAAACTTATGTAATGTCGTTTCGAGCCGGGAATCTTACCTTCGAGCGTCGCAGCTGTCTGAAATGCTTCTGCCGCCTCTGGGAGTCGCCCGAGTGAACGGAGGGCAAAGCCGGCAGACGAAGCGATCCGCACCTGACTCACTACATCGACTTTGCTGACGAGGGCCTTCCAAGGCTCAACGAAGAAGTGGACCAACGCGCCCAGGATTGACCCGTGCGCACCGAGTGATTTTGAGGCAAATCGCTCACTTCCACGCGATATGTGCTCAACGAACAGATCGAGCGATTCGGAATATAAGCCCGCCCCGCATCCGTGAGCGATTGCCGCAAAATACGGTTCCAGTGACTCGATGGTGTTCGCCAGCGTCGTGGCACGCGCTCTTTGGAGGAAGTACGAGTAGAGTCGGCCGTGCGCTTCAGCCCGACCGTTGTTCAGATTTTGCAGACGATCTGCAAAGTATTCGCGAATCAGCGGATGAGCGTCGAGCTGTTCTTGTTGCCCTGGCGCAGCAGGAAAAAGCAGTCCGTGCCCCCGCAGCTGCGTAATCGCGAACTTGAGGTCGCCGTCACTCATGCCCACACCGGCGTCGGTCACTCCTTGAATTGCCGGTTTCGCAAAGATTGCCAAGATGGCTTGCCTGTCGGCGGGGCGATCGAAAAGCCCCATCAAGCGGAGGAGCTCTAACTGCTTTGCAGACGCTGAAGCATCTGCCTTCTTGCCATTTTCCGATTGCTCTCGAATTCGTTCCTCATAGGCTATTTCATAGCGGCGCATCACGCGACGGAGGGATCGATCGCCGGCATGCTCAGGCATTAACGGTAGTTTCGAGCGCTGCGCAATGTGCCCGTCCGCAAAGTCGATTAGGTACCGACCGAGAAGGCTGACCGCTAGCGCATGTCCATTGAGATCGTGAACCGCTGCTTTCAACTCGGAAACGGTACCTCGCACGCCAAGGTCTTGCAGAAGGCTCGCCCCCGCCTCGTCTGAAATGGGTGGCAGCGGCTCCGCCACGACGGTCGGCGGACGCAACGCCTTAAGTTCGGGCAGCCCAAAACGCGTCGTAATCAGGCACATGCAACGGGATTGATGGGCGAGTTGTAGGATTAGCGCCGTGAGGCCTGGATCTTTCAACTTACCAGCCATTCCGGCCCTATGTGCGGGGTACTGGAGTGGCTCGAGCCCATCTAAGATTAAGAGTGTTCGTTCCTGTTGAACGCGCCTCGCCAACTCCTCCCCCTCTGCGGATCGCGAGGTTATCTTTGGACCGTCGTAACCGAACCATTTCAGCGCATGTGTGAAGAATGCGTCCGCGGAGCCGCCTCGCTTTTCGTCCGTACCTTGACTGTAGAACGATTCAACATATACGCGTGACGCGCCGCTCCAGCCGCATTCCATCATGGACTGCACCCAATGGCGCATAAGCGCAGTCTTGCCCTGTCCTCCCATCGCTTGAAGGATCACGACGCCGGTTTTTCCGGAGTCCCACGCCTCAAACAGCATCGAAAATTCGCGCTCCCGTCCGAATAGACGTTGTGCAGCGGTCTGCGGCAGCTTTGCGAGGTAAATCTCTGGGTCACGGATTGTCAAAGCGCGGGAGCCAGGTACTAGTTGCGCCCCACTGTCGTTCAGAATTATATCGACTGCATCGGCAGCGTTACCGAGCGGTTTGGTATGTAGGTTCATGAACTCCACGGGGAGGGCACAGTCATCCAAACGATAAGGCAATATCTTCTGGTAATGCCGCGCTGCACTCGCTTCCTGTTGCACCCACTCCGATTTGACGCCGTTCTTGCTCCACAGAACGAGTACGCGACGCGACAAAGCCAGTGCTTTGTCGATTTCCATTCCAAATGGTTTGCCAACCGTGAGACGCTCATCCCACCATATCTTGAGCCCGCGTGACGAGAGCCCACGCTGCAGCCGTTTGGCGTATGCGACGTCCCGGTGAGAATAGCTGATGAAGAAGTCCCACGGCTGAACTGACATCAACGCCTCGGTTGCGTGTTAAAATTTCCAAGGTGCACGCGGTACCCTAATTAATTTTTGTAACCCAAACAACCATGGAGAGATCATCCACTGAAGGCAGCCCGAAAGAACAAATGGAACGCAAGCTCTTGAGCCTTGCCCGTGCGATAGACCCAGAGCGCCCCGATAAGGCGAAGTGTGTCGAGTGGGTCCGTTTGTACGAAAACGAGTTCGTAGGTGCCCTAGCGAAGGAAGCGTCCCTGCCGGCCGGCGTCTCGATTTTCAGCATGCAACTCGGTCACGTGTACGGTTCCATTCTGAGGTCGTACATGCAATCTGACTTGCCCCTCGCGGGGCCATTCTATCGCCCTGAGGGCGCTTAGCGGCCATCCTCGCTTTCTCCTGACTGCGACACCTTTCGCACCGTCCGATATGCTGGAGCCTCTGGATCAGCGTGCGTCTCTCTTGTTCGCCAATTGATCCCAGCACGAAAAACGTTACCCCCTCTTCATGTTTATTAAAAGGCCCAGAAACTGTAGGGCATGGAGACCCCCTACCTCGGCAGAACCAACGCTCGCGCAAAGTTTCGTGAGTTCGGTATTCGCCAACGCGACCGCCTCACCCACATGTACGTTGTCGGCGAAACGGGAGTGGGCAAGACGACTTTTCTGGAGGGACTCATACTTCAAGACATTGCGTCCGGCGTTGGCTGCATGTTCGTTGATCCGCACGGAGACGTCACAAAGAGTATCCTCGTTCGTGCGCCCAGTGATCGTCTCAACTCGATTGTGTGTATCGACATAGCCGACCCGTCGCTCACGCTTGGATACAACCCGCTCACGCGCGTCTCGTCGGCGCAGCGTCCGCTTGTCGCCTCGGGACTCATGGCGGTGATGAAAAAGATGTGGTCCGACGCGTGGGGCGTGCGCATGGAGCACATCCTACGCAACACGCTGCTTGCGCTTCTGGATCAGCCACAAGCCCAGTTGCCCGACGTGCTTCATATGCTCGGTGACAAGCGCTTCCGATACGCCGCTATCCGCAACATCGAAAACGAACAGGTGCGTGCATTTTGGACGAAGGAGTTCCCGGCGTATGCGCCTCGGTTCATTGCCGACGCGATTCAACCGATTCAGAACAAGGTGGGCGCATTTCTGGCCGACCCGCGCCTGCGGCGATTCGTTTGCCCCGAAGATCGCGGCCTTCGGTTTCGCCAGATCATGGATGAGGGGAGGGTGGTTCTCGTCAACCTCTCCAAGGGCGTGCTTGGCGAAGACAGCGCGTCCATCCTTGGCGGGCTCCTGGTCACGGCCATTGGCCTTGCTGCGTTGTCGCGCGCCGACGTTCCGGAAGCCGAGCGGCGGCCGTTCTTCCTCTATTTGGACGAATTCCAAAACGTTACCACGCTCGCCATGGCCGAGATGCTCTCCGAGTTGCGCAAATACGGCGTCGGGCTGGTGATGGCCCACCAATATCTGGCGCAGCTTGAGCCCGAAATACGTCACGCTGTGCTAGGCAATGCCGGCACCATCATTTCATTTCGCGTGGGCGCGGAAGACGCCTATGTGCTCGCGCGCCAGTTCGAGCCGGCCTTCGAGCCTATCGACCTCATGAATCTGCCCAACCGGCACATGTACCTACGGCTCATGATTGATGGCGCGCCTTCTCCTCCGTTTAGCGCGGTCACGATGGCGCCGGAGGAGGCGCTCCGGATGCAAGCAGGGCGTATGCGCGCCGCGTGATTGCTGCCCCGCTTGCCGCGTTATGCCTACCTTCGCGTATACCGTGTTTTCCCACCGTTTCTTAGCGGCCTTGTGTCAAGCTTTCCGTTTGTGCAAAGGGGAGGGATGCATGCAGCTCAAGGTTCGGCGCGGTCAGAAAACCGGAATGCTTGGGGGCAAAGTGGTGTTCACGCTCGATGTTCGGGCCGAACTCACGCCCGATGAGCAAGCATTGGCAGAGCGATACAAGCTCTGGCCTGAAGTCGTGTATTCGACCGAAGCGTCGACCGCGAACGCTGAGCGCGCGCATGCTGGAAATATCGCCGCGCTTGGCGCGCTCATCGCCGACAAGGTGTTGAAGAAGTTCTTCACCATAAAGGACTTGGTTTCTGGTCAGCACATCGAGTGCAAAGACCTCTCGCAGGTGCTTGCAGCCGAGGAGCAAGTTCGCGTCGCCTGTGGGAATCTGAAGCGATATCTTGAAGTCGCCACCACCTTTGACGGCCGCGAGGTGGTGGTGGAGATCGCCGCTGCGACTGCGTGAGCGACCTACTTTCTGACCTTTGGAAGAACATCGAGAAGAGCTGGCAGGAAGGCGCGACCGCGCCATCGCTCGGGCCATCCGTTGGCCGAGGACTCTTCTCCAACCCTTTCCTAAGCGAACACGACCGCGATGTTCGCGACGTTCGTACCCTCTATGGGCGCGTCCGTTTGGCATACGATCAATCGATCTTCGCTGACGAAGATCGGCTGGAATCCACGCTTCTTGCAATCTTCAAGGATGCCTGCCGCGAAACGGGCGTTGAAGATCATCGCCGCGCGGTGTCGATCGTATACACTCCACTCAGCACACTGCTTCGCGATGAGTTCCTGTCGTTCCCTGACATTGCGGACGACGATTTCACCCGTCTGACGCTCCGTGATATGAGCGAACTGCGATCCCTCCTCTTTCGGAAGGCCGCGCAACTGCGGCGGGCCGATGAAACGCACGACCTCGCGTGCCGCGCCGTTCGTCTTCTTCTCTCCCGCATTCTTGAAGCAACCGGGGAGGGGCCTCCGTCTGGCGCTGAGGGTGCACTTGAACTTGATGCCTCCGCGCTCGATGCGCTCCACGATCAATCTGAGCACATCGAATTTGCCTGGCGTTTGTTCTTCGCCAAGGAGCTTGTGGATGGGGGCTTGTTTGCCGATCTGCGAACGCAGCTCGAACGCAATGCGCTCACCGCCTGCCGTGTCGATCCGAATGACCCGAAGGCCTGGACCAGCAAGGTCTATCTCCCCACCAATGCCAAAGGACGAACGCCGCGCGAACTGGTTTCAGATTACCTGGGCGAGACGCCGCTTGCTGGCCTCTTCGACGCTGAAGTCCCCATTTCCATTCCCGACGAAGTGCGCTTCGAGCACACCCACATCATCGGCGGCTCCGGCCACGGTAAGAGCCAGTTGCTTCTACACCTCATCCATCACGACCTCACACGGGAGGAGGGGCCAGGACTCATCGTCATCGACAGCCAGGGCGATCTTTTCCGGACGCTCTCGCGGCTGGAGCTGTTTGCGCCAGGAAGCGCGCTCGCATCGCGCCTGATTCTTATTGATCCTTCAGATGTTGAATATCCGGTAGCGCTCAGCCTCTTTGATGTTCAGAAGGAGCGCCTCGCCGGATACGGCCCCGCAGAACGTGAGCGGCTGCTGAATGGCGCCGTGGAGATGTACGAGTACGTATTCTCGTCGCTCCTAGGCGCCGAACTCACCCAGAAGCAGGGCGTTATCTTCCGCTTCCTTGCGCGCCTCATGATGGTGATCCCCGGCGCAACGCTTCACACGTTCCTCGACCTCATGGAGCACGGCGAGCGCTTCCGCGAACACATGCGCCTGCTCGACGGCACTGCGCGTCGCTTCTTTGACGAGGAGTTCTTCCACCCGTCGTTTGCCGCGACCAAGAAGCAGATTGCCAAACGTCTCTGGGGTATTCTCGCGAATCCCGTGTTTGAGCGGTTATTCTCCCAGCCCAAGGGGAAGCTCGACCTCTTCGAGGCCATGCAGACGCGGAAGATCATCCTTATTTCAACCGCGAAGGATGTACTCCGGCAAGAAGGTTCAGAAATTCTCGGCCGCTTTTTCCTGGCGAAGATCACGCAGGCGGTGATGGAGCGGGCGACGCTTCCGCTGGCGGAGCGCGCTCCCGCCTTCATCTACATCGATGAAGCTCAAGAATACGTCGATGAACACATGGGCTTTTTGCTGAACCAGGCGCGCAAATATCGTGTCGGCCTCACGCTTGCGCACCAGAATCTTGACCAGCTCCCGCCTGCGCTTCGCGCCAGCGTGATGTCCTCGACGAGTCTTAAGCTTGCTGGCGGCGTGTCCGCAAAGGACGCGAGGGCGCTTGCGGATGACATGCAATGCGATGTCGATTTCTTGCAAAACATGCGCAAGCGCCGAGGGAAGACGCAGTTTGCCTGCCACGTCCGTAACCGCACGCCGGGCGCAGTAGCGGTGTCCATACCGCTCGGTGCCGTGAATGCGCTGCCGCAGCTCTCTGACGAAGCGTTTGAAGAGCTGATCTCCAATAATCGCGCCGAATATTGCACGCCGATGGAGTTCGTTCGGACACCAGATGTGCCGCCTTCTGTTGAGATTTCGCGCCCTGAAATTTCTCCGGCGAGTGAAGCGCCAAATTTGCCACGCGAACAGCCGGTCCCCCGAGCTACGGACCCATATCTTTCCGGTCGGGGCGGGCGCGACCATAAATATCTTCAGCATCTGTTGCGAGCCGCCGCCCACGAACGTGGCTTCAAGGCGGACATCGAACTTGCCATTGAAGGCGGCTCGGTCGACGTGGCAATCGAGGGGAGGGGGCGACGCATCGCCTGTGAAATCTCAATCACGACTGATGCCGAGCATGAGGCTGGTAACGTAGTCAAATGCCTAGCTGTGGGCTTCGATGTCGCCTGGCTCATCGTGACTACGGCGCGTCGAAAGTCGGCCTTGACGAAGTCCCTTGGGCGCCATCTCGGTGGGGGTGCTTCTCTGCCATTTATCATTATGACTCCCGAAGAGGCCATCACGGCGCTTGACGCGCTGGTAGCAAATCAGTCGGAGGCACCAAAGGGCGTGCGTGGATATGCGGTCAGCGTCCGCCACAGCAACCTTGGTGAAGACGAGGCGCGTAGGCGTCGCGAAACTATCGCTTCGGTGCTGGCAAAGTCTCTAAAGGGAGGCTAGCCACGCTGACTTCAGGCCTAATCCCCACGAACCTTTCCATCTGGAGCTAGAATCGGGCCCGAAGCCGGAGATGAAGCGCTCAACGAGGAGACAATCATAACTAGTCCCTGCGCACGCCGAGTTTGCCGCGATGTCCTCGCCGAAGGCTTCTCGTGTGGCTTGCATCGGATCGAGCGATTGATGCAATCGCAGGTGCTTCGCGCACGTCCGCGCCGCCGCCGGCTTCCGGCCAACACGCGGGAGCGGATGAGAACCGCTACCTCCCTTTGGAAGAGGCCCCGGCGTTTCCTGCAGCGGATCAGGTGGTCGGCCAGGGTGACCGGCTCGGCCGCAAACGGGTCCGGCAAGCAGCTGGACGACCATGTTGATGAACTGCCGGCCTCGAAGGTGACCGGTACGGAACCTGCACTTGACGACGCTATGCGCAGCGCATCAGCGCGGTGTCCGGACCCACAGGACTTCGAAGGCTCAGCTGGTCGCCGGCCAGCCGGAATTCCCACAATTCGCGCACGCCGCCTGCATTTGGCGTTGTCGCGCGCGCAGTGACAACGCCGCCCGCGGGATCGATACTCACCACCTGCATCACAACATCGAAATTGGGTGCCACACCGTGGATGCGATAGACGCCATGGGAATCCTCGTTGACCGAGTAGACCACAACGTCGGTACAGTCGCGATCCAGACGACTCCATTTGCCTGCAACGCCAGCAATGAATCCGGCTCGCTGTTGCTCTGCGGTTTGCGCGGGCGATGGAAGCAATCTCAGGTCAACGCAACCTTGGCTGAGAGCGCTGATTCCGCAAAGACCGTCTCGCGCACCAAATAGGTTCGCAATCAACCCCAACGCACCAAGCATGACAGCGAAGAAAACCGCGATGAAACGCCACCGTCCGCGCAACGATCTCGCGATTTTTGACAAGTTCTACATCGCCTCCAGTTCGCGAATTAGCTGCCTCACCTCATCTTCATATCGGCTGTGTCCGATTTCCTGGTAAGCGAGGAGCGCTGTGTACGCTTCGTTGAGCGCAGGCACTAACGCTGTCCGTTGGCCATTGCGGACCCTAACCCGATGCGTGGCGGCGAGATTGTAGTGCGTATCAGCCCATCCTTGCAGGTCATTCGCACGAGTCCTGACTTCGAGCACAGACTCGAACGCCAGTACTGCCTCACGAAGCGCTCGTCGGTCTCCATGCGCTCCGCGCAATCTGAGCGCTCCACCGCGCCCCGATTGGACTTGAGCCCACGCAACCGCACGCTCGTCTCGTTTGAAGACTGTGAAAGCCGCATCGTAGGCAACAAGGGCTCGGCTAACTAAGGCCATATCAGTCCGCTCGGCCAGGGCAACCAGAGCATCGCCGAGATTGACTTGCGCCGCGCCCCACAGGTCGCGATCACGCCCGGCGTCGAGAACGGTGAGTGCTGCCTCGAACGCGCCCGCGGCCCGTTCAATATAACTGAGTTCGCCGCGCGTTCCCAAGAACTTTAGCGCAACGCCAAGGTTAAGCTGCGTTTGAGCCCACTCCGCCGGAAACTCCCCTCTGGTGAGGACAGTGAGCGCGTCGTCGAACACCGCGACAGCGCGCGCCATCGCTTCTTGGTTTCCACGCTCACCCTGAATCTCAAGAACAAGCCCGATGTTGGCCGACGTCTGCGCCCAGCCAACAGGGTCAGCTGACCGATCGGTTGCCGATAGGGCGGCGTCATAGGCTTGCAACGCTTGATCGAGCGGATCAACCACCGTTGATACACCCCGCTCGGCTAACCTAAAATAGACGTAGCCCAATTCATTCTGCGTGACGGACCAGTCGTCCGGGTTCTCGGCCCGAGGAACGAGGGGCAGGGCGCTATTCTGATAGATATCGACTGCAAGTTGAAAACCTTGCACATCTCCGGAGTATTCGGACTCAGTTCGCACCGCGCCCGCCTGCAACATCCGGTATCGCCAACGTTCGCGGGCGCCCGCCGGCGCTACGTCAGAGGCATCTGAGTACAGACGCGCAGCATATCGAAAGTCGCTGGCGCTCTTGGCTATTTCGGCCGCCTCAGCGATGAGCCTGGCGTCGGCCAAGTTCTCCCCGATTCTCTGTCGCCTACGCATAGTTGCGTTCTCCGCGAGCAGTTCGGCGTAGAGTTGCCCGGCTTCAGCGAGGCGCCCTGCTTCTGCAGCTTCAATCGCACGCTCTCGCGCCGCCGCCACGAGCGGGTCGAGTTCCGTGTTCGCGCGCGCGTTGTCGAGATACGCGCGCAGTTGTCGAGCCCCAGCGCCAGTTAGTGCGACGTAGGTTTCAAAATCTAAGTCTGGTCGGGCATTGAAGATTTCTACGGCAACATTTCGTACGGCGGCCTCTTGCAGTTGTGTTTCAGAGGCCAGCGATCTGAGTTCACCCTCAAGTGTGGCGATGCGGCGTTCCCGCTCCGCCTCTTGCGCACGAGTAAGGGACCCCGAGAGCACTGTGTCGGGTGCCGGGGCCTGCGCGGTCGCCGGCACGTTGATCGCCAGCAACGCCACCGCGACAGCGATCAATCCAAGTTTGGCGTTCATTGCGGCCTATCTGGAACGCTCAGGGTATTGCGTTATGGCGCGCGAGTCACGTGCGATGTCAGTCTCCCGTTGCGGGGCCTCTCCAATCAGTCCCCAGTAGTCCGTCCAGCGCTTGCGCCTGGGGCAGTCGCGGCTTCGCGCAGTTCGCCTCCCACTTCGTCACAGTCGCTTCGTCGCAGGGAAGGGCCCTGGCGAGCGCCTTCAGGGAGAGCCCCTGTCGCCGACGAGCAGCCCTGAGGCGTTCGCCGCCACTTGAAGATGGTGCTGTCGGGTCGTGCCCCAAAAACGCAACAACTCGCTGACCGGCCCCCATTCGCGCGTCCGGGTTCAGTGTTAGTTCATCGCGCCCTCCAT